>CAYTFW010000062.1:0-31858 GCA_964437145.1 uncultured Rhizobiaceae bacterium
CGGCGCGACGATCGGCGGCAACGGCACGGGCACGGTGACGATCTCGGGCACAGCGGCGCAGATCAACGCGGCGCTGGCTGGTCTGACCTACACCAACACCGCCGACTTCTTCGGCACCGCGAGCCTTACGGTGACCACCAGCGACGGCACGGCGAGCGACACCGACACGGTGGCCATCACCGTCTCGCCGGTCGTCGACATCACCAACGACACCGTGACTACGCCGGAGGATACGCCGCTCAGCTTCAACGTCATCACCGGCACGAATGGCGCGACGGCCGACAGTTTCGAGAACCCCGGTCGCACCTTGACCGGCGTGACCCAGCCGCCCGCCGGACAAGGTACCGTGACGTTCGCCGCCGACGGCACCATCACCTACACGCCGCCGGCCAACTTCAACGGCACGACGACGTTCACCTACACGGTGACCTCGGGTGGTGTCGTCGAGACCGCGACCGTGACCGTGAATGTCACGGCGGTGAACGATGCGCCGGTGAACACGGTGCCGGGCGCGCAGACGACGACCGAGGACACGCCGCTGCCCATCACCGGGGTCAGTGTGACCGATGTCGACGGCGGGACCCTCACCACGACGCTGACGGTGACCAACGGCACGCTGTCGGTGACGACCGGTACCGGCGCGACGATCGGTGGCAATGGTACGGGCACGGTGACGATCGTCGGCACGGCGCTGCAGATCAACAACGCCCTGGCCGGCCTGACCTACACCAACACCGCCGACTTCAACGGCGCCGCCAACCTGACCGTCTCGACCAGCGACGGCACCGCGACGGACACCGACACGGTGGCGATCACGGTGACCCCGGTCGTCGACATCACCAACGACACCGTCACCACGACGGAAGACACGGCGATCACGTTCAACGTCATCACCGGCACCAACGGCGCCACAGCCGACAGCTTCGAGAATGCCGGCCGGGTGATCACGTCAGTGACGCAGCCGCCGGTCGGCCAGGGCACGGTGACGTTCCTGGCCGATGGCAGCATCACCTACACGCCGGCGCTCAACTTCAACGGCACGACGACGTTCACCTACACGGTGACGTCGGGCGGTGTGACCGAGACGGCGACTGTGACGGTGAACGTCACGGCGGCCAACGACGCGCCGGTCAACACGGTCCCCGGGCCGCAGACGGCGGTCGAGGACACGCCGCTCACGCTTGCCGGCGTTGTTCCCTCGGTGTCCGACGTCGACAGTGCGACCCTGACCACCACCCTGACGGTGGCCAACGGCACCTTGACGGTGCCGACCGGCGGCGGCGCCGTGATCACCGGCAACGGCACCGGTACCTTGACCTTGTCGGGCAGCGCCGCGGCGATCAACGCCGCGTTGGCCAGCCTGACCTACGCCAGCACGGCCGACTACAACGGCGCCGACACGCTGACGATGGTGACGTCCGACGGCACGTTGAGCGACACCGACACGGTGGCGATCATCGTGACGCCGGTCGCCGACATCACCAACGACTCCGTGGGCACGGTCGAAGACACGCCGGTGACCTTTAACGTCATCACCGGCACCAACGGCGCCAACGCCGACAGCTTCGAGAATGCCGGCCGGACCCTGACGAGCGTGACGCAGCCGCCGGCCGGCCAGGGCACGGTGACGTTCGCTGCCGACGGCACGATCACCTACACGCCGCCGGCCGACTTCACGGGCACCACGACCTTCACCTACACCGTGACCTCGGGTGGCGTCACCGAGACAGCGACCGTCACCGTCCAGGTCAACGCCGAGAACGACCCGCCAGTGAACACGGTGCCCGGCGCGCAAACGACGGCTGAGGACTCGCCGCTGGCGATCCCGGGCGCGACGGTGGGCGACGTCGACAATGCGACGCTGACGACCACGGTCAGCGTGGCGAACGGCACATTGAATGTGACCGCTGGCGGCGGCGCGACCATCACCGGCAACGGTTCGGGTGCGGTGACAATCAGCGGCACCGTGGCGCAGATCAACGCGGCGCTGGCCGGTCTCACCTACACCAACACCGCCGATTTCAACGGCGCCGACACGCTGACGGTGTCGACCAGCGACGGGACGCTGACGGATGTCGACACGGTGGCGATCACGGTGACGCCGATCGTCGACATCACCAACGACACGGTGACGACGGCCGAGGACACGCCGATCTCGTTCAACGTGATCACCGGAACAAATGGCGCCATGGTCGACAGCTTCGAGAACCCGGGTCGGGCGATCACGTCGGTGACCCAGCCGCCGGCGGGCGAGGGGACTGTGACGTTCCTGGCCGACGGCACGATCACCTACACGCCGGCCGCCAACTTCAACGGCACGACCTCGTTCACCTACACCGTGACCTCGGGTGGCGTCACCGAGACGGCGACCGTGACGATCAACGTGACGGCGGTCAACGACGCGCCGGTCAACACGGTGCCAGGCGCCCAGACAGACATCGAGGACACGCCGCTGCCGATCAACGGCGTCCTCGTGTCGGTGTTCGATGTCGACGACACGTCGTTGACGACAACGGTGTCGGTGGCCAACGGCACCCTGACCGTGGCGACGGGCGGCGGCGCCATCATCACCGGCAACGGCACCGGCACGGTGACTCTGGCCGGCTCAGCGGCGCAGATCAACGCGGCGCTGGCCGGCCTGATCTATGTCAGCACCGCGGACTACAACGGTCCTGACACCATGACGGTGTCGACAAGCGACAGCAGCTTGAACGACACCGACACGGTGGCGATCACCGTGACGCCGGTCGCCGATATCACCAACGACAGCGTCACGACGCCGGAAGACACGCCGATCAGTTTCAACGTCATCACCGGCACCAACGGTGCCACGGCCGACAGCTTCGAGAATCCCGGCCGCAGCTTGACCAGCGTGACTCAGCCGCCAGTCGGGCAGGGGGCGGTGACGTTCCTGGCCGACGGCACCATCACCTACACGCCGCCGCTGGATTTCACCGGCCTGGTGACGTTCACCTATACCGTGACGTCGGGCGGCGTCACCGAGACAGCGACCGTGACGATCGATGTCGGTGGCGTCAACGACGAGCCCGTCAACACGGTGCCGGGCGCACAGACAACGGCGGAGGACTCGCCGCTGCCGATCACCGGGGTGAGCGTGGCCGACGTCGACAGCGCGGCGCTGACGACGACGCTGACGGTGACCAACGGTACCCTGAACGTGACCGCGGGCGGCGGCGCAACCATCGTTGGCAACGGCACCGGCACGGTGACGATCAGCGGTACGCCGGCCGAGGTCAGCGCCGCGCTCGCCGGCCTCACCTACACCAACACCGCCGACTTCAACGGCGCCGATACGCTCACGGTGTCGACCAGCGACGGCGCGCTGACGGATGTCGACACGGTGGCGATCACCGTGACGCCGGTGGCCGATATCACCGACGACACCGTCACCACGGACGAGGACACGCCGGTCACCTTCAACGTGATCACCGGCGCCAACGGCGCCACGGCCGATAGCTTCGAGGGCGCCGGCCGGGCGATTGTCGGCGTGACGCAGCCGCCGGTTGGGCAGGGCACCGTCACGTTCCTGGCCGATGGCACGATGACCTACACCCCGCCGGCCAATTTCAACGGCACGACGAGCTTCACCTACACCGTGACCTCGGGCGGCGTGACCGAGACCGCGACGGTGACCGTCAACGTCACGGCGGTGAATGACGCGCCGGTCAACACGGTGCCGGGCGCGCAGACGACGGACGAGGATACGCCAGTGGCGATCCCCGGCGTCAGCGTGACCGACATCGACGGCGGCGTCCTGACCACCACCGTGACGGTAGCGAATGGTAGCCTGACGGTCGCCGCTGGCAGCGGCGCGGTTGTCACCGGCGGTGGCACGGGCACCGTCACGATTTCAGGCACGGCGGCGCAGATCAACGCGGCGCTGGCCGGCCTGACCTATGCCAGCACGGCCGATTTCCGCGGCGCCGACACGCTCACCGTGTCGACCAGCGACGGCGTCGCGACCGATGTCGATACGGTAGCGCTGACGATCACGCCGGTGGCCGACATCACCGATGACACGGTGGGCACGGCCGAGGACACGCCGGTCACCTTCAACGTCATCACCGGCACCAACGGCGCCAACGCCGACAGCTTCGAGAACCCGGACCGGGCCATCACCAGCGTGACCCAGCCGCCGGCCGGCCAAGGCACCGTGACGTTCCTGGCGGATGGCACGATCACCTACACGCCGCCGGTCAACTTCACCGGCACGACCACGTTCACCTACACCGTGACCTCGGGCGGCGTGACCGAGACGGCGACCGTGACCGTCGAGGTCAACCCGGTCAACGATCCGCCGGTCAACACTGTGCCCGGCGCACAGACGGCGGTGGAGGACACACCGCTGGCGATCACCGGGGTGAGCGTTGGCGACGTCGATACCGCGGCGCTGACCACGACCCTGACCGTGACCAACGGCACCTTGAGCGTGACGGCTGGTGGCGGCGCGACGATCGGCGGCAACGGCACGGGCACGGTGACGATCTCGGGCACAGCGGCGCAGATCAACGCGGCACTGGCGGGGCTGAGCTACACGGCCACAGCCGACTACAACGGCGCCGATAGCCTGACGGTGACGACCTCTGATGGTGTGCTGACCGACATCGACGCGGTGGCGATCACCGTGACGGCGGTCGCCGACATCACCGCCGACACCGTGACGACGCCGGAAGACACGCCGATTACGTTCAACGTCATCACCGGCACCAACGGTGCCTCGGCCGACAACTTCGAGAATCCCGGCCGCACCCTGATCGGCGCCACACAGCCGCCGGCTGGCCAGGGCACGGTGACGTTCGCGGCCGATGGCACGATCACCTACACGCCGCCGCCGGACTTCAACGGCACCACGAGCTTCACCTACTCCGTCCTGTCGGGCGGGGTGACGGAAACCGCGACGGTGACCATCAATATCGGCCCCGGCAACGATTCCCCGGTGAACACGGTGCCGGGCCCACAGACGGCGCTGGAAGACGCGCCGCTGGCGATCGCCGGGGTGAGCGTGGCCGATATCGACGGCGACGTGCTCACGACGACCCTGTCGGTGACCAACGGCACCTTGACTGTTGGCACCGGCGGCACCGCCGTCGTCGCCGGCAACGGAACGGGAACCGTGACGATCACCGGCACGGCGGCCGAGATCAACGCGGCGTTGGCCGCCCTCAGCTACACTGGTGCGCCCGACTCCTTCGGCGCCGATACCTTGACGGTCAGCACATCCGACGGCACGGCGACCGACACGGACACGGTGCCGATCACCATCACGTCGGTGCCCGACATCGCTAATGACGTGGTCAGCACGCCGGAAGACACGCCGATCACCTTCAACGCCATCACCGGCACCAACGGCGCCACGGCCGATAGCTTCGAGAACCCGGGCCGGGCGATCACCAGCGTGACCCAACCGCCAGCCGGCCAGGGCGCGGTGACCTTCCTGGCAGATGGCACGATCACCTTCACGCCCGGCGCGAACTTCAACGGCACGACCTCGTTCACCTACACGGTGACCTCGGGCGGGACGACGGAAACCGCCACGGTGACCGTCAACGTCACGCCGGTGAACGATCCGCCCGTGGTAGTCAACGACACCTTCACCGTCGCCGAGGACGGTTCGGTCGTCATTCCGGTCCTGGTGGGCGATACCGACCCCGAGGGCGATCCGCTCACCATCACCGCGATCGGCGGTACGCCCATCTCGGTCGGTGGCACGGTGGCGCTGGCCAATGGCAGCGTGACGCTCAATGCCGACGGTACCCTGACCTTCACGCCAGCGCCCGACTACAACGGCCCGATCACCTTCACCTACACGGTAGGCGACGGAAATGGCGGCTTCGCCACGGCGACGGTGTCCGGCACCGTCACCTCGGTCAACGATCCGCCGACCATTGCCAATGGCACGGCGACGACGCCGGAGGACACGCCGGTATCGGGCGCCGTCGTCGGCAGCGATATCGACAACGACACGCTGGTGCATAGCCTGAACACGCCGCCGGCCAACGGTACGGTGGTGGTCAATGGCGACGGTACATATACCTACACACCGAATCCGAACTTCAACGGCATCGACACGTTCACGGTGCTGGTCAGCGACGGCAACGGTGGGACCGCGATCGCGACGGTGAGCGTGACGGTGACACCGATCAACGATCCACCCGTCGGCGTATCGGTATCGCGCACGATCGCCGAGGGGACGGCGGCGGTCGGCACCTTGGCCGCGACCGATGTCGATGGCGATGCGTTGACCTACGCCCTGGCTGCGGCGCCGGGCCAGGGCAGCGTCGTCGTGAACCCCGACGGCACCTACACCTACACGCCGACGCCGGGCTTCATTGGCGCCGATAGCTTCTCGGTCCAGGTCTCCGACGGCAATGGTGGCGTCGCGACGATCGTCGTTACGATCAACGTCGTCCAGGCGGACCAGTTCATCCCGATCATGGGCCACTACGTGCCGCCCGAATACCGCGAGATCGGTCGGCGCGAGCCGTTCTCGATCGGGCGCGAGCCGGGCATGATCGACACCGTCGCCAACCAGATCGATTCGCTCGATTCGATCGACGGGCCGTTCCTCGGGCTGCAGGGCAACTACATCGTGGAGTCGGTCAATCGGCTCGACTGGTTGAACGGGATCGGATCCATGGCGCCCACGCCCGAGCGCAACGTGGTCCACCTCATGACGGCGCCCCTGTTCGGCGAGGGCAACAGGCACGGCTGGTTCGTGCCGGCGGAGCTGGTGCGGCCGGTCTATAACCCACCCATCCGTATCCACGTCAGCGGCGATGTCGATGGCGTCGCCTACATCCGCACGGCGATGCATCTCGACAGCTGGATCGCGCCTGATGGCATCCGCCTGATCGTCGGCGACGACCAATCCGGCGCGTACCAGGTCAGCGCCACCATGGCCGACGGCATGTCGGTTCCGGCGGCGGTGACGATCGGCGACGACCAGTCCATCACGATCGCGCGTGCCGGCTCGCCGGTCGAGCTCATCGTGTTCGCACAGGCGCCGGGTCGCGGGCTTGTTGAGCTGCTCGTGTCGGTCGATCCCGAATCCGGCGCGATCGAGGCGCGATACGCGACCGGCGGCGCGGCGAGCGCCGCGACCTTGGATCAGATCATCGCCGAGACGCACCTCGCGACGGCGCGCATCGCGCGAGGGATGGCGGCGGACATCTAGGCGAGTCGGGGCCGGCGATGGCGATCGGCGGCCCAAGGGACTCGAAAAATTGGAGACGGGAATGACATGGCGATTTGGTGCCGCGGGGCGGGCGATCGGATTGGTGCTGGGCGCGGGCGTGCTGGCCGCCTGCAGCGTGGCGCCGACTCCGCTGACGCAGGAGGAAGTCAGCAACTTCGTCAAGACCCAGGTACCGCAGATCGCGGCGCGCAACGAGCCGGTCAGCGGCAAGGTCGACATGTACGAGTGCCTGGCGCGGGCGCTGAAGTTCAACCTCGATCATCGGGTCGAGATGATGGCGGCGGCGCTGTCGCTACGAGAGCTGGACCAGGCCAACGCCGACCTGCTGCCCCGGCTGGTCGCCAACTCGGTCTATGCCGGCCGCAATAACCAGCTCGCCTCCAGCAGCCAGTCGGTGCTGACCGGGCGGCAGTCGCTGGAGCCGTCGACCTCGACCGAGCGGAACACGCTGGCCGGCGACCTGACATTCGGCTGGAACATCCTCGACTTCGGTCTTTCCTATGTCCGGGCCAAGCAGCAGGCCGACAGGGCGTTGATCGCCGAGGAACAGCGACGCAAGGCGGCCCAGCGCATTCTCGAGGACACGCGTACCGCCTATTGGCGGGCGGTCAGCGCCGAGCGTCTGTTCCGCGAGACCAAGGCGCTGGAAGGCAGCGTCCGTGGCGCGCTGAACAACGCTCGCGCCCTGGTGACGCGAGGCGAAGCGCCGCCACTGCCGGCGCTGGTCTACGAGCGCGAGCTGATCGTGGTCCGGCGCGAGCTGCAGGAATTGGAGCGCAGCCTGTCGGTGGCGCGGGCCCAGCTGGCGGCGCTGATCAACGTATCGCCCGACACGCCGTTCGAGCTCGAAGTGCCGTCGCGGCCGCCGATCCCGCGCGCGCCGAGCATGGAGCCGCAGGAGATGATCCGGCTGGCGCTGGAGAACCGCAGCGAAGTCCGGCAAGTGATGCATGAGATGCGCATCAACCGGGCCGAGGCTGACGCCGCGATCCTCAGCCTGCTGCCCGGCATCAGTCTCTACGGCGGATTCAACGCCGACACCAACCGGTACCTCTTCAACAGCAATTGGATCGCGTGGGGCGCGCGTGCCAGCTGGAACCTGCTGAGCATCTTCACCTATCCGAGCCGCAGGGCGACGGTCGCCGCCAAGGACGACCTGCTGAAGGAGCGGTCGCTGGCGATCATGCTGGCGATCATGACCCAGGTCCACGTCAGCCGGGCGCGTCTGGCGGCCAACGCCGACGGCTATCGTGTCGCCAGCGAACTGCTGGACGTGCAGAGCCGAATCCTGCGGCAGACCCAGACCGAGGCCGCGACGGACTTCACCGGCGAGCAGAGCGTCATCCGCGAGCGCATGAACCTGTTGGCGGCGCGCGCCCGCCAGGACGTGGCCTACGCCGAGCTGCAGAACGCCCACGCCAACTTGCTGGCCTCGATGGGTTTCGATCCGATCGGCATCGACATCGCGCTGAATCGACCGGTGGCCGAGGTCGCGCGCGACATCAGGCAGGCGATGGCCGACAGGGATAACTAGGATCGTGAGCGGGCACACGGTCGCGATCGTCATGTCGAGCGCGGCGAGACACGCTGCGAGCTCCCTCGACGCGCTCGGGACGACGGCGTGGCGCGCACGACGGGCCGGCTCGGCTCTGGTTCTGGCGCTGTCGCTGGCCGGCCTGTGCGCCGGACCGGCGGTGGCGCAGACACAGCGGCCGCGGGTACCCGACTCGGCGGCGACGGCCGACGGCAACGGTGCGGTGCGGGGCGTGGTCAAGCCGCTGGCCGAAGCGCAGATCACCGCCGACCTGGGACGCCGCATCCTCGAGTTGCCATGGCGCGACGGCCAGCGCTTCACCAAAGGCGACCTGCTGGTGCGTTTCGACTGTGAAGAGCTGGAGACGGAAGCCCGCGCGGCCCGCGCGGCCTGGCGCGGCAAGAAGGCGGCGCACGCCAACACGGTCGAGCTCAACCGTCGCCAGGCCGCGGGCGCGCTCTCGGTCCAGCTGGCCGCGGCCGACGCCGACAAGGCCGAGGCCGAGGTCATGGCACTGGAGGCCAGGCTGAAGCGCTGCGCCATCGTGGCGCCTTACAATGGCCGGGTCGTCGAGCGTCTCGCCTCGCCCTACGAGACGCCCGGCCCGACGCAGCCGATCCTGCGAATCGTCGATGATTCGAACCTGGAGATCCAGCTCATCGTGCCGTCACGGTGGCTGAAGTGGCTGAGGGAAGGCATGGAGTTCGCCTTCCAGGTCGACGAGACCGGCGAGACGGTGAGGGCCAGAGTCGGACGGATTGGCGCCAGCGTCGATCCGGTCAGCCAGAGCGTTCGGCTGGCCGGCGAGTTCGTGTCGCGTCCGCCCGATGTGCTGAGTGGCATGAGCGGTACGGCGGTATTCGAGCCGCCGACCCGGTAGTCGGGTGGCGGCGACGAGCGCCGCCCGCGGTGTATGGTGAAAGGCCCCGGGACGATGGAAACAGCGCGGCGACAGGCGATGGCACCGGACGGCGATCGCGCCGCTCTGCTCAGCACCGCGCTCGCCTTGGAAATGCAGGCGCGCCAGCAGAGTTCCGCCGAGGCGCTGCGTTTCTTCGCGGTCAACGAGACGCGCAAGGCTTGTCCCTATCTCCAGGCGTTCCTGATCGAGGACAGCGGCGGCCGCCCGCGCGTGGCGGCGATCTCCAGCATCTCGTCGGTCGATCGCGACGCGCCGTTGGTCAGGACCTTCGAGCGGTTGGCGGCGCGCTTCCTCGACAGAAAGCAGGGCGATCCCCGCAAGGCGCAGCACTTTCTCCTCGGTGCGTTCGCCGAGGACGACGACGCCACGCGCGACTACCCCTTCAAGCATCTGTGCTGGCTGCCGCTGCCGCGACGCTCCGCGCCGACGGCCGACGCACTGCTCCTGGCGCGCGACACACCATGGCGTCAGCACGAGCTGGCGGTGTTGGAGGCGTTGGGCGACGCCTACGGCCATGCCTTCGAAGCGCTGCGCTCGCGCGCGCGCGTCTGGCCCGTCACGCGCAAGCGACGGGCGCTCGTCTATCTGGCGGTGATCGCGGCCTTGGCGCTGGTCAGCCTCATTCCCGTGCGCCTGACCGCCCTGGCGCCGGCCGAGGTGGTGGCGGCCAACCCGGTCGTGGTCGCGGCGCCGGTCGATGGTGTCATCGCCGACCTGCCGGTTCAGCCCAACGCCCCGGTCGCGGAAGGCGATCTTGTCCTGACGTTTGTCGACACCAAGTTCCGCAACGACGCCGAGGTGACGGCGCGCAACGTCGTCGTCGCCGAGGCGAAGCATCGACGGGCGGTCCAGGGCGCCTTCGGCTCGGCGCGCGACAACCGCGAGGTGGCGATCGCGCAGGCGGAGCTGGATGTCCGCAAGGCCGAAGCCGCCTACGCCCAGGATCTGCTCGAGCGCACGCGCGTGCGCGCCGGCGCGACGGGGCTGCTGCTGTATTCGTCGAAATCCGACTGGATCGGCCGGCCTGTGACCACCGGCGAGCGAATCATGGAGATCGCCGATTCGCGCAAGCTGGAGGTGCGCGTCGACCTGCCGGTGTCCGACGTGATCACGGCCAAGGAGGGCGCCCGCGTCGTCGTCTACCTCGACAGCGATCCGCTGGCGCCGGTCGAGGCGGTCCTGGTTCGCGCCAGCTACCAGGCGAGCGTCACCGGCGAGGGCCAGTACGCCTTCCGCCTTTTCGCCCGGCTGGCGGCCGACGGCGAGCAGCTGCCGCGCATCGGCACGCGCGGCACGGCGCAGGTCTACGGCGAGCGCGTCAGCCTGTTCTTCTACCTGTTCCGCCGACCGATCACCGCGATCCGCCAGCGGCTGGGAGTCTAGGTCGTGCCGCGCGCGACGAGCGTCTCGATAGGGCGAACGCGGATGGCGTTCTTGCCTTCTCCCCGCGAAGGCGGGGAGAAGGTGCCGAGCGACAGCGAGGCGGATGAGGGGCTTTCTCGCGCAACAATCAACGGTGTCTTTGTTGAGACTCAACGAAGCCCCTCATCCGCCCTTCGGGCACCTTCTCCCCGCCTTCGCGGGGAGAAGGAAGAGCTTGGCGGTTCCCATGCTGTAGCCCTGCGCGCGTCGGAGGCGCGCTAGCATGCTGGCGCCGCGGCCCGCCGTCCTGCCGGCACTCAGGCCCGACTTGCGGCTGCTCGATGGTGGCCGCGACGCGACCGGCGAGCCGACCTTCCTGATCTTCGACGCCGCGCGGCATCGCTACTTCCATATCGGTTGGCACGCCTTCGAGATGCTGGCGCGCTGGAGCAGCCGGACCTACGACGCGCTGAAGGACAGGCTGCACCGCGAGCTGGCCCTCGAGGTCGATGACCAGGAGGTCGATGCCCTGGTCCGCTTCCTCGATGCCCAGGAGCTGACGGTCGACGGCGCGACAACCGGTTGGCGTCGCAGCCTGATCCTGGCGCAGTCGCGGCGCGGCGGAGTCGCGAAATGGCTGCTGCACAACTTTCTCTTCTTCCGCATCCCCCTGGTGCGGCCGGACCGCTGGTTGTCGCGCGCGGCAAGAGCGACCGGCGTGGTCTTCACGCGATCATTCTGGATCGCCTGGGCGTGCCTCGCGCTGGCCGCGGTCTACCTGGCCAGTCGCGAATGGGCCGACTTCACCGCCGCCTGGCATCGCGTGTTCGAACCGCAGGGAATGCTGGCCTTCGCCGGCGGCTTGGTCATCCTGAAATCCATCCACGAGCTGGGCCACGCCCTGGTCGCGAAGCGGCTGGGATGCCGGGTCGCGACCATGGGCGTCGCCTTCATGGTGCTGGCGCCGATTCTCTACACCGATACCACCGACGCCTGGCGCCTGCCGTCGCGGCGCCAGCGGCTGCGCATCGCCTCGGCCGGCGTGCTGGCCGAGCTGGTCGTGGCGCCGCTCGCGCTGCTGGTCTGGGCGTTCATGACCACGGGATTCCTGCGCGACTTCCTGTTCGCGGCCGCGGTGCTGGCGCCGGCCCTGTCGATGGCCGTCAACCTCAACCCGTTCATGCGCTTCGACGGCTACTTCATGCTGTCCGACGCGCTCGGCCTCTACAACCTGCAACCGCGCAGCTTCGCCCTGGGGTGCTGGAAGCTGCGCGAGACGCTGTTCGCCCACGGCGCGCCGCCGCCGGAGCACCTGCCGCGGTCGCTCGAGCGGCTGCTGATCGTCTATGCCTACGCGACCTGGCTCTACCGGCTGCTGCTGTTCATCGCCATCGCGGTGTTCGTCTACTACTTCTTCATCAAGATCGTCGGCATCATCCTGTTCATCGTCGAAATCGGCTACTTCGTGGTGCGGCCCGTCGCCGTCGAGATGGCCGTGTGGTGGCGCCTTCGCCGGCAGGCGCGGTTGCGCTGGCGGAACGCGGTGACATGGGGCGTGATCCTGATGCTGCTGCTGGCCTTCGTGCTGCCGTGGCGAACATCGGTGCGCGTGCCGGCGATCGTCGAGGCGAGCCGCCTGGAGGCCGTCCATCCGCCCGGCGCCGGCCGCGTCGCTGAAATCCTGGTGAGGAACGGCGATGTCGTCGCGGCCGGCCAGCCCCTCGTGCGGCTCGAGGCCGCGGAGCTGGAGTCGCGCGAGGCGATGGCGCTGCGGCGCATCGCGCTCCTCGATCTGCGCCTGGCGCGGTCGGCCGGCGATGCCGCCGACCTCGAGCAGAGCCTGATCCTGGAGCAGGAACGCGTGACCGAAGCCCAGACGCTGGCCGGCATCCGCCGGCTTCGGCAGGACCTGGTGGTCAAGGCGCCGGTGGCGGGCACCGTGGTCGATCTCGACAAGGACCTGCGGCCAGGCCTGTGGCTGGCGCCGCGCCACCAGATCGCCGTGCTGGTCGGCTCGTCGAGCGTCGTGCTGCGCGGGCTGGTGTCGCAGACCGATGTCGAGCGGATCAAGGCCGGCATGACCGGCTCGTTCATCGCCGATGACGGCGTGCATGAGCTGACCCGGGTCAGGGTGGAGGGCGTCAGCCGCGCCGCCGATCGCCGTCTCAGCCTGCCGCTGCTGGCCGAGCCGTTCGGCGGCCCGATCGAAGCCGTCATCGACGAGAAGAAGGCGGTCTATTCGCACGAGGCCATGTTCAGCGTGCGCATGGTGCTGGAGAGCGACGAGACGGTGGCGCACCTGTTGCGCGGCGTGGCGATCATCGAGGGCGACCCTCAGTCGATCGCGATGCGCGTGCTGCGCCGGATCGGCCGCGTGCTCGCGCAGGAGATCGGTTTCTGATCTTCCGGGGCGCTCAGGCCAGCACCGCGTCGACCGGGCGGCGCGGCGACATGGGCATCGTCGGACCGTAGCCGAAACGCATGACGATGTTGGGCCGGCGCCCAGGCAAGCCGACGAGCGCGGCGAGCTCGGGCCGCAGGCGCGGCACTTCGGTGGGCTGGTTCAGGAAGGCGAGCTTCAAGCCCTGCGCGGTCGCTTGCAACGCGAAGCGTTGGCACGCCTGACCCGCCCGCACCCAGTGATCGCGGTCCGAAGCCGCGGCGACGAACACGGCGACACCGGCCGAGGACCGCATTTGGCGGGCGATCTTCTCGTTCTCCGCTTCGGCCTTGGAGGCCATGTCGAACATGAAAGGTCCGAGCCATGTGGGCAGCGTCGGGTTGCCGCTGCAGGCACCGTAGAGCCCGTCGCCTTTGGCCAGCGCGTCGCGTGGATTGAAGCGGATCCAGTCCTTCAGCTCGCGCAGGAACGCGGCGTCGGCCATCTGCGCGGTGTTGCCCGCGACGATGAGATCGCGCAGCTGATCGAGGCGTGGGCGGTCCGTGACCAGTACCACATCGACGCCGGGTATCGCGGCCGCGGTCGCGAGCGCGCGCAGGTCTTCGGCTCCGATAGCCTTGCCGTCGTAGTCCACGCGCGTCGATTGGCGCCGCGGGATCGCGTCGAACAGGGCGGACGACTCGTTCGGGCCCCGGTTGAACTCGAAGGTGATGGAACCGTCACCCGCGTCGTCGAAACGCGGCTCGCCCCGCCGGCCACGCGCGGCGCCTGCCAGCGCCAGGTTCTCCGCCGCGCAGCCGAGGCTTGCGTAGAGATGGTGATCGTCGGGATCGACCACCGGCGTGCGGCGTGTGAAGTCCGGCAGGATGTCGATGCGGCCCTGCGACAGGCGGAAGCGCCAGGGCTGCGTGTTGTGGCCGTTGGCGGCGAGCGTGGCGAAACGCACCAGCTGCTTCAGATCCGGATCCGCGCCCAGCGCGGCGCGCGACGCGGCGACCGTCTCGGCGTACGCCTCGCTCGAGCCCATGCGCAGAAAGCTGAGCGCCGCGGCGCCCCCGCCGGCAAGGAGGACGCCGCCCCCGCCGAGAAGTGCCATGCGTCTGTTCAGGGCCATGTTCGAAATCTCCCGCGCCCGCCAATGTCCCGTGGCGTCGCGCGGCGATCATTGATCTACATTAAGCGCGCGCCTGGCGTTGGATGTTATCCGCGCAACGAAGGAGGCCGAGATGGCGCCGTCTCTTCGTGCCGGACTCTTCTATTTCATGCTCGTGTTCGCGCTCGGCTTCGCGCTCGGCACGATCCGCACGATGTTCGTCGTGCCGCGCTTCGGCGATACCAACGCCGTATTGATCGAGCTCCCCATCATGCTCGCGCTGTCGTGGGTGGCGTGCGCCTGGCTCGTGCGCCGCCTCGCCGTGCCGCCGCGGACGGTCGAGCGCCTCGCGATGGGTATGTTCGCTTTCGTCCTGCTCATGCTGGGCGAGTTGGCCGTCTCCATGCTCGGCTTCGGCCGAACGGCGGCGGAGCATGCGGCGAGCTACCAGGCGGCGGGCGCGCAACTCGGCCTCGCCGCGCAGCTGGCGTTCGCACTTTTTCCCTGGGTCCAGCGCTTCGTCTCGCGCTGACGGGTAGCCGGCGCGGCCTCAACGCCCCTTGAAATCCGGCAAGCCGCGCGCGGCCATCGCGTGTACGCCTTCGCGATCCTCCTACAGCAGCGCCTTCGTCGATTTCAGTCGGTCGATGGTCGCCGCGTCGATACCCCAGCGCGGCAGCACCGAGTCGGTATCGGTGCCCTCCCGCCGCGGCGGTTGGGGTGTCGGCGAGGGCGTGCCGAGGAAGCGCGGCGCCGGCGCGGGCTGCACGACGCCGTCGATCACCGGCAGCGAGCCGCGCTCGACGTGATGCGGATGCCGCGCAGTCTCGGCTACGGAGAGCACCGGCGCGAAGCAGGCGTCGCTGCCGTCGAAGATCTCGCACCATTGCGCGCGGGTCTTCTGTCGGAAGATCGCCGCCAGTCTCGGCTTCACGGTGTGCCGATCGGCCGGCGTGTCCTTGCCGGCGAATTCCCGGGGATCGAGCCCGAGCTTCTCGTACATCTCGCGCCGGAAGCGCTGCTCGATCGGCGCCAGCGAGACGTACTCGCCATCGGCGCATTGATAGACGTCGTAGTAGGGCGCCCCGCCATCCACGACATTGGTGCCGCGCCGCAGGTTGAGGCGGCCCGAGGCGTAACCGCCGTAGAACGCCGTCATCAGCGACAGCGCGCCGTCGACCATGGCGATGTCGATGACCTGGCCCGCGCCGGTGCGCTGGCGCGCATGCAGGGCGGCGAGCACGCCGACGGCCATGTACAGCCCGCCGCCGCCGAAATCGCCGACCAGGCTCAAGGGCGGCGTCGGCGGCGCGCCTTCGCGACCGATCGCGTGCAGCGCGCCGGTGAGCGCGATGTAGTTGAGGTCGTGCCCGGCGCGGTGGGCCAGCGGCCCGGTCTGACCCCAGCCGGTCATGCGCGCGTAGATCAGGCGCGGATTGCGCGCGTGGCACACATCCGGCCCCAGCCCCATGCGTTCCATGACGCCGGGACGGAAGCCCTCGATTAGCACGTCGGCCTTCGACACCAGATCCAGCGCGCAGGCCTGCGCCTCCTTGTTCTTGAGGTCCATCTTCACGACCAGGCGATTGCGGCGCAGCAGGTCGAAGCCCGGCGTTTTCGGGCTGCCCAGATCGATCGGCTCGGTGCGGTCGATCGTCACCACCTCGGCGCCCATGTCGGCGAGCAACATCGTGCCCATCGGCGTCGGCCCGACGCCGGCGAACTCCACGACCTTCAGCCCGGCAAGGGCTCCACCTCGGTCACTGTGCGAGTCCACGTGCCCCTCCTTGCCGATATCAACGCCCGACGAACTTCGGCGCGCGCTTCTCGGTGAAGGCGCGGGCGGCCTCCTTGTGGTCCTCGGTGTCGCGCAGATGCATGAGGTTGGCGCTCTCGTTGTCGAGGCACTCGGCGAAGGTGCCGGTCATCGCGCGATTGAGGTTGTCCTTCAGCGCGCGATGCGCCAGGCGCGGGCCTGCCGCCAGGCGCTTGGCGATCTCCAGGGCCTTGGCGTCGAGCTCGGCGGCCGGCACGACCCAGTTCACCAGGCCCAGCCGGTGCGCCTCGCGCATGTCGATGCGATCGCCCAGCAGGTAGATCTCGCGCGCCTTCGCCGGGCCGACGAGCTGTGTGACCAGGTAGGTGCCGCCGTAGTCGCCCGACAGGCCGATCTTGACGAAGGCGCTGCTCATGATCGCCGTATCGGCGGCGATGCGCATGTCGCAAGCGAGCGCCATCGAGAAGCCGGCGCCGGCGGCGGGGCCGGGCAGGGCGGCGAGCGTCGGCTTGCCCATCTCGAACAGGCGCAGCGAGGTGCGCCGCTGCGACTGGCGCTGCGCCTCCATGCGCCGGAGCTGATCGGTCGGCTGGCCGGCGGCGTGGCCGCGCGCCATGTTCTTCACATCACCGCCCGCGCAGAACGCGCCGCCCGCGCCGGTCAGCAGCACGCAGCCGACCTCGCGGTCGAGCTCCGCCGCCGCAAGTTCCTCGCCAAGCCTGACCTGCATCTCCTGGGTGAGCGCGTTGCGGTGCTGCGGGCGATTGAAGGTGAGCACGAGGACGCCGTCCTCCCGTCGCACCAGGAGATCGTTGTTGTCCGTCATGGCTTCCTTCTCCGTCGATCGCGTCGAGCCTGTTGTCGTTCGAGCGCATGGCGGCAGGATCGCAAAGGTGCAGGTCCGCGTCGCCGCCCCTTCGACGGGGAGGTTCGGCGACGACGACATATCTGAATTGCTGATTTGCTGGCGGACCCGGCGAGATTCGAACTCACGACCTCTGCCTTCGGAGCGTGATTTTTCAGCTTCTAGCCATTACTATCTGTTCCTTTTTAGTCAATTATTTCAATTACTTAAGGACTCTGATATTCTTCTGGCCGCCATCGATTTCGATGCCGCGTAGCTACGCCCGTGCTACGCGCACCGCAGAGAAGAAGACGCGGCCAATGCCCGTGAAACTGACCAAGCGCGTTGTCGAATCCGCGTCCGTTAGTGCCTCCGACGTGCTGCTCTACGACATTGTCGTGAAGGGCTTTGGCGTTCGTATCGGCAGGGGCGGGTCGCGAGCGTACTTTGTCGAGTATCGCTCTGGCCGCCGTCGTCGTCGTTTTACCATCGGTACGCACGGTTCTCCGTGGACTGTCGAGACGGCGCGCGCGGAAGCGCTTCGCGTGCTCGGTGCCGCGACCCAGGGCGAAGACCCGCTGCAAAGCCGGTTGGATGATCGCAGAGCGATGACCGTTGCCGAGTTGTGCGATGTCTATCTGGCCGACGGCTGCGAACTGAAAAAGGCTTCGACCGTAGCCGTCGACATCGGCCGCATCGAGCGACACATCAAGCCGCTACTGGGACGGCTGCCTGTTCGCGATGTCACCAAGCTCGACATCGAACGGTTCATGAGTGACGTCGCGGCGGGCAAGACCAGGACGGATCTGAAGACCAAGCCGCGTGGTCGTGCCAGGGTGCGTGGCGGAAAAGGAACGGCGAGCCGAACGCTCGGCCTGCTGGGCGGCATGTTCACGTTTGCGATGGAGCGTGGCGTCCGCGCGGACAACCCTGTTCGCGGCGTGAAGAAGTACCCTCACAAGAAGTTCGAGCGCTTTCTCAGCGGTGACGAGTTCCGCCGATTGGGCGTGGCGCTCGCCGAGGCCGAGAACAGCGGCGAGAGTCTGTTTGCCGTTCAGGCGGTCCGCCTGCTCATGCTGACAGGCTGTCGCAAGTCAGAAGTGCTGACGCTCAGATGGCGGTTCGTAGATTTTGAGCATCGCTGCCTCAGGCTGCCCGACTCGAAGACAGGTGCCAAAGAAGTCTACCTGTCGTCGATCGCCGTCGACCTGCTTGCGACTCTGCCGCGCCAGGTCGGTACCGACTATGTGTTCCCCGGCCGCTCACCGGGCACGCGCGTCGCAGACCTCGCCGGCTTCTGGCGGCGTTTGAAGGAGTCAGCGGGACTGGAGAGTTTGCGCCTGCACGACCTGCGGCACTCGTTTGCGAGCGTGGGCGTGTCACGAGGCAGCTCTTTACCGATTCTCGGCAAGCTGTTGGGTCATCGCGACGTCTCGACGACGCAACGCTACGCCCACCTGGCCGATCAACCGGTACGCCGCGCCGTCGAGGACATTGGGCTCGCCATCGATGCCGCGATGAAAGCACCCACCGCAGACGTGTCGGCGAACGATGACCAGGCTGCCTCGGCAAAGGCCGCCAGCTGACCGACTTGTTGTGAATCAGGGCTAACCGCACCAGGCGGCTAGGGTCGTTTACGCGCCTTTGAGCCGATCTTTCTCGGCTTGCGGCCGGCCCGCAGCGTAGAAGGCGGCGGCCCCGGCATCGCGGGCGCAAAGAACTCCGCTATGCCGATGCCCAGCGCCTTCGCCATCCTCTCCAGCACCGCCACCGTCGGGTTCTCGAGGCCACGCTCGACCCGACTGACGTAGGTTCGGTCAACCCCGGCATCGACAGCCAGTGCCTCCTGCGAAACGCCGGCAGCGACCCGCCAGCGGCGCAGGTTTCGGGCGACGAGCGCGCGGGCGTTCATACCCGCACGCGAGCATTGGGTAGTGCTTTAAACCACGGACTATAGTGCTATAATTATTAAAGAAATCGCGATTCTCTCAATGGGCGCGAATGAAGCTCTTGTCGGAGGTCAGGCGATGACCAGTTTGGTCTTGGGGTTCTTCAGAGGCATCCTCTACCTCCAACTGATCGGGTGCACCGTGCTGGGCTACTTCTTTGGCGGTGGCATGATGCTGCCGATCGCAGCCCAGTTTGGCAGCTCTGGCTATGCGCACTTCGGCGGCGTGGTCGGTGCTGTTATCGGCTTCCTGGTCGGCACGCTGTTGGTTGGCTATGGCCTGGCGCTACTTTCGATCAACGATCACTTAGCGCGGATGAATGCTGGCACTGATCTGAGCCCACTTGAAAACCCTTCGCGTTCGCGCGTTGAGCCGCAGATGAGGAGCTGATCAATGCCGCTCTTAAAATGCTTTGCTAAGGTAGTGGCTATCACCGTGGCTCTCATCCTATTTGCTGAAGTGCAAGCGGGTGCGCAGGCGTTGCCAGGGCCAGCTAGCGAAGGTTGGTTCGTGTTGATGGGCAGATACAAAAAAGAGATGAAACATGCCTCCATCGACACTTGCATTGCTCATTTGGTGCCTTCCATCAGAAAGGATCTTGAACGGATAAGAGTCTTATCACCGCCGCCGTTTGAAGATCTTGCCGTTACTAGACGCTTTGGGCCATTTCCGACCGAAGATGCTGCCCTAGAAGCATTGAAGGCAGCGGGATGGGATTGCGGAATGAAAGGTGTGTCCATCGTTACACCGGACACTATCTGCTCGGCATCTTCTGGATGTGACTAGCCGGGTCGGCGGGACTCGAGTTCTGTAGATGTTGATGGGTGGTGATGAGGTGCTCGTAAGAGCCCTTGAAATAGTGACGTGCACGGAGTTTCTGTGAAGTTTTGCAAAGTCATTTTTAGGCGACAAAAATCGTGCTATTTCAATGGCTTAAGTGGCTAGAAAACCATTGAAATTACCACCAAGACCCGTACCGTGGTGCCCTATTCGAGGTGCAACGGTGTCGGGCAAACAGGCGAAGATCATCAGCGATGGCGACCTGCGCCGAATTCTGCGGCTGGCAGGCGGGGGGCGGTACCCCGAGCGTGATCGCGCGATGTTGCTGTTGTCGGTAAAGGCGGGTCTGCGGGCGTGCGAAATCGCCGGGCTGACATGGTCGATGGTGCTCGATGCGCGCGGTTTGGTCGGTCCGACGCTCGAGGTTCGTGACAGGATTTCGAAGCGGGGCCGGGGGCGGGTGGTGCCTCTCAATCGCGATCTCGGCGACGCGCTGCGCCGGCTGTACCGATCATCCTCGCCCCAGCCGCACGAGCCAATAATCGCTTCAGAGCGCGGTGGCCCGATGCGCGCCGAGGCGGTCGTCAACTGGTTTGGTCGGCTCTATCGGGCAGCCAACTTGGAAGGCTGCTCGTCACACAGTGGGCGGCGGACTTTCATCACCAAGGCGGCGCGCCTTGTCTTCAAGGTCGGTGGCAGCCTTCGCGATGTTCAGCAGCTCGTGGGTCATTCCTCCATCGAAATGACCCAGCACTACATCGAGGGCGACAGTGCCGCCAAGCGGGCGCTTGTGAATCTGATTTAGCGATACGCCGGAGAAGGGAGACAGCTCATGAGCGAATGACACCTGATCAGAACTGAATGTCGAAAGCGGCGCCACGATAGAGGGCGATCCGCGAGCGCAAGGGCGGCCCGGGCCGCCCTTCGTGCGTTCTGGAACCTGGGCAGGAGCAGAGCATGGACGAGAAGACCAAGATCATCGCGACACTAAATGACCGCTTCAGAGAGTCGATGATCGGCGGCCGCGTCGTCATGACGGCCGGCGTGAGCTCGCGCGAGAGTTCGTTTCAAGACAAGGCCGTCGCCGCAATTCGAGAATTTCGCGCATTCGACGAGAACAACGACCCTTACGGCGAGCATGACTTTGGCGCGATCGAGGTCGAGGGCGACGAGCTGTTCTGGAAGATCGACTACTTCGATCCAACCGTGACGTTTCACGCCGAGGACCCGGCGTGTGCCCGGACAACTGTCCGTGTGCTGACGATCATGCTGGCGGAGGAGTACTGATGCGCCGGCGACGAATTGCAGCCCTGGAACAGGGCCATCTTGACGGGCTTTGCGGCATCTACAGCGTCATCAACGCTTTGCGTCTGGCTGCCGAGCACGCCGATGACTCGCACTCATGGCTACGCACTGCGCTGCACGATGGCTGGGTCGAAGTTCTCTTCTCCCATCTCGTGCGCAAGGCGTTGAAGAAGCGTCGGCCCTCGGACTTTGTCTACGCCGGGCTGAACACAGCCAACGTGGCCCGGCTGATTGGTGATGCCGGGATCTGGCTGAATGAGTTTTTCGAATTGGAGCTCACGGTCCGGCGGCCCTTCTACCATCGCGCCGACGCGCCACTGATGACGCGCTGCGAAGCCATTGCCGAACACCTCGCGAAACCAGCGACGGCAGCCATCGTTGGCACTGCGGATCCTTGGAATCATTGGACGGTGGTTGCGCGCGTAGAACCGCGGCGGCTCGCTCTCGTGGATAGCGGCGGCTTGTCATACACGCCGCGCCGGCGAGAGCGCGGCTTTGAGGACTGTCACGCGGGGCTGATCAAGCCCAACAGCGTCTTCTTGCTGACGATACATGCACGCCGCTGAACCAGACATGTGGAGCGAACCTACTCACCTTGCAAAGGAGAACGATCATGGAATGCACACGCGTTATCGTGGAGATCGCAGGCGGCAGTTTGCATGCCGTGTACGGCGACTACGGCGAGTACCTTGTTGTCGACTTTGACAACATCGAGCAGGGCCAGGCTGGCCCCAATCCCGACAATCACGCGGAGTGGCAACGAACTGAACCCATGCAGGCCGGCCTACTGGCCTGCGTCAAAGCGCGCGATCAGGAACCAACAGCGCCGACCCATACCGTCGAATGCTCAGTGCGACTCTCATCCTCTCCGTTCCACGCGTTGCGTGCTGCTCTGGCCCAAGGGCATTGGCAGTCCCTGCGTGTCGCGCCGGTTGATCAAGATGAAGAAGGCTGCAGGGAGTGCGCTGAGGAGGAGGCGTACCTGGCTGCCTTCTGGACCATCTACGGCGTCAATTCCGCCGGATACACATACGCCCTAGCCGACTTTACGACTCGCAAACTCGCAATCCTGGCCCTGACGGCTGCCCAAGCCGGCCGTGGTGTCCATCGCCAAGGGTCTTGAAGCGATCCAGCCGCGTCCCGTCGCGACGTACCGGACACACGACCAACCCGCATTCAAACGACCATCCCTGCCCCGACCGCACCCTGGTGCGTCCGCCGGGCGATCACGATTCCGAATTTGGAGACTGTCATGGACAAGAGTGAGAAGGTCGCTTCGACCGATGTCTATCGCAAGATCACAGAGCAAGTGTTGGCCGCGATTGAACGGGGCACTGTGCCCTGGATCCGACCTTGGGATGCCAGCGGCGTTGAAGGAGCCCTCGCCGCCCATCGCAACGTCAGCAGCGGCAAGGCTTACAGGGGCATCAATATGCTCCTGTTGTGGATGGCCGGCCGAAACTATCGCTCGACGTTCTGGGGTACGTATCGCCAATGGCATCAGCTCGGCGGACGCGTCAGGCGAGGCGAGAAGGCGACGCGCGTCGTCTTCTTCCGGGAAACGCTGGTCGAGGATCGTGAAACTGGCGAGCCGCGCCGCGTGCTCGTTCTGCGTGAGTACGCCGTATTCAACGCCGAGCAGATCGACTGTGTGGACCAGGCGGTCTTCGCACCGCCACCAGTGCCGCCTCGGTCACGGATGTCCGGCCGATCCGTTGAGATCGATGCCTGGTTCAAGCGCATCGGATCTCGGGTGAAGATCGGGGGAACGGTGGCCTGCTACATGCCGGCGCCTGACTACATCGCAATGCCAAGGCCTGACCAGTTTCGTTCCGCCAACGACTGGTATGCCACCCTTGCCCATGAGCATGGCCATTGGACAGGCCACGCTTCGCGTCTTGATCGCGCGCTGACGGGGTGGAAAGCGTCGCCCGCCTATGCGTTTGAAGAGCTGGTCGCCGAACTGTCGTCTGCCTTCACGTGCACGCGCCTGGGCATACCGCTTGAGAAGCTGCAACATGCAGCGTACCTCGCGTCGTGGTGTGCCGGCATGCGCGATCACAGAACGATGATTGTTTCAGCCGCGTCGGCCGCGCAACGAGCGACCGACTTTTTGCTCGAGAGAGCGGGAGAGCCGGAGCTTGAGCAGCCGAGAGGTGCCATCTGGGTTTGCTGTTCGAAGAGCTTCAAGCTTTCCGAGCTGTCCTAGAATCGACGATAGGTGCAAAGGCACTCGTGCGGTTTGGCTGATTGCCTAACCACTACCCGTTCAGGCGACAAGGAAGCATCTGGAACTGCCGTGGGATGAAGTGCTGGCGAACCATACCCACTCCCGATCCGGCCAGCGGCCCGCCGAGAAGCATGATCCGGCACACCGCCTAAGGGCCCGAACCCAGCAACCGGCGCAGTTCGTCATGGCATGCTGGCGGTAGCGTGCCAAGCGCAAAATCCTTCGTATCGATTGAGTCCTGTGCCACATCGCGCTCACTGATGAACTGCGCGCGAAGATCGGCGAGGCGTGCATCGATCCGGCCCTTCAGCGCGGTCAGGCCGTCCGCTTCATCGCGCGCTTCGACACCCAGGCCCTCCTTCCACGCCTGTTCAAGTTGCGAGCGCAAATGCGTAATGAACTTAACGACGAGTTCGTCATCAATAGCCGCATGCTTGGGTTCATGGCGCGCCACGTAGTCGAGCATGCACGGGTGGGTCGCCAGGTCACGCGCGATGAGGATGCGCCGGCTCTTGAGCCCGAATCGCACCGTGAGCATCTTGACGGCAAGACACAGATTGCCGTTGGGAAGAGCCTGGCCCTGCAGTTCGGCATCGTAGATCGTGTCTGCCGACGCCTCGTAGTAACTGAAGCTGAGCTCCGGCGAGCGAGACGCTCCACGGTCCGCCCGGCGCCGTCGGATGTCATCCCGAGACTGTGAAGTGTCGCGCTCGGGTTCCGACGCCACAGGCTGGGCGACCACGATGGCCGGTGGTGACCAGGAGCAGCGCCCGGTTTCGGCTGCCGCTTGGCGCGCGCTGCAAACGGCCGCCACAGTGGACACCAGCAATAGAACGTCGCGGAGCATGGTCATGAGTGTGTTCCACTTCTTCACCCTGCAAACCGGCTTAGCAGAGCTGCTTAACGCCAGCCTGATGGCGCCGGTCGAACGATTGTAGCTCTTGCCACGGGTAAGGCCGCCTTCGCGGGAAGCGGTGCGCTCGTGCGGACCAGAACAAACCTCAGCTAAGTTGCTACTCACCTTTCGAGTCGCCCCCGCAAATGCATGGGGTGAGCATGGCAGAATTACAGCGCCGGCCGCCGGCCACAGGGCGTTCCTGCATACGCACCCTGGATGGCCGGCAGCCCAACGGCGTGTCCTTGGTCTAGAACTTCGCTTGACCCGACTTACCCGAAGCCGTTTTCAGAACGATCGTGATGGCGGCATTGGGCGCGATCGGCTTCTTGGCTTCGCCCTTCAGCGCGCTGTCGCCTGACGGCGTGAGCGTCACGGTCTCTCGATCAGCACCCGTGACGATCAGCGCCGAACCGGTGAAGCCTTTGCTGCTGAGCGGCTTGTTACTCTCGTTGAGGATGTTGACTGTCAAAGTCGAACCCGAACGGATCAGTTCGGCGTGCACATCAACGATGTCATGCACGACGCCACCATTGGGCCCCTTTTGCGTCCCGTGGCTGTGCTGCTGCGCCATCGCAGGCATTGCGACGGCCAAGGCGGCAGCCAGAATCAAAGCGTACTTCATCTCAAGACTCCTTCAGCTTGCGCCGCTCTGCGGCACGGGGGAAAGCGAAGTCTCCGGCGCGGCATCGCGCCGGAACAGCGCGTAGAGCACGGGTAGCACCAGAAGGGTGAGGATCGTCGACGACACGATGCCGCCGATTACCACGGTGGCCAGCGGCCGCTGAACCTCAGCGCCAGCGCCGGTGGCGATGGCCATCGGCACGAAGCCCAGCGAGGCCACTAGCGCGGTCATCAGCACCGGTCGCAGGCGGGTGAGCGCACCCTCGCGCACGGCGTCCATCAGCGGCTTTCCGTCTGCGCGCAGGCGCTGGATGAACGCGATGATCACCAAGCCGTTGAGCACCGCTACGCCAGAAAGCGCAATGAAGCCGACGCCGGCGCTGATTGACAGCGGGATGTCGCGCACCAGCAGGGCGGCGACTCCGCCAGTCAGGGCCAGAGGCACGCCACTGAAGACCAATGCGGCGTCGATCGCCGAGCCCAGGCTCATGAATAGCAGGACGAAGATCAGGAGCAGCGCCACGGGCACGACGATGGCCAGGCGCTGGCTAGCCGAGACGAGCTGCTCGAACTGCCCGCCCCAGCCGATCCAGTAGCCTGCCGGCAGGGTGACCTCCGCAGCTACCCGCCGCTGCGCCTCGGCAACGAAAGAGCCAAGATCGCGTTCGCGCACATTGGCGGACACCACAATGCGGCGCTTGCCGTCCTCTCGGCTGATCTGGTTGGGGCCGGGCGACAGGTCGATCTGCGCGATCGACGATAATGGCACGTAGCGCAGCAACGAGGGCGCGGTCCTCCCGGTAGACGGCGCTGACTCCCGAGGCGGCAGCGGGATCGGCAGGGCGGCGATAGCGTCAAGGTCGAGGCGCAGCCGCTCGGGCAGACGCAGCACGATGTCAAAGCGGCGATCACCCTCGAACAGCATGCCGGCATGCTTTCCGCCGATGGCGATCTCGACAATTTCCTGTACGTCGGCCGAGGCGATGCCGTGGCGCGCCAGCGCGGCGCGGTTTAGCTTGACCGTTAGCATTGGCAGGCCAGAAACCTGCTCGGTTTTAACGTCCGCCGCGCCCTGCACGCTACCCAGCACACGCTGCACCTGCTCCGCCAGGCGGATCAACTGCTCGAGATCGTCGCCGAAGATCTTCACGCCAACATCGGCCCGCACGCCGGATATCAGTTCGTTGAAGCGCATCTGGATGGGCTGGGTGAACTCGTAGGCGTTGCCTGGCACTTGATCCAATCGTCGCTCGATCGCCGCGACCAGGTCTGCCTTTGGCCGTTTTGGATCGGGCCAATCGCGGCGCGGCTTGAGGATCACGAAGTTGTCGGCGACGTTGGGCGGCATCGGGTCGGTAGCAACCTCCGCCGTGCCGATCTTGGAGATCACCTCCTTGACCTCGGGGAACTCCAGGATCGCCCGCTCCAGTGTCCGCTGCATGGCGACCGCCTGGTCGGGGCCGGTGCCGGGGATGCGCATGGCATGCAGGGCGATGTCGCCCTCGTCGAGCGACGGAATGAACTCGCCACCCATGCGCGATGCCGCCAGGCCGGTGGCAACGACCAGCGCCGTTGCGCAGCCAGCGACCAGTACACGGTAGCGGATCGACAGGTCGAGCAGAGGCACGTAGAGCCGGCGCATCATTCGCATGAAGATGTTCTCGTGCTCGGCGACGCGACCGGTGACCAGCAAAGCAACGGCCGCCGGGACGAACGTCATCGACAGGATCGCGGCACCGCCGAGCGCTATCAGCACCGTCACCGCCATAGGCGTGAACATCTTGCCCTCGACTCCTGTTAGGGTGAGGACGGGAAGATAGACCACGGCGATAATGAAGGTGCCGAAGAGAGAGGGCCGGATAACCTCGCGCGCGCCAGCGAGGATGGTGGCGAAGCGCTCATTGCGGCTCAGCAGTCGACCGAGCCGTTTCTGCTCCTCGGCCAGCAGGCGGAGGCAGTTTTCGACGATGATCACCGCGCCATCGATGATAATCCCGAAGTCGATCGCCCCCAGGCTCATCAAATTTGCGCTGACCTTGTACTCGACCATGCCGGTGATGGTGATCAGCATCGACAACGGGATGACGAGAGCGGTGGCGATGGCGGCGCGGATATTGCCCAGCAGCAGGAACAGGATCACCACGACCAGCAACGCGCCTTCGGCGAGGTTGAGCTCCACCGTGGCGATGGTCGCCTCGACCAGCTTGGTACGGTCGTAGATGGTGCGGGCCACGACACCATCTGGCAATGAGCGGGCCACGTCGCGCAGCCGTGCGGCCACACGCTGCGCGGCCGTGCGGCTGTTGTCGCCGATCAGCAGCATCGCGGTGCCGATCACTGTTTCCTCGCCGTTCAGTGTCGCGGCGCCGGTGCGAAGCTCGCGGCCCTCGCGCACTTCCGCGATGTCGCCGATCCGAATCGGTACGCCGGCATGCGAGCCGATGAGGATGTCGCGAATATCGTCGGCGTTGAGCACCTGACCCGGCGTGCGCACGAGGTACTGCTCGCCGTTGCGCTCGATGTAGCCGGCGCCGACATTGGCGTTGTTGGCGGCGAGTGCGGTCATCACGTCGCGGAAGCTGAGCTTGAAGGCCATCAGCCGCGCCGGATCGGGCATGACGTGGAGCTGCTTGGGATAGCCGCCGATGGTGTTGACCTCGACGATGCCGGGCAGCGTGCGAAGCTGCGGCTTGATGATCCAATCCTGGATGGTGCGCAGCTCGGTGAGCGAGACCTGCGATCCGGGCTTCGCCTCGACGGCGTACATGAATATCTCGCCCAACCCGGTGGAAATGGGGCCCATCGCCGTCGTCGAACCGGGCGGCACCTGATCCTTCACTTGTTGCAGGCGTTCGTTGACAAGCTGCCGCGCGAAATAGATGTCGGTGCCGTCGCGGAACACCACCGTCACCTGGCTCAGCCCGTAGCGCGACAGCGAGCGCGTATATTGCAGATGCGGCAGGCCGCCCATCGCCGTCTCGATCGGGAAGGTGATGCGCTGCTCGACCTCTAGCGGCGAATAGCCCGGAGCGGATGTATTGATTTGCACCTGCACGTTAGTGATATCGGGCACGGCGTCGATCGGCAGGCGGGTGAAGTTCCACGCACCCAGCCCCGAGATACCCAGTACCGCGGCGATCACGATCCAACGCTGACGGATCGAAAGCGCGAGGACGTTGTCGATCCAGCTGCCGGAGTCCGGCGATCGCTCAGTGTTCATGGGTTGCGCCCGCCTTTGCCAACTCCGCCTTGACCACGAAGCTGTTGCGTCCCGCGTATCTGTCGCCGGCTAGGAGGCCGAACAGAATCTCGACGTGCTCGCCGTCGCGCACCCCCAGCTCGACTTCTCGGGCCTCGAATTGATCGCCGTTGCGCACGAAGACGACAGTCTTGCCGTCCACCGTCTGAAGCGCCGAAAGCTTCACCACCACGTCCGCCGGCTTGCTGTTCAGCAGGAGGCGCGCGGTGACGAACAGCCCGGGCCGCAGCCGATTGTCGTTTGGCGCCACGGCGCGGGCGAGCGCCGTCTGCGTGTCGCTCGAGCCTATGGGCGAGACGTAGGTAATCCGCGTCGCCACCGGATCCGTGCCGTCGTCCATCTCGATCAGCACCTTGTCGCCGATATGGACTTTCGGGAAATCGCGCCGATAGACCGAAAGGTCGATCCATACCGATGTCAGATCGGCGACGACAAACGCCGATTTCTGCTCCGACACATACTCGCCGCGCGCGGCGTTGCGCTCGATAATGGTGCCGGAGATCGGCGCCTTAAGGTCATAGACTGTCAGGCTTTGGTTGCTTTCGACGGTGGCAAGAACGTCTCCAGCCTTCACCTCATCGCCCAGCCGCCGTCGCACCTCGCGGATCACGCCGGGAAATCGCGGCGATACCTGAACGACAGCTTCCTGGTTGGGCTGGATCATACCGTTGAGCCGCAGCGATTCCTGGATTCGTCCAGCGTCAGCGCTCAGCAGCTCGATACTCGCCGCCGCGACCTGCGCGTCGGTCATCTTGACCTTGCCGCCGCCGTCCTTGTGACCATGCTCGTCAGTGCCGGGACCGTGTCCCTTCGATGCGATCAGCCGCGAGGAACCCGACGCCCGCAACATCAGGTAGCTGATGCCGCCGGTCAGGGCGAGCGAAAGGCCGGTCACCAACGCGATCATCAGGTATCGCCGAGTACGCGTCATTGGGTCCTCCCCAGCGCGGCGCCGGTGAGGCCCTCGATGGTGGCGATGGCGGTGTGGAAGCTGACCAATGCTTCGACCTCTCGCAATTCGGCTTCAGCGATGGAGCGCTGAATCTCCAGCAGGTCGAGCAACGTGAGTCGGCCCAGGTTGTAGCTCTCCTCGATCGTGGCCAGAGCCGCACGCGCACTGGGGATCACCGTGGTGCGCAGCGTGTTGACCTCGCCAAGCGCGCCCAGCGCCGTGTCGTAAGCGCGGCCAGCGGTGCCGATCAAGGTGAGGCGCGCCTGCTTCAGCTCGCCCTCGGTCTTGTTGACGTTCTCCTGAGCCTCGGCGATGCCGCCGCGGTTACGGTCCCATACCGGGATTGGCACAGCGACACCGGCGCGCACCGCGACATCTCCGCTGTCGCGGTAGTGACGCAGACCGAGGCTGACCTGAAGGTCCGGGATGACCTTTAGTCGTGCCGATAGCAGCTCCGCGTCGCGCTGGGCGCGGATCGCCGTGAAGCGCACGAGCTGCGGATTGGCCTCGATCGCCTGCACGATGGCGGTGAAGGCGCCGGGTCGCGCGACGCGGTTGAGCTCGCCAGTGACGGCGGTGAAGTCGGGTGCGGTCGACCCAAGGAAGACGGCCAGCTCGCGCCGTGCGGCGCTGAGCGCCGTGCGGCCGCGATCGCGGTCGACACGGGCGAGGCCGATTGCCACTTGTCCGCGCGCCACGTCGGCAGGCGACGATGCGCCGGCATCGACCCGGCGCTGAAGCATGGGCGCCAGGCGTTCGAGAGCCTGAAGCTGACGCTCGTAAACCTGCAGTCGACGTTGTGCGCCGGCGACCGCGATGAAAGCGGTGGTTGTTTCCGACAGCAACTCCAACCTGACGGCGGCACGCTGATGCACCTGGGCGTCATAGTCACCCTGTGCGGCGGCCACACGGGCGCCGCGCTTGCCGCCCAGCTCGAAGACCTGGCTGAGCTGCAACGTTGCCTCAGCGGCCCGGACCCAGCGGTAATCGCCAGTGCCGAACGCGTTGTCTATTTCCAGCGACGCCTGAGGATTGGGCCGTGCGCCTGCTTGCAGGCGCCGGGCTTCGGCGATCGCGATGTCGCGTTCGGCAATGAAAAGCTTGGGATGCGCATGCGCGGCCCGTTGCAGCGCCTCAGTGAGCGTCAGCGCTCTCTGGCTCTGAGCGTTGACCGGGCCGGCCAGCGCCAACGCGAGCACAGCGGCTGTCGTAGCCGTGAACTGGTCGAGAAAGGGCATGGAAAAACCTGAGAAGCCGCATGAGCACCAGCGCGATCGAGCGCCGGCGAGGACAAGCCGGTCGTCTCAGGCTCTAGGGGGCGGGCCGTCGTAACTGAGATGTTGTGGCGTCAAAGTCCGCGTCGCCAGTACGGGCACATCGTCAACCACCTCATGCATCGGCGCGCCTAGGCCACTCGGCCAAGGCGCCGCCACGACACAATCGCAGTGGTCGGTCACAAGCTTGACGGCGTCGCTATCGCTTCCGGCGTCAGTTGTTCCGGCGGCGACTGTAACCAGTGGCGTGCCCGGAGTATCGGTGCCCGGAAAATGGACGATGGTGGCGACGAGGAAGAGGATCAACGAGGCCATCGTGACCAGACGGCGTCCGATCGACACCAAGTCCCGGGAGTTTTGGTACGCAAACCGCCTCATCGCGGCGGCAGAGAACCGCAACCATGCGCCTCCCGTCAATCGCCATCTCTCGGGCGGATTGTCGCTGGACGGGCGTACTGAGAGCGTCGCTGACGGAGGGCCGATCGGCAAGAGCCTTCGCTCCATCCTGAAAGCCAGTTGCTACTGAGCGAGATCCCGCGTTGATGCTACGGACTATCTGTCGATGCTGCCCTTGTGCTCGCTCTGACAATGCGCGTGATCCGCCAGCGCCTCGATGACGCGGCACGTCGCGATCTTTCCGCCGCCACAATTCTTGACCATCCGTTTCAGCTCGCGGCGCAACGACCGCAAGATGGCGATCCGTTGTTCGACCTGATCGAGGTGATGACGCGCGATCTCATCCGCTTGATCGCAGGGCCGCTCCGGGTGCGCGGCCAATGTCAGCAGATTGCGGATCTCCTGAATATCGAAACCAAGATCGCGGCTGTGACGGATGAAGCGAAGGGTGTTGACCGCCCGGTCATCGTAACGCCGCTGATTTGACCCCGTCCGACCGGGCTCGGGCATCACGCCGATCGATTCATAGTAGCGGATCGTCGGCACCTTGACCCCGGTGCGGTCCGCCAGTTCACCGATCGTCAGCGCGCTTGGTTTTGCGGCCGTCATTTTCCTCTTGAACCTCTAGTCGCTAGAGGGTGGAGAGTAACGGCACGGCTCCCAAAGCACAATCCTGGCGGCGCTTGGGCTTGATCCCGCGTCCCGGGCCTTTACTGCGCCGGCCGAAGGAGACACGAATGCGCTGGTTTCTCCGCTTGATTGCCATGCTCGCTGCCCTCGCGCCGGCCTCCCTGGCATACGCCCAGGGCCCCGACAGGGCGGCGATCGAAAAGATCGTCAAGGAATACCTGATCGCCAACCCCGAGTTGCTTGTGGAGGCGCTGCAGGAGTACGAACGGCGCGAGGCTGCCGCGAAAAGCGAACGCGCTAAGGCGGAACTGCTCAATCATCGAGTCGAACTCACCAACGATCCGCTCACGCCCGTCGGCGGCAATCCCAAGGGCGACGTCACCATCGTCGAGTTCTTCGACTACAATTGCGGCTA
>CAYTFW010000063.1:0-31383 GCA_964437145.1 uncultured Rhizobiaceae bacterium
GCAGATGCGGCATGCGCGCAAGGTCGGCGACCACCGGACCGCCGCCGATGTCCTTGCCCAGCACCAGCGGCAGGTTCAGGCGCTGGTCCTCGTAGTCCTTGGTCGACAAGAGCTCGCGCAGGAAGACCATCTCGCGCTTGGCGTTGGGCAGCTCGATGCCGATGACGTTGCGGCCCGGTACGGTGGCGACGCGCACCGAGACCGCGCTCATCGAGCGGGCGATGTCGTCGGCCAGGCCGATGATGCGGCTCGACTTGATGCCCGGCGCCGGCTCGAGCTCGTAGAGCGTCACCACGGGACCGGGGCGCACCTTCACCACCTCGCCCTTGACGCCGAAATCGTCGAGGACCGATTCGAGCAGCCGCGCGTTTTGCGCCAGCGCCTCCTCGTCGATAGTCGCGGTGACCAGCGATTTCGGCGGCGGCGTCAGGATGTCGAGCGGCGGCAGGGTGAAGTTCTCGCCACCCAGCGCCAGCTCGTGCTGACGCTCGGCGAGCGCGCGCTTGCCGGGCAGCGGCTTGACCGGCTTGAGCACGACCTTGGGCTGGTAGACCGGCGCCACGGCCGGCGGTGTCTCGTCCTCCTGAGGCTCGGCGACTGGCATCGGCGCCGGCTTGCGCACGAGATGCAGCACCTTGGCGCCCAGCGGCACGACGGGCGCGACGGGCGGTGGCTCGACGACCTCCGGCGGCGGCGGCTCATCGAGCGGCGGCGCGATCTCTTCGGCCACCGCGGGGCGCATCAGCAGCGGCTCGATGCGCTCCTCGGGGGCGTCGACCTCTTCGTACTCGGCCGGTGCGGGCTGGCGGCGCCGACGCAGCCATGCCGGCAGCCAGCTACGCGCGGCGCGCGACGACGCGTCGTCGATCTCGGGGATCGTGCCGACCTCGCCGGCGGGATGCTTCAGCTCCGCGATCGGCGACAGCGGCGCGTCGACCAGCAGCGTGTCGCGCGCCGGCAGCGGCCGCTCTTCCTCGGGGATCGGCTGGAAGCGCGCGGGATCGTATTGCGAGGCGTCGATCTCACCCGGGATCGTGGCGTAGCCCACCGGCGGTTGGGGCGGCGGTGCGTGCTCGTCGAGCCGATCGGGCCGGCCGCGCCACAGCGCCACGGCGGCGCGCCACAGCCAGCGCAAGAGCTTCAGCGGCAGGAACAGCACGCGGAAGATGAAGGGCAGGTGGCCGCGCCGCATGCCCATGACCGGGACCATCAGCGCCAAAGCGAGCAACGCGCCCAGCGGTGCCACGACGTATAGCGGGCCGCCGTCGCTGTAGGTCAGCACGACCTCGGCGACGTACTTCGCCAGCGCCGCGCCGGTGACGCCGCCGGGACCGGCGTGCGGCGTCCACTGACCGATATCGTGGAGGCGTCCGGCGGCGGTGGCGGCAAGCAGCACCGCGGCCAGCAGCAGCGCCAGGCGCAGGCCGAAGAAATGCAGCACGTGATGGCGCGCCAGCATCACACCCCACGCGATGGCCGCGACCGGCAGCAGGAAGGCGCCCAGGCCGACGCCCTGCATCATCAGGTCGGCGAAGGCGGCGCCGGCGAAGCCCAGCAGATTGTTGGGCGCGAAGCCGGTGGCGCGGTTCAGCGACGGATCAGTGGCGTGATAGGTGATCAGCGCGATCAGGCCCGCCATGCCGAGCACGGTCGTGGCGACACCCAGGACTTCCATGGCGCGTTGCCGGAAGAACAGCGACGCGCCCGGCGGCAGGAAGCCGCCGCGCGCCGAACTCACCGTGTCTTTCAGCGACGCCAGCGTCATGGCCTACAGCAGCTCCGACATCCGGGTCAGCGCGCGTCTGGTGGTGTCGAGATCCTGCACCAGCGCGACGCGGATATAGCGCTGGCCCGGATTGACGCCGTCGACCGCGCGCGAGACGTAGCCGCCCGGCAGCACCTTGATGCCGCCCTCGGCCCACAAGGTGCGCGCCGCCTTCTCGCCGTCGCCGACGTCGAGCCACAGGAAGAAGCCGCCATCGGGCATGAAGAAGCCGCCCTTGTTGTGCAGGATCGACTTCGCCGCCTGGAAGCGCGCCTGGTACTCGCCGCGGATCGCCGCGACGTGGCTTTCCTCGCCCCACAAGGCCGCGGCGGCGTTCTGGATGGCGAGCGGCACCTGCGGCCCGCCATAGGTCTTCCAGCGCAGCAGCATGGCGATGATCTTGGGATCGCCGGCGGCGAAGCCGGAACGCAGGCCGGCGGCGTTGGATCGCTTCGACAGCGAATGAAACACCACGACGTTGGCGAACGGGTCCTTGCCGCCGGTCTCGTCCATCGCCATCGCCGCCTGCAGGCCGCCCGACGGCGCCTTGTCGTTGTAGATCTCGGCGTAGCACTCATCGAGCGCCAGGATCGCGTCGTGGCGGCGGCAGTGCTCGATCAGCTTCTGGATGTAGAGGATCGAGGCCGACGCGCCCTGCGGATTGCCCGGCGAGCAGAGATAGACCAGCGCCGTGCGCTTCCAGGTCTCCAGCGGCACCGCGTCGAAATCCGGCAGGAAGCCGTTCTCGGCGTTGGTGTTGAGGAACACCGTCTCGCCGCCGGCCAGCACGGCGCCCCCGAGATAGGCCTGGTAGAACGGATTGGGGATCAGCACGACCGGCTTGCGCCCGTTCTTCTCGGGTGGCAGCGCGACAGTGGCGATGTTGTAGACGCCCTCCTTCGAGCCGGCGAGCGGCAGCACGTGCTTGTTCCACTGCACCATGCCCTCGGGCAGGCCGTAGCGCCGCGTCAGCCAGCCGGCGATCGCCTGGCACAGCTCGGGCGTGCCCTGGTTGGGCGGGTACTTGTTCGACAGGCCGAGGTCGCGCGCGACGATGTCGCGGGCGAACTGCGGCACCGGCCCCTGCGGCTCGCCGACCGACATGATGATGGGGTTCTTGGGCGCCGGTAGATCGGCGATCAGCTCGTTGAGCCGCGCGAAGGGGTACTCGTTGAGATCCTGGGCAAGACGCGGATTGATCATGTTTCCTATCGCTTTCAGTCCATTCCCGGCCAGCTTGGCGCCGGCCGCGACCAGAAACAACGAGTTGCCCAAACCTTGTGCCGCGGGGGATCGGCATATGGCGGCACACTAACGAACGATAGTGTCAATTACAAGAACGACTTACAGGAGTTTTTTAACATAGATTCCAGCGGGTTGCAGAAACGCGGCCCTGATGCCCGCCAAGCGCCGTGGTCGGCGGCGATTCGGTGGCCCTATGACCCCGCGCATCCAAGGGGAAACGTGCGCCATGAGGCGACTGGCGTCCGCCGGCTAACCGGCCGGAGCACGGCGCCTCAGGCGGGCGCGGTTACGCGGCGTCCGATGATGGCGAAGCGCAGGCGGCCGGAGATGAAGTCGATCGCCGCCACGGTCACCAGGATCATCAGCACCAGGAAGGCGACGCGGTCCCATTCCAGGGTGCGGATCTCCTCGGCCAGATGCAGGCCGATGCCGCCGGCGCCGACGATGCCGATGATGGTCGCCGAGCGCGTGTTGGACTCGATGTAGTAGAGCACCTGGCTCAGCATCACGGGGAAGACCTGCGGCAGCACGCCGAAGCGCACGGCGTGGACCTCGCCGCCGCCGCTGGCGACCACGCCCTCGACCGGCTTGCGATCGCTGTTCTCGATCGCCTCGGAGAACAATTTGCCGAAGGCGCCGAAATCGGCCGCGGCGATCGCCAGCATGCCGGCGAAGGGACCCAGGCCGACAGCGCTGACGAAGATCAGCGCCCAGATCAGCGTGTCGACGCCGCGCACCGTGTCGAGGCCGCGGCGGATGAAGAAGTGCAGGATACGGTTGGCGACCACGTTCTTCGCCGCCAGCACGCCGGCCGGCAGCGCCAGCACGGCCGCGAGCAAGGTGCCGAGGAAGGCGATGGCGAGCGTCTCGGCCAGCGCGCCGAGATAGAGCATCAGCTTGCCACCGTGGCTGGGCGGCACCATGAGCTGCAGGAAGTAGCCGAGCTGCACCAGGCCAGTGCCGATGCGATCGAACGAGAACTCCAGTCGCCACATCGCGTAGGCCGCCAGGGCGAGCGCGCCCAGCGCGATCGCGATCGTCGCGGCGCGCGCCTTCGGCGAGGGCCGGAAGACCAGCGGATGACGGTCCCGCAGGCCGGCGCGATCGGAGCGCGCGGCCTGACGCAGCGGGCTCTTCATCGCATCACCCCGATCAGGCGGTGACGCAGCCGTTCAGTCAGCAGATCGATCACCATGACGGCGGCGATGATGATCAGCAGGATCGCGCTGACATCGGAGTAGTGGAACTTGCGGATCGATTCCACGAGGTCCTGGCCGATGCCGCCGGCGCCGACGAAGCCCATGACGGCGGCGCCGCGCACGTTGATCTCGAAGCGCAGCAGCGCGTAGGACGCGAAGTTCGGCAGCACCTGCGGCACGACGGCGAAGCGCACGGTCTGCGTCCAGCTAGCGCCCGACGCCGTGGCACCCTCGACCGGATTCATGTCGATGTTCTCGACCACCTCGGCGAACAGCTTGCCCATCGCGCCCAGGGTATGGATCATGATCGCCAGCACGCCGGGCAGCGCGCCGAGCCCGAAGGCGACGACGAAGATCAGCGCGAAGACGATCTCCGGCACCGTGCGGCAGGCCTCGAGGAAACGCCGGGCGGTGAAGCGCAGCGTCCTCGACTTTGTCAGATTCTCGGCGGCGACGAAGCACAGGCAGAAGCCACCGATGGCGCCGAGGAAGGTGCCGAGATAGGCGATCAGCAGCGTCTCGAAGAGCAAGCGCGACCAACGCCCCAGGCCCCAGAACCACTCGCCGAGATCGGTCCAGACGCGCGCGCCGCTGTCGAGCCGCAGCAGCCGGTCGAAGTAGTCGCCGACGCTGCCGATGCGCGAGAAGAACACCGCGAGATCGACCTCGCTGGTACGCGCCGACAGCACGAGCAGGACGACGAGAATGACGCCGCCCAACGCCGCGCGCAGACGTCGCGCCGAGACGGCCTCGGCATAGGCCCGCGCCAGCGCCCGCTCTTGCGCGTCGGGCAGACGCTGTACCGCGGTGGTCACGATGAAAGCCGGTGGCGATCTACGAGCGCTTCTTGCGCATCTCGTCGACGAAGCGAACCATCTGCACCATCGGCTCGTAGTCCTTCGCGGTCATCGGCACGAAGCCGATATCCTTGCCGTCGGACAGCTTGTCGAAGGCCGCCTTGGCCTTCACCGGCGACTCGACGAAGGCCTTGTTGATCGCCGCCTTCAGCTCGACCGGCAGGGCGGTCAGGTAGGCGAACGGGCTGCCGGGCAGCAGCTCCGACTTGTAGACGATGCGGAAGTCCGACTGCTGCATCGCCGAGCCGTCGGCGTTCTTGAGCATGCCCTTCTTCAGCATCCGCGTCAGATTGGAATCGTCGTCGGCGTTCCACCAATTGGCGGCGGCGTCGACGGTTCCCTGCGCCAGCGCCAGGATGGCGTTCTCGTGGCTTCCGGCGTAGACGTGCTTGCCGAAGAACTTGTCGACATCGTAGCCGTCGCGGTTGAGGAAAAAGCGCGGCGCCTGGTTGCCCGATGTCGAATTGGGGTCGACCAGACCCAGCGTCTTGCCCTTCAGATCCGCGATCTTCTGGTACGGGCTCTTGGCCAGAACATAGGTCACTGAATAGAACCCGAGCGAGCCATCGGCGTTGCGCGCCGTCACGAAGGGCTCGACCTTCACACCGGTGATGAAGGCCCGCGCATACGACGCCGGACCATAGTAGGCGACATGGATGTTGCCGGCGCGCTGGCCCTCGATCACCGCGGCGTAGTCGTTGGCGATGCGCAGCGTGACCTTCACGCCCAGTTCCTTCGACAGGTATTCGATGAACGGCTGGAACCGCTCGGTGACGCCCGAGGCGTTCTCCGCCGGCACGACGGCGAAGACCAGCTCGGGATGGCTGCCCTTCCAGCTCTGCGCGAGAGCCGGCGTGGCGGCGAGCGCGAAGGCGCCGGCGGCGATGCCGAACGCGTGGCGGCGGGTGATCATGTCAGTTCTCCGTTCTTGGCAGGCGACACGGGCAGGGGCGTGCTTACGCGGCGGCTACGGCGACACCCTCGGGCAGGGGCGCCGGGGCGGGCGCCTCGATCACCTCGTCGGCCTCCAGGCCATAGAGCTCGCGCGCGATCGAATCGGTGAGCGCCGCCGGCACGTCGTCGAACACCAGGCGACCATGCGCGATGCCGACCAGCCGGTCGCAGTAGTCGCGCGCGAGGTCGAGGGAATGCAGGTTGCAGACGACCGAGATGCCGAAGTGCTTGTTGATGCGCGCGAGCGCGTCCATCACCACGCGCGTGTTGCGCGGGTCGAGCGAGGCCACCGGCTCGTCGGCGAGGATCAGGTCGGGCTCCTGCACCAGCGCGCGCGCGATGGCGACGCGCTGCTGCTGGCCGCCCGACAGCGACTCGGCGCGCTGCGCGGCGATGTTGGCGATGCCGAACTGCTCGAGCGCGGCGAGCGCCAGCGCCTTGTCCTCGTCGGACCACAGCTTGAGCACCGCGCGCGCGGTCGAGACCTTGTTGAGCCGGCCCATCAGCACGTTGGTCAGCACATCGAGGCGGCCGACCAGGTTGAACTGCTGGAAGATCATGGCGCAGCGCGCGCGCCAGGCGCGCAGCTCGGCGCCCTTCAGCGCCGTGACGTCGACGCCATCATGCAGGATTCGCCCGGCGCTGGGCTCGACCAGCCGGTTGACCATGCGCAGCAAGGTCGACTTGCCGGCGCCGGAGCGGCCGATCACGCCGACGAAGCCACCACCGCCGAACTCCAGACTGATGTCATCGACCGCAAGCTTGGTGCCGAAGCGACGCGAAACACCTTCGAGCACGAGCATGCCGGACCTCCACGCCGATGTTGCGGGCGTGCAGGTTCTCTAGCGGTCGGATGTAAACGATTTATGAAGGCCTGTTGACAGTGCTCAGGTGCGCCCACAGGGGCCGGATGTCCGCTCCCAGCGCAGCGATTGCAGGCTCTGGCCGCTGATCTGGCTGACGATCAGGCCGCAAGACGGCGGCTCGCTGGTCGGCTTGCCGGTACCGTCGACGCGGATCAGCAGGGTACGCACGGTGCAGGTGCCCGACGGCGCGCAGTTGTTCTTGCGCAGGGTCTGCTGGGCCATCTCGCCATACAGCGGGCTGCGGACATGCGCCGCGAGCACGCTTTGCACGTCGGCTTCCCGGATCGGGCGACGGAAGGCCGACGACACGCCGTCGGCCACCGGGTCGACCGCCTCGTAGAAGCCGGCAGCGGGAGCGCGGCGCGAGGAACTGTCGCCGCAGGCGGCCAGCGCCACGGCGGCGAGCGCGAGCGAGGAGAACAACTTGATCATGAGGCACGACTCCGAGGGGACGGGCCGGGAGGGGATGGGCCGGCGCCGTTGGGCGGCGCCGGGATTGCCTACCACATCGCCCGGGAAAACGGCGCGATCGTGGCCGATATGGCGTCGGGACGTACTACTCCACCCGCTCGCCGTGCAGATGCAGGTCGAGGCCCTCGATCTCCTGCTCGTTGGTGACGCGCAGGCCGATCGTCGCCTTGATGATCATCAGGATCACCCAGGTCAGCGCACCCGACCACAGCAGGCACACGACGATGCCCTTGAGCTGGGTCAGCACCTGCTTGCCGTTGCCGTCGAACCACAGGCCCTTGATCTCGGGTCCGGCGATGACGCTGGCGGCGAAGATGCCGGCGCCGATGGTGCCGATGATGCCGCCGACGCCATGCACGCCGAAGACGTCGAGCGAGTCGTCGTAGCCCAACCGCTTCTTCAGCGCCGTCGAGGCGTAGAAGCACGCCACGCCGGCGATGAGGCCGATGAGCAGCGCCGGACCGATGCCGACATAGCCGGCCGCCGGCGTGATGCTGCCCAGCCCGGCCACCGCGCCCGAGATGATGCCGAGCACGCTGGGCTTGCCCATGGTCAGCCACTCCGCGAACATCCAGGCCAGCGCCGCGGTGGCGGCCGCGACGTGCGTCACCAGCATCGCCATGCCGGCACGGCCGTCGGCGGCCAGCGCCGAGCCGCCGTTGAAGCCCATCCAGCCGACCCACAGCAGCGATACGCCGATCACGGCGAGCACCAGATTGTAGGGCGCCATGTTCTCGTGGCCGTAGTTGCGGCGCGGCCCCAGCATGATCGCCGCCACCAGGCCGGCGATGCCGGCGTTGATGTGCACGACGATGCCGCCGGCGAAGTCGAGCACGCCGTCGGTCTGCAGGAAGCCGCCGCCCCACACCCAGTGCGCCACAGGCACGTAGACGACGAGCAGCCACAGCCCCATGAACCACAGCATGGCGCTGAACTTCATGCGGTCGGCGACGGCGCCCAGAACCAGCGCCGGCGTGATGATGGCGAAGGTCATCTGGTAGAAGGCGAAGACCGATTCGGGGATGGTCTTGGCGTTGGGGTGGATCGCCTCGACCGTCATGCCGCCCATCAGGAAGCGGCCGAGATCGCCGATCCAGGCGCCGCTGCCCGAGAAGGTCAGCGAGTAGCCCACGACCACCCACAGCACAGTCGCCAGGCCGGCGGTGGCCAGGGTCTGCGCCGTGGTCGCCAGCACGTTCTTCTTGCGCACCATGCCGGCGTAGAACAGCGCCAGGCCGGGCAGGCTCATCAGCAGCACCAGGGCCGTGGCGACGATCATCCAGGCGGTGTCGCCGCTGTCGATCTTGGGCGCCGGCTGCTGCTGCGCCAGGACAGGGCCCGCGATCAGGCTGCCGAGAGCAGCGACCGTCAGGCCCCGTGCGAATGCGCTCGTGGCGAATGCGCTCATGGTTCTCCCCGATTCTTCTTGTCGTCTAGAGAGCGTCGGTGCCGGATTCACCCGTACGAATCCGGATGGCCTGCTCGCACGGCCAGACGAAGATCTTGCCGTCGCCGATCTTGCCGGTATGCGCCGCCTTCTTGATCGCCTCGACGACGCGCTCGACCTCGGTGTCGCTGACCACGACCTCGATCTTCACCTTGGGAAGGAAGCTGATCACGTACTCGGCGCCGCGATAGATCTCGGTCTGGCCCTTCTGCCGGCCATAGCCTTTGACCTCGCTGACCGTCAGGCCCATGACGCCGATGCCGGTCAGCGCGTCGCGCACCTCGTCGATCTTGAACGGCTTGATGATCGCGCTGATGAGCTTCATTCGCTGCTCCCTCCGAGGTCGCCTCGCCGACAGGCAGGGCGCCGACCGTTTGACCACGGATAGCAGGCCGCCATTCCACGCGAAAGCCGAGAATCGCCCGCGACGCGGGCATATTGTGGTCAATCCTTGGGCAGAAGAAAAAAGGCCCGATGCCGAAGCATCGGGCCTTCAGGTGCCAACGGGTGTGCGAAGCCCGAAGGCGGAGGGAACTTCCTGGCGGGGCGCGGAGGCCGCCCCGGCCGAACTCAGTGCACGGTCTCACCGTGCAGGTTGATGTCGAGGCCTTCGACCTCCTGCTCCTGGTTGACGCGCAGGCCGATGGTCACGTCGATGATCTTCAGCAGCACGAAGGTGATGACGCCGCACCAGATGACGGTGGCGACGATGCCCTCGAGCTGGATGAGCACCTGCTTGGCGTTGCCATCGATCAGGCCGGCCTTCAGGCCCTTGGAGAGATCGGTGGCGTCGATCGGACCGCCGATCGCGCCCACCGCGAACACGCCCGTGAGGATCGCGCCGACGATGCCGCCCACGCCGTGCACGCCGAAGGCGTCGAGGGAGTCGTCATAGCCCATCATCTTCTTGAGCGTCGTGGCGCCCCAGAAGCAGATCACGCCGGCGACCAGGCCGATGATCAGTGCGCCGCTGGCGTTGACGAAGCCCGAGGCCGGGGTGATCGCCACCAGGCCGGCGACGGCGCCGGAGATCACGCCGAGTACGCTGGGCTTGCCGCGCAGCGCCCACTCCGCGAACATCCACGACAGGCCGGCCGCGGCCGCCGCGATCTGCGTCACGGCCATCGCCATGGCGGCGTTCGGGCTGGCGCCCACCGCCGAGCCGGCGTTGAAGCCGAACCAGCCGACCCACAGCAGCGAGGCGCCGATCAGCGACAACACGAGGTTGTGCGGCGCCATGTTGTCGTTGCCGAAGCCCTTGCGCTTGCCAAGCATGTAGGCGCAGACGAGGCCGGCGACGCCAGCATTGATGTGCACCACGGTGCCGCCGGCGTAGTCGAGCACGCCCGCGCCGCCGAGGAAGCCGCCGCCCCACACCCAGTGCGCGACCGGCGCGTAGACCAGGATCGACCACAGGCCCATGAACCACAGCATGGCGCTGAACTTCATGCGCTCGGCGAAGGCGCCGGCGATCAGCGCCGGGGTGATGATCGCGAAGGTCATCTGGAAGGTCATGAACAGCGGCTCGGGGATCGTCGCCGCCAGCGAATGCGCCTTGTCGATCTCCATGCCCTTGAGGAAGAAGCGCGACAGGCCGCCGATGTAGGAGCCATCGCCGGTGAAGGCGAGGCTGTAGCCGACGATCATCCAGAGCACGGTGACCAGGCAGCAGACGGCGAAGCTCTGCATCGCCGTGGCCAGCACGTTCTTCTTGCGCACCATGCCGCCGTAGAACAGCGCCAGGCCGGGAATGGTCATCATCAGCACCAGCGCCACCGAGGTCAGCATCCAGGCGGTGTCGCCGGTGTTCAGCGCCGGCGCGGCAGGAGCCGCTGGTGCGGCCGGCGCGGCGGGCGGTGCGGCCGGCGTCTGCGCCAAGGCCGAGACGGTCCACGCGGCGGTCAGCGCGGCGCCACTAGCGGCCAGCGCCAGCCCCTTCATGCGATGCTTCATTGTCTTCCCCTCCTTACAACGCGTCGCCGCCGGTCTCACCGGTGCGGATGCGCACGGCTTGCTCGATCGGCAGCACGAAGATCTTGCCGTCGCCGATCTTGCCGGTGGCGGCGGCCTTCTTGATCGCCTCGACCGCCGCTTCGACCTGAGCGGCCGCGACCGCGACCTCGATCTTGATCTTGGGCAGGAAGCTCACCGCGTACTCCGCACCGCGGTAGATCTCGGTCTGCCCCTTCTGGCGGCCGAAGCCCTTGACCTCGCTGACCGTCAGGCCTTGCACCCCGATCGCGGTCAGGGCGTCCCGGACCTCGTCGAGCTTGAAGGGCTTGATGACCGCCATGACCAGCTTCATCGACTGTCCCCCTTTGTTGTCTTGGCCGCCGGCAACCCACACAGCCGGCGGTCGGGCGCCCCAATGCGGCGCCTTGCCGTCTGCCTAATCAATTTCCATGCCAGCGGCGGCGGCCTGCCCAGGAATCGCGCTCAATGCTTATGTGCGGCGGCGGGTCGCGCAGCCACGCGACGGCAACGCCGGCACCTCGCGGCCAGGCCGCGCGTCGATCTGCCCACCGCGGCGGCAGGCTGTTGCCGTACCGCCACATGACAGCGCGATGTCGCGGCCATGACACCGATTCCGGCACGGCTCCCGCAGGGCGGCACGTGGCTTGCGGATCGCTGGTTCGAATGGATCGGGCGCAGCGAACCCTGCCCCCGGCCTCAGCGAGTTGGAGAGACACCATGATGAAGCGCGTTTGGGCCGGCGTGATCGCCGCCACCCTGTCGACAGCGGCGCCGGCCTTCGCCCAGGCCCCGGCCAAGACGCCGACCGGGCCGTTCGGCGGCGATATCACCGGCATCGTCACGCTGGCCAACGAGTATTCGTTCCGCGGCATCTCGCAGACCCAGCGCAACCCGGCGATCCAGGGCGGGCTGACCTATGAGGTGCCGATCTTCAAGCCGATCTCGCTCTATGCCGGCTTCTGGGGCAGCAACCTGAACTTCCCGACCGACGTCAACGAATCGGTCGAGATCGACATCGTTGCCGGCGCCAAGGCCAAGTTCCTCAACGACAAGCTGGTCCTGGACCTCGGCTATATCGGCTACTTCTATCCCGGCGTGAGCGGCGCGCTGCGTTACAACTACCACGAGGTCGCGCTGGGCGTGTCCTACGACTTCGACTTCATGCAGGTCGGCGCCAAGGTGCACTTCTCGCCCAACTACTTCGCCAACTCCGGCAGCGCCTGGTACAAGACCGCCTTCGTCACCGTGCCGCTGCCCTTCGTCAGCAACTGGCACAAGGATGTCTCGGCCAAGCTGACCGGCTCGATCGGTCACCAGTCGATCCAACGCAACGCCAATTTCGGCTCGCCCGACTATCTCGACTTCACCGCCGGCATCACCGTGACTGCCTTCACCCTGGACTTCACCGCCCAGGTGATCGGCACGTCGCTGCGCACCATCGACTGCGCCAACACCAATTTCTGCAAGGTGCGGCCGTACTTCTCGATCGCCAAGGCGTTCTGAGCGACGCGCCCTGCGACATTGAAGAGCGGGCCTCGGCCCGCTCTTTTCGTTTGCGCCGGCCGCGCCCGAGGTGCGAAGTCCGGCCATGGACCGCGAGATCCGCTGCGACGTGATCGTCGTCGGCGCCGGCATGATCGGCGCGACCCTGGGCATCGCGCTGGCCTCGGCCGGTGTGCGCGTGACGATCATCGACCGGCTGGCCGTCGATACCATGACCGCCGGCCCCTACGACGGACGCACCACCGCCATCGCCTCGGCCGCGCGGCGTGCGCTGGAAGCGCTCGGCGTCTGGCCGATGCTGGCGCCCGACGCCGCGGCCATCGACGACATCCGCATCTCCGATGGCCGCCTCGAGCCGGGCGCGCCTGAAGCGCGCACCTCGCTGCTGCACCTGCATTTCGACCACCGCGAGTTGGCCGAGGGCCGCAACGCGGCGCAGCCGATGGGCCACATCGTCGAGAATCGCTTCATCCGCCGCGCGCTGTTCACGCGGCTGGCCGCGATGCCGACCGCCACCTTCCTAGCGCCGGCCGAAGCCGCGAACATCACGCGCGATGACGCGGCGGCGACCGTGGCCCTGGCCGACGGCCGCGTGCTGCGCGCGCCGCTGCTGGTGTCGGCCGAAGGCAAGTTCGGCGCGCTGCGCGAGCAGGCTGGCATCGGTGCGCTGCAATGGCGTTACGAGCAGACCGCGATCGTCTGCGTCGCCGAGCACGCGCTGCCGCACAAGGGCGTGGCGCACGAGAAGTTCCTGCCCGGCGGGCCTTTCGCCATCCTGCCGATGACCGACGATCCGCAGACCGGTGCGCATCGCTCGTCGATCGTCTGGAGCGAGCGCGCCGATCTGGTGCCGGCGCTGCTGAAGCTCGACGACGAGTCCTTCGCGCGCGAATTCGCGCAGCGCTTCGGCTCGCATCTCGGCGCCGTGCGTCCGGTGGGCCCGCGCTATCACTACCCGCTCTCGCTGATGCACGCCGAGCGCTACGTCGCGCAACGCCTGGCGCTGGTCGGCGACGCCGCGCACGCCATCCACCCGATCGCCGGCCAGGGCTGGAATCTCGGCCTGCGCGACGTCGTGGCGCTGGCCGAGGTCGTGGTCGACGCGCGCCGCCTGGGCCTCGACATCGGCGGTGCGTCGACCTTGGAGGCCTACGAGCGCTGGCGTCGCGTCGACAACCTCGCGCTGGTCGCCGCCACCGACGCGCTCAACCGTTTGTTCTCCAACGACCTGCCGCCCGTTCGTCTGGCGCGCGACCTCGGCCTTGCCGCGGTCAACCGGGTGCCGCCGTTGCGCCGCTTCTTCATGCGCCACGCCATGGGCGCGGTCGGCGATCAGCCACGGCTCACCCGAGGCCTGCCGCTGTAGGGCCGAAGGACAATATTCCCGATCGCGACAATCGACGGGTCGGCTAGGCTTGTCGTCACCGGACGGAGGCGACGATGGGCGATGTGAAAATGCGCGATGGCGCACGGGCGACGGTGGCGGAGGCGCGGGCGAAGTACCCGGCGCCGGGTGGGCCACGCCTGTCGGCCTTCCTGTTCGGCCACGGCTCGATGGAGCTGCGCTTCTACAAGCCGCCGCAGCCCGACCCGCAGACTCCGCACGATCAGGACGAACTCTACATCGTGCATCAGGGCACCGGCCGCTTCGTCTGCAACGACGGACGCCACGACTGCGCGCCCGGCGACGTGCTGTTCGCGCCGGCCGCCGCGGTGCACCGCTTCGAGGATTGCTCGCCGGATTTCTGCGTCTGGGTGGTGTTCTACGGACCGAAGGGCGGCGAGTAGTTGGCCTTCAGGCCGACGTCTTCACGAACGACAGCGGCAGCTCGGTTGTCGACTTGATCTGCTCCATGGCGAACATCGAGGTCACGTCGCTGAGCTCGATCTTGGCGATCAGGCGCTTGTAGAACGAGTCGTAGGCCGCGATGTCGGGCAGGACCAGGCGCAGCAGGTAGTCGATGTCGCCGGCCATGCGATAGCAATCGACGACCTCGGAGAAGCCGGTCACGGCGCGGGCGAAATCCTTCAGCCAGCGCGCGTTGTGCTGCTGGGTGCGGATGGCGACGAAGACCGTGACGCCGGCGTTCAGCGCGTCGCGATCGAGCAGCGCCACGCGGCGGCGGATCACGCCGGCCTCCTCGAGCTTCTGGATGCGCCGCCAGCATGGCGTGCTCGACAGGCCGACCTGGGCAGAGATCTCCGCCAGCGGCATGGTGGCGTCGCGCTGCAGCAGGTTGAGGATTTTGATATCGAAGGCGTCCAGGGAAATCATTTCTATAATCTAGGGGAAACTGGAAAAAGTTTCCACGCCTGACGCCATTCGACGCAAACTGCGCAAACCGATTCCACCGGGCGCCAGTATCCTGATCGCCATGTCACGACTTGCCGCACTCTTCAGCACCCATCCTGCCTCGGTCGGCGAGACCTATGGCGAGCATCTCGCCACCGCTTCCGGTTTCGGCTTCCGCCTGATCGGCGCCGGGCTGGCCTGCCTGCTGCATGGCCTGCTGCCCTGGACTTTCACCTCGACCGGCAGCCGCGCTATCCGCGAGCTGCACGAGCGCATGGTCACGCACCGCGTCAGGCGATAGCTTGCCATCGCGCCTCGGCGGCGCTTCCATCCGCCGATGCGCCGCCTGCTGATCGCCTGCTTTCTCCTCGCCGTCACCGTCTCAGCGCAGGCCGCCGAGACGGTGCTGACCTTGACGCCCAGGCCGGGCGGGACCTTCCGCGTGCTGACCGATCGGCCGGCGCGGCCGGTGGGCAGCGTCATTCTGCTGGCCGGCGGCAGCGGCGTGCTGGACCTCGGTGAAGATGGCCGCATCGCCAGCCTGGCGCAGAACCATCTCATCCGCACGCGACAGGCCTATGTGCGGGCCGGTTACGCCATCTTCATCCCCGACATCGCCCAAGATCTGAAGGGTACCCGGCTCTACCGCTTCGGCACGCCGCACGCGACCGACCTGGCCGCTGTGGTCAGCGCGACGCGCGCGGTAGGTGGCCCGGTCTTCGTGATCGGCACCAGCCGCGGCGCGGTGTCGGCCGTGGCGTTGTTCGCCAAGCAGTCGGGCGCCCTACCCGACGGCCTGGTGATCTCCTCCGGCACCTTGCTCGATCACGGCCGCATGCAAGGCGCCGCGAGCGTTGGCAATCTCGCCAGCATCCGCGTGCCGGTCTTGCTACTGCGCCACGACAGCGACGGCTGCGCCTCGACGCCACCGGGTGACGCAGACCGCTTCAAGGCGCAGCTCAGCGGCGCACGCTCGGTCGAGATCGTCGGCTTCAGCGGCGGCGGGCCGCGGCAGGGCAACGCCGATCCCTGTGGGCCGAACCACTATCACGGCTTCCTCGGCATCGAGGATCAGGTCGTGGCCCGCACCGTCGCCTGGATGGGCGCGAACTCGCGGAAGTAAGTCTTGCGGCAACATAGTCACGAGTTGCTCAGATAACACGGCGGAGAATATTGTCGCTTTCGACGCGGGGGGGCGATCATGGAGCTACTCGACTCAATCGAAGTTCCGGGGCGCCCCGGCGTAGAGGTGGAACTGCTTCAAGGCGACCTGACCGATCTCGGGCCATCCGAGGGTTTCGACATCCTCGTCGTTTCGGCATTTCCCAACGATTACGTGCCCACCAACACTTCGTTGATCGGGGCATTGCATCGACGCGGTATCTCTGTGGCAACGTTAGCGCAGCGCAAGGAGATCGACCTGCGGCGTGACTTCGCCTGCTGGTTGTCTGCGGAGTTGCCGCCGCGGCACGATAGCCTGCGCTTCCAGCGTATCTTGTGCTTTGAACCACTCGTGCGGGGTGAACCAGCTGAAGTTGTAGGCGACATCTTCCGGTGCCTCGCGCCGATCCTCGCTGAACGACCGCAGTTGAGGTCGCTCGCTCTTCCGATTGTGGCCTCAGGCGATCAGCGTCGATCTACCGCAAACATGTTGCCGCCGCTGCTTGAGGCCGCCGTTAACTGGCTAGCAGTCGGCCTACCACTGGATCGGATAAAGATCGTTGCCTATTCCAAGGAGGATTCCCTTGAGGCACGTTCAATCTTCTCAGCGTGCAAGGCAAGAGTCTCCGCTTCGGCGGCACCAGTCCCCACCCGCAACGCCGACAAGTTCTACGATGTATTCATAAGCTACTCGAGGAAGAATCAGCGGGAATGTCAGCTGCTTGAGCGGGAGTTGCGCCGGTTACGGCCGGATATTCGCATCTTTGTCGACATTGAAAAGATTGAGATCGGAGCCGCGTGGCAACTCGAAATCTTTGAGAATATTGACCGCTGCCGCCGTATGGTCGCAATGCTTTCGCCGCAGTATCTCGCCTCCAAACCGTGCAAAGAGGAGTACGGCATCGCTTGGGTCAGAAGCCGTGAGAGTGACCAGAACATCATCTTCCCGATCTATCTCTATTCAGCCGACCCGCTGCCAAGCTACATGAAATACCGGAACTTTTTGGATTGTCGTGAAGGGGATGCAACGCGGATTGGCGCCGCAGCACACGCACTGATCAACTCGATTGCAACCTAAGTCGTTCTGAGCGCCAGCGGCGGCGGGTTCTTCAAGGTCTGGTAGATCACGCAGTAGCGCTCGGTGAGCTTGTAGAGCGTCGCGAGCTGCTCTGGCGTGGCGTCGGTGTCGAGGTCGAAGCTCAGCCGGATATCGCGGAAGCCGACCGGCGCGTCCTTGGCCACGCCCAACGTGCCGCGGAAATCGAGGTCGCCCTCGGCGCGCACCGTGCCCTTGCGGATCGGGATCGCCAACGCGGTGGACACCGCCTTGAGCGTGACGCCGGCGCAAGCGACCAGCGCCTCCAGCAGCATGTCGCCGGAGCAGGCCTGCAGCCCGGTCCCGCCGGTCGCGGGATGCAGGCCGGCCTCGACGATGGCGCGGCCGGTGTCGACCTTGCAGGCCACGCCGTCGGAGTCGAGGTCGCCAGCGGCCTTTAGCGTGATGACGGCCGCGCCCGGCTCCTGCCGGTACCTGTCCTTCAGCGGCGCCTGGGTCGCGCGCAATTCGTCGGCGTTCATCGGTCGGCCTCGCTTCCGGCGGTCATCGGCCCCATTCCTAGCCGCTCCCGTCGCCCCATGAAAGGTTTCGCAAGGGCGAATTATACAAAAACTAACCGTTCTTTAAGGAATCGCCGTTTGAGGGCTGTGTGGAATCTCCCTATTTCCCATCGGGAGGCAGGGAGACCGGCCATGGTGGAATTCGACGCCCGGACCTGGGCCCTGATCGCGGGTTTCGCGATCGGGCTGACGTTTGGCGCCGTCGGGCGCTGGTCGGCGTTCTGCGTGCGCGGCGCGGTCGAGGATGCCCTGTTCACCCCTGATGCCCCCCGGCTGCGTGGCTATCTGCTCGCGGCGGTGCTGGCACTGGCCGGCACACAGGCGCTGGCCGCCAGCGGCCTGATCGACCTCGGCAAGACCTTCTATCTGCCCAACCCCTTGCAAGCCGGCGGTACTGTTCTTGGCGGGCTGCTGTTCGGCTTCGGCATGGTGCTGGCCGGTGGCTGCGGCGCACGGCTGCTGGTGCTGGCCGCCGGCGGCAATCTGCGCTCGTTGGTAACCTTGCTGGTGATGGGGCTGGCGGCCTACGCGACCTTGCGCGGCGTGCTGGCGCCGATGCGCACAACGCTGGGCGGCGCCACCGCGATCGACCTCAAGACGCTGGGTCTGGCCGATCAGGGGCTGGTGTCGCTGATCTCGGGATCGCTGGGCCTGTCGACGGGTGTCGCGCGTGGCCTGCTGGTCGCGGCCTTGGCGCTGCCGGCCTTGGCGTTCATCGCACGCCGGCGGGTCGCGGCGCGTCATCTCGTGGGCGGCGCGCTGATCGGCCTGCTGGTGCCGGCGGCGTTCCTCGCCACCGGCGTAGTCGGTGCCGACGAGTTCGAGCCGATGGCGCTGGAAGGCGTGACCGTGACCGGCCCGTGGGCCAGCGCGCTGGTCTATGCGCTCACCTATACCGGCGCGTCGCTGGATTTCGGCATCGCCTGGGTGCTGGGCATTCCGCTGGGCGCCGCCGCCGTGGCGTTGCTGCGGGGCGAGGCGCGGCTGGAGGGCTTCGACGGCGCGGCGACGACCGGCCGCTACATTCTGGGCGGCCTGATGATGGGCGTCGGTGGCGTTCTGGCCACGGGCTGCACCATCGGCCAGGGCCTGACCGGTGTGTCGACCCTGTCGCTGGGCTCGTTCCTCGCCTTCGGCGCGCTGGTCGCCGGCGGCGCCTGGGCGCTGCGCCGGCGCCAGCGGGCAGTGTTGCTGGTCGCGGTGCCGGCGGAGTAGCGCCGGGTGCCGTCGTCGCCGATACTGCGCGGCCTTGCCCTTGATGGAGCCGCGCCAATGTCCGCCGCCGATCCTCTTCTCGTCTCGCCGGTCCCGGGCATCGCGCTCAAGCGCGTCGAGGCCAACGGGATTTCCATGCGCTACGCCGAGGCGGGCTCGGGCCCGCTGGTGCTGTTCTGCCATGGCTGGCCCGAGAGCTGGTATTCGTGGCGTCAGCAGATCCAGGCCGTGGCCGCGGCCGGCTTTCGCGCCGTAGCCCCCGACATGCGCGGCTATGGCGGCACCGACGCCCCGGCCGAGCTTGAGCGCTACACCCTCTTCCACATGGTCGGCGACATGGTCGAGCTGGTGAAGGCGCTGGGCGAGACGCAGGCGGTGGTGATCGGTCACGACTGGGGCGCGCCGGTGGCCTGGCATTGCGCGCTGCTGCGGCCCGACGTGTTCCGCGCGGTCGTCGGCATGAGCGTGCCCTTCAGCCCGCCGGGCTATGTCGACTTCCTCGACTCGCTGAAGAAGCTCGGCATCTCGACCTTCTACATCCAGTACTTCCAGGCGCCCGGCGTCGCCGAGGCCGAGCTGCAGAAGAATGTGCGCCAGAGCCTGCGGCGCATCTACTTCGCCGCCGGTGGCGAGCAGCGCGATCCGACCAAGGGCTTCGGCCTGCTCAATCCCGGCGGCGGTCTGCTCGACAACACCATCGATCCCGAGACCCTGCCACCGTGGATGAGCGAGGCCGAGCTCGACTACTACACGGCGGAGTTCACCCGCTCAGGCTTCCGCGGCGGGCTGAACTGGTACCGCAACATGACGCGCACCTGGTCGCTGTCGGGGCCGTGGCGCGGCCAGCCGATCACCGTGCCGGCGCTGTTCATCGCCGGCAGCCGCGACGGCGTGCTGCGCTTCCCCGCCGCCAAGGCGCAGATGGACGCCTTCCCCAAGACCCTGCCCCAGCTGCGCGGCAAGCACATCCTCGACGGCGCCGGCCACTGGATCCAGCAGGAGCGCGCCGAGGCGGTGAACGGGCTGCTGGTGGAGTTCCTGAAGGGGTTATGAGCACCATTCAGCCGGCCGCCACCAGGTAGATCCTGGCCTACAGGTCAGGCCGCCAACTTGTACGGCTGCAGGAGGCTTTCCGCCGGGATACCCCAGGCACGGTGGAGCTTCCACGCCATCTCCAGGGTCAGGCGGCGACGCCGGCGCAAGATTTCCGAGGCGCGCGACGCCGCCCCCAGGAGGGCCGCGAGGTCAGCCTGGGTGAAGCCCCTTTGCTCCATATGAAAGCGGATGGCCTCGACAGGGTCGGGCAGGTCGATTGGCCAGCGTCGCGCCTCATAAGCGTCGACAAGGGTTCCGAGAATCTCCAATCGATCGTGGTCCGGTGTCCCGGGCTTCGCCGCCCACAGCCGCTCGATCTCATGAACAGCGGCGGCGTGGTCGCGATCGGTGCGCAGGGGTCGCAACGGACGCATGGACGCTTCCTTCTTCATTTCAGTTCCTGTCCACGGTCAGCGCGTCGATCCGATCGTAGGCCGCGTGTGTACCAATGAACTTCACGAACGCGATATCCGCGGTCCATTTGAAGGCGACGATCAGCCGGTAGTTGCCGCCGCATATCTCGAACCTGACCCGCTCCGCATTGAGCACCTTGGCCTTCGGAAAAAGCTGCAACGCGTCCGTCGGCTGACGCCATTTGCTCGATCGGACGATCCGGAACCATTCCTTTAGGGGTTGCTCGGTCTCCGGATGACGCCGCCAGAACGCCGCGAGCGTCGCGCGCTTAATCACGTTCATCGGTTATTAGCGTAACAATTACCAAACTGGTAATCAAGAGTCCTCTTTCCTACCCGCGCCAATCACGGCAGGATCGACCACGTGGACACTGTTGGAGGCTGACATGCGTCGAGCGCTTCTGACTCTGGTGAGCGCACTTGCCGTGATGGGCGCGCTGGCGATGACGGTTCCGGCATCGGCGGGCGAATGCTCGCAGCCACCGCCGCCGCCGTCGTCGCCGCCGAACGCCTGAGGCGCGGGCGGCTTAGCCGCCCTTCTTCTCGAACTTCAGCGATACGCCGTTCATGCAGTAGCGCTGGCCGGTCGGTCGCGGGCCGTCGGGAAAGACGTGCCCGAGATGCCCGCCGCATTTGGCGCAGTGCACCTCTGTGCGCGTCATGAAAAAGCTGCGGTCGGTGGTCGTGCCGATGGCGCCGTCCTTGGCGTCATAGAAGCTCGGCCAGCCGGTGCCGCTGTTGAACTTGGTTTCCGAATCGAACAGCGGATTGCCGCAGCCAGCGCAGTAGTAGGTGCCAGCGTCATATACCTTGTCGAGCGGGCTGGTGCCGGCACGCTCGGTGGCGTGCTTGCGCAGCACCGCGAACTGATCGCCGGTGAGAAGCTGGCGCCACTCCGCCTCGGTCTTCTCCACCGGATAGGTGCCGGCCGGCGCGGTCTTGGTCGCCATCTCGGGTCTCCTCGTTTTGCCGCCCCGAAGATGGCGCGCCGACCGCCCCTTGGGAAGGGGCGGAACGGGTTGACCGCGTTCACGATTCGGCGTTTATCCGCGCCGCGATGACCGCCCCGGCCAAGACCGCCCGCTCGCTCGACGACCTTGTCGCCGCAGGCGCCCTGCCGCGCGCGACGGCCGACGATTCTGATCTGCGCGCGGTAAGCGAACGCTACGCCGTCGCGGTGACGCCGGCCGTGCTGGCGAGCATGCGCAGCCCCGATCCGGCCGTCGATCCCGTGGCGCGGCAGTACATCCCGACCGCCGAGGAGGCGACCATCGCGCCCGAGGAACTCGGCGATCCGATCGGCGATCACGCCTTCTCGCCGGTCAAGGGAATCGTGCATCGCTACCCGGATCGCGTGCTGCTGAAGACCCTGCACGCTTGTCCGGTCTATTGCCGCTTCTGCTTCCGGCGCGAGCAGGTTGGACCCGGCGGCGAGGCGCTCGACGGTGCCGAGCTGGCGCGAGCGCTCGACTACATCCGTTCCCGTGACAAGGTATGGGAGGTGATCCTCACCGGCGGCGACCCGCTGATGCTGGCGCCGCGTCGATTGGCCGAGATCATCGCCGCGCTCGATTCCATCCCGCATGTCGGTGTCATCCGCCTGCACAGCCGCGTGCCGGTGGCCGATCCGGCGCGTGTCACGGCGGAGCTCGTCGCCGCGCTGCGCGCCGAGCGCGCCGCCGTCTATGTCGCGCTCCATTGCAACCACGCGCAGGAGCTGACGGCCGAGGCGCGTTCGGCGCTGCGCCTGATGTCGGACAGCGGCATCCCGCTACTGTCGCAGACGGTGCTGCTGCGCGGCGTCAACGACGACGCGGCGACGCTCGAGGCGCTGTTCCGCGCCCTCGTGCAGGCCAGGGTCAAGCCGTACTACCTGCATCATCCCGACCTGGCGCGTGGCACCGGCCACTTCCGGCTGTCGATCGCCGAAGGCCAGGCACTGATGCGCGCGCTGCGCGGCCGCGTCTCCGGCCTGTGTCAGCCGACCTACGTGCTCGACATCCCGGGCGGGCACGGCAAGGTGCCGGTCGGGCCGTGCTATGTCGACTTGCCACAAGGGCAGGTGAGCGATCCCAGCGGCGGCACGCACCTCTATCCGCCGCCGGCCAAGGATCCCGCATGAACGACCCCTCGCGCGCTGACATCGAGGCGGCCCTGGCCCGCGAGCCCAACAATCTCGCCATCGTCGCGCGGCTGGCGCTGGTCTGCCTGCGCGGTGGCGATGTCACGGCCGCGGCGCCGTTGTTCGAGCGCATCGTCGCCCAGCGCGCCAACGATATCGGCGCGCGCATCAATCTCGCGGGTTGCCTGATGCGCATGGGCCGCGCGTCGGACGCGCTGCCGCATATCGCGCATGCCGCGAACCTGGTGCCGACCGACGCCACCATCCGCTTCAACCACGCCCACATCCTGCGCGCCACCGGCCAGCGCGCCGAGGCCCGCGGCGAGGTCGAGGAGGCGCTGCGCATCGATCCGCGCCTGCCGGCCGCCCTGTCGCTGCGCGCCGATCTGGCGGCGGCCGAGGGCGACGACATCACGGCGCTGGGCGACCTCGACACGGCGCTGACCCTGAAGCCGAACGACGCGAGTTTGCTTACGCGGCGCGCCGCCATCCGCCTGCGCCGCGGCGACTGGCTCAACGGCCTGACCGAGTACGAGGCGCGGCTGGAGATCGCCAGCACCAAGCCCTACGCGCCCTCGCTACCGCGCTGGCAGGGCGAGCAGCCGGCCGCCGGCCAGCTTGTCCTGGTCTATGCCGAGCAGGCCGATGACGCGTCGTCGACGGCCATCGACGATCTCCGGATCGTCGCGCGCCATGTCAGGGCGCTGGCCGATTTCGGCGTCGTGGTGGCGCTACAGGCGCCGCCTCCGATTCACGCCGAGCTGCTGGCGCTGTCGCCGGCGACAGCGCTGATCGAGCGCGGCCCGCTCACCAACGACCTCGCCGCCGCGGTGCCGGCGCGCAGCCTGCCCTTCGCGCTGTCGTTGCGCGACGACGCGTTCACGCCCGCAGTCGAAGCCCTGATCGGCGCGATCGCCCGCGACCTGTTCACGGGACGGGACTGAAACCTGGCTCTGTCATCCCGAGCGCAGCGAGGGATCCACGCGTCTCCACTGGATTCCTCGCTACGCTCGGAATGACAGAAATGCCTTTCGGCACGACTATTCAGTAGAGCTTCGCGGGCGGCAGGCCGGCGCGCTGGCGGGCGGCCTGCAGGGTGTTGTGCAGCAGGCAGGCCACGGTCATCGGCCCGACGCCGCCGGGCACCGGAGTGATGGCGCGCGCGACCGCGCGCGCGGCGGCGAAGTCGACATCGCCGATCAGCTTCGACTTGCCGTCGGGCTGGGCCACGCGATTGATGCCGACATCGATCACCGTCGCACCCGGCTTGATCCAGTCGCCCTTCACCATCTGCGCGCGGCCAACGGCTGCGACGACGATGTCGGCGCGCCGGCAGATCGCCGCCAGATCGCGGCTGCGCGAGTGCGCCATGGTGACGGTGCAGTCCTCGCGCAGCAGCAACTGCGCCACCGGCTTGCCGACCAGCACCGAGCGGCCGATCACCAACGCGTCGGCGCCGGAGAGCGCGCCCAGCGAATCCTTCAGCAGCATCAGGCAGCCCAGCGGCGTGCACGACACCGGGAAGTCGAGCGGCTCGCCGGCCGCGACCTGCGACAGACGGCCGGCGTTCATCGGGTGCAGGCCATCGACGTCCTTGTCGGGATCGATGGCGCGGATCACTTCCGAGCTGGCGATGTGCTTGGGCAACGGCAGCTGCACCAGGATGCCGTGCACCCGGGAATCGGCGTTGAGCGTGGCGAGCAGCTTCAAGACCTCGGCCTGCGGCGTGGTCTCGGGCAGGCGATGCTCGAAGCTCGCCATGCCGACCTCGACGCTCTGGCGGCCCTTGCTGCGGACATAGACCTGGCTCGCCGGGTCCTCGCCCACCAGCACGACGGCGAGACCGGGCGTGATGCCCTTGGCGGATTTCAGCTCAGCAACCGCGCCGGCGATGCGCTGGCGCAGGCCCTCGGCATAGGCCTTGCCGTCGATCAAGCTGGCCGTCATGGCGGGCTTTGCCTCCAGGAGTCGAGTGTCGCGGCCAGCGCCACGCTGTCGCCCACGACATGGATCGTCTTGCGGCGCGCGGCGGCGCCCTGGGTCACGCTGATGGCGGATTTGGCGACGCCGAGTGCAGTGGCGAGCAGCGTGATCACAGCGGCGTTGGCCTTGCCGTCCTCAGGCGCGGCGGTGACCGAGACCGCAAGCGCCTCGCCGTCGCGGTCGGGCACGACACCGTCGATACCGACGCGCCTGGCCTGTGGCCGCACCTTCAGGCGCACGCGCACGCCGCCGTCGATCGCCGTCCAGAAGCTCACAACCAGGAAAGCGGCTGTCCGTAGGCGAGCGGCAGGAGGATCGCGCGGCGAATGAAGTAGATGATCAGGATCAGCACCAAAGGCGCCAGATCGATGCCGCCGAAATTCGGCAGAATGCGGCGGATTGGCCGCAGCAGCGGCTCGGTCGCGCGCAGCATGAACTGCCAGATCATGCCGACGACCTGGTTGCGCGGATTGAGCACGTTGAACGCCAGCAGCCAGCTCATGATGGCCTGAATGATCAGGAGCCACATGAACAGCGAGAGCAGGATATCGAGGACCTCCGCCAGCGCCCTGATCACAGCATCCTCCTTGTCGGGGGCGCACGCATAGCGGAGGCGCGGCGCGGCGGCAAGGCGACGCGCTCGCGCGGCCTCAGGCGCGCGCCAGGGTCAGCGTGACGGCCCCGAACCGCAACTCCCTGCTGTTGGTGATCTCGCGGATGCCGTTGACCGGCAGCAGGGGCGCGCCGTCGATCCAGGTGCCGCCCGGCGTGCCGAGATCCTCCAGGCCGAGGCGGCCGGGCAGCACGTGCAGGCGCGCGTGCGGCGCGCCGACCGAGTCGTGGATGATGGTCAGGTCGGCCGGCGCCTTGGGCGCGCCCAGCGTCAGCAGCGGCCGGCTTTCATCGAAGGCGAAACGCAGCGGCGCGCCATTGGGCATGGTGCCGGACAGCACCCAGCCGGTGGCGGCCGGCGGTGGCAGTTGCTGCGGCGGTGGCGGCAGGGCCTGCGGCGCGGCCGGCCCCGGCGGCAGCGGTGGCAGCCCCTGCGGCGGCAACGGGCCGGCCGGTGGCTGGTAGGCGACACGTGGCGCCGCCGCGCCGTCGCGCGGCCATTGGATGAAGGCGAAGACCCAGAGCAGGATGATCCAGATAATCGAGCCCACGCCGGGGATGATGCCGGTGATGTTGAACAGGCCGAGATAGCCGGGGAATCCGGCCTTCACCATGATCCGCCACGACATCCAGGTGGTCAGCCCGAGGAAGATGATCGGCAGGATCACCGTGAAGAGCTTGCCGGCGAGCAGCGCGCCGAGGCCCGCGGCTTCCATCAGCGCGCTCCCGGCTGCGGCGGCCTGGGCGTGGCCTCGCCGGCCGGCCAGGTGCCGAAGGCCAGGATGGCGAAAACGATCAGCGTGCCCACGCCCGGGATCAGGTGCAGCAGCGACATCGCGCCCGAATAGCCGGCGCGGTTGCAGATGCGCCAGGTCGGGATGATCAGCGCCAGCACCATGATGACGAGGTAGACGATCACGCCGAGGACCAGGACGAACACGCCGGCCCCCAGGAGCCAGGCGAATGCGGTTTTGTCATCCATCGTGGCTGCCCTCCGATGTCAGGCGAGACAGACGACCTCGATCTCGACCCGCGCATCGCGCGGCAGGCGCGCCACCTGCACGGTGCTGCGCGCCGGGGCGGGGTCGGCGAAGTAGGTCTGGTAGACGCCGTTCATCGCCGCGAAGTCGTTCATGTCGGCGAGGAATACCGTGGTCTTCACCGCCTTGCCGAGGTCGCTGCCGGCGGCGGCCAGAACAGCCTGCAGGTTCTTCAGCACCTGGTGCGTCTGCGCCTCGATCGAATCCCCGACAAACTGTCCGGTCTTTGGATCGATCGGGATCTGGCCGGAGCAATAGATGAAGCCGCCGGCGACGATCGCCTGCGAATAGGGGCCCAGCGCGGCGGGGGCGGCGTCGGCCTGGATCTTCGTCTTGCTCATGGCGCTCTCCGGAAGCTGTCGCGACGCACCCTCGCATGCCCGATCAAGGGCCGGCAAGTTGCCGTCCAAAGGCCTGTTGGACCGGCGTTTTTCGGTGCCAAAGGTCGCCTTGACTTGTGGGGGTGCCGTCACCATTATCCGCGCCGTTTTCAGGGCGAGGGGCTGTAGCTCAGTTGGGAGAGCGCGTCGTTCGCAATGACGAGGTCAGGGGTTCGATTCCCCTCAGCTCCACCAACCCGCCCGAAAACTTCAAGCGCCGTCCGACCGCGCGACCATACCGCACAGCAAAAGCGAATCGCGTTCAGCGCTGCGCGCACCGATTCGTTGTTTGACCCTCTTTGGCAAAGCTGCAAGCTTCGCGATGTTCGTGAGGGTTTCAGGGAAGCGGTGACTTCCGGCCTCGCGGCTCAATCAAGGTCGCGTAGCTTGGGCCGGGCTCGCGACCGCCAGGGGTGGCGACGCGTGGCGCTTTCGAGCGCGGATGGCAGCGTACGCGTCCCGACCAGACGGTCCGGGAGCGACGCATGGGACGGCAGATTGCCCACCGTTTGCTGATCTCGATTCCGGCGCTGATCGGAGTCCTCTTCCTGTGCTTCTGCCTGATGCAGGTGGTGCCGGCCGACCCGGCCATGATCATCGCCGGGCCTGACGCCAAGAAGGAAACCATCGACGCCATCCGCAAGGATCTCGGCCTCGACCGGCCGATCCCGATCCAGTTCGTCGAGTACATCGTGCGCGTCGTGCAGGGTGATCTCGGTCGCTCGATCATCTCCAACAAGAAGGTGATCGAGGAGCTGTCGCAGACCATCGGGCCGACGGTCGAGCTGATGCTGGGCGCGATGCTGCTGGCGGTGCCGATCGGCATGTCGCTGGGCACGCTGGCGGCGGTGAAGCGCGGCAGCATCGTCGATCGCATCATCATGGCCTTCTCGGTCGCCGGTGTTTCGATGCCGGTGTTCTTCATCGGCCTGATCCTGATCCAGTATGTCGGCTTCAAGTGGGCGTTGCTGCCCTTCACCGGACGCACCGGACCGGTCTGGGCCGGCGGCCTGCCCAGCCTGATCCTGCCGGCGGTCACGCTGGGCGCGGTGCTGATCGGGCCGATCTCGCGCCTCACCCGCACCGCCGTGCTCGAGGTGCTGGGTGCCGACTTCGTGCGCACGGCGCGCGCCAAGGGCCTGCGTGAGACCGTGGTGATCATCCACCACGCGCTGCGCAACGCGCTGATCCCCGTCGTCACCCTGATCGGCCTGCAGGCCGCCTTCCTGCTGGGCGGCGCCGTGGTGACCGAGACCATGTTCGCCTGGCCTGGCGTCGGGCGCTTGGCCGTGGGCGCGATCGTCTCGAGCGACTTCCCGACCGCGCAGGGCGCCATCATGATCCTCGCGATGGCCTTCCTGCTGATCAACCTGATCGTCGACGTGCTCTACGTCTTTCTCGATCCGAGGGTGCAACGCGGATGACCGTAGCCACCGCCGCCGAACTCCCCGCCGAACCCGCCGCCAGCGACAGCGGCGCACGCGCCCATGTCCTGCGTAGGCTTTTTCGCGACAAGGTCGCGCTTGGTGCCGCGATCGTGCTCACCCTGGTCGCCCTGTCGGCGATCTTCGCGCCTGTCGTGGCGCCGCACGATCCCTACCTGACCGACCTGTCGAAGGTCATGCAGCCGCCCGACCTGCTCGATCCGGACAGGTGGTCGGCCAAAAGCCCGCGGCACTGGCTCGGCACCGACAACACCGGTCGCGACATCCTGAGCCGTGTGATCTACGGCGCGCGCAACACGCTGATGATGGGCCTGTGCGGCGTCCTGATCGGCGGCATGTTGGGCGGCCTGCTCGGCATCCTCGCCGCTTACTACCGCAAGGCCGACGGCTACATCATGCGCGTGGTCGACATCATGCTCGCCTTCCCGGCGCTCCTGATCGGCCTTGCCTTGGCCGCGATCTTCGGTGCTGGGCTCACAGCGGTGTTGATCGCCCTCGTCGTCTCCGACATCCCCGGCGTGGCGCGCGTCGCGCGCGGTTCGGCCATGGGCGTGATGGGCCAGGAGTACATGGAGGCCGGCCGCGCCGTGGGCGTGTCCGACTTCACGCTGATCTGGCGCTACCTGACGCTCAACTGCATCTCGACGATCTTCGTCTACCTCACCCTGCGCTTCGGCCAGACCATCCTGATCGGCTCGGCGCTGGGCTTCCTCGGCATGGGCGCGCAGCCGCCAGTCGCCGAGCTCGGCATGATGGCCGCGCAGGGCCGCGACTTTCTGTTCATGGCGCCGCACATCGCCACCATCCCCAGCCTTGCGATCTTCGTCATCGTGCTGGCGGCCAACCTGCTGGGCGACGCGCTGCGCGACGTGCTCGATCCGAGGTTGCAGACCTGAGTTTGAGAAGCGTTCAGCCAACAAGAACGAATCCAGGGAGGATTCAGATGAAGGTGTGTCTGCGAGGCGTGGTGATGGCGTTGGGCGTATTGGGCGCGGCGCTTCCAGTCGGCGCCCAGACGCTCAACATGATGAAGTCGATCGACGCGCCGCATTACGACGCGCAGCGCACGACCTGGGGCCCGACCTCCGACATCGTCAACATGTTCCAGGACACGCTGGTGGCGCTCGACTGGGACGGCAAGACGCCGATCCCGTACCTCGCCAAGTCGTGGACCGTCAGCCCCGACGGCAAGACCTATACCTTCAAGCTGCGCGACGACGTGACGTTCTGCAGCGGCAAGAAGTTCACCGCCGCCGACGTGATTTACACCTTCAAGCGGCTGAAGGATCCGGCGATCAAGGGACCGTTCGCGTGGCGCGCCGGCGACATCAAGGAGCTGCGCGCGCCCGATCCCTATACCGTCGAGTACGAGCTGAACGAGCCGTTCTCCGAGCTGCTGCTGCAGCTCACCATGTTCACCAACGTCATCCACAACCAGGAGAGCGTCGAGTCGCTGGGCAAGGATTACGGCATCAAGGGCGCCGATGGTACCGGCCCGTGGTGCTTCGACTCGTGGCAGCCGCGCACGCAGATCGTGCTGAAGCGCCACGACGCCTACAAGTGGGGCCCCTCGATGTACCAGAACAAGGGGCCTGTGAAGTTCGAGCGCCTGGTGATCAAGGTCGTGCCTGAGGATTCGGCGCGCGTCGCGGCGATGATGTCGGGCGCCTTCGACCTCTCGCATCAGTTCCCGGCGCAGTTCATCGCCCAGGCCAAGGCGGCGCCGATGCTGCAGGTGCAGCAGGCCAAGCCGAACTTCCAGCTGCTCTATTTCGGCTACAAGATCACGCGGCCGATGGTCGCCGACGCGCGCGTGCGCGAGGCGATGAGCATCGCCATCAACCGCGCCGAGATCGCCAAAGGCATCCTCTTGGGCAATGCCGACCCGGCCTTCACCATCGTCGATCCCGACGCGCTCGATCACGACCCCAAGACAGCGGGTATCGTCAAGGAGGACCTCGAACGCGCCAAGAAGCTGCTCGACGAGGCCGGCTGGAAGGTCGGCGCCGACGGCGTGCGCGAGAAGGACGGCATCAAGCTCCAGCCCAAGGTCTATTACACCGCCGCCGGCAACACGCCGCGCGTCGCCGAGGCGATCCAGGGCTATCTCCGGCGCATCGGCGTGCAATGGCAGCTGCAGCCCTGGGACTCGACCATCGCCGCGGCCAAGATGGCCGAGCAGGACTACGAGATCTGGTCGGTGACCGTGCCCTATCTCTCGGCCGGTGACCTGATGAACATCTACTTCGACTCGCGCAACATCCCGACGCCCAACCGGATGAACTGGAAGGACGCCGAGACCGACGAGTGGCTGCGGATGGGGCGCATGGCGCTGACCGACGCCGACCGCGCCAAGCACTACGGGCTGGTGCAGCAGAAGGCGATGCGCGAGCACCTGTGGATGCCGGTGCTGAACATCAACATGCACCTGGTGACGAACAAGAAGGTCAAGGGCGCCAAGCCGCACATGATTTACCAGAACACGTTCTACAAGGGCCTCGACTACTCGTTCTGACGTCGGGCCCCGGCAAACCGGATAATCGTTGGGAGGCGAACATGCTCAAATTGGCAAGCGGTCTGGCGATAGCCGCCGGCCTCGCGCTGGCGGCGCCCGCCGCGAACGCGCAGACGCTCAGGATGATGAAGTCGCTCGACGCGCCGCATTACGACGGCCAGCGCACGACGTGGTCGCCGAGCTCGGACATCGTCAACATGATCCAGGACACGCTGGTGGCGCTGGACTGGGACGGCAAGACGGTGATCCCCTATCTCGCCAAGTCCTGGACGGTCAGCCCCGACGGCAAGCTCTACACCTTCAAGCTGCGCGACGACGTGACGTTCTGCAGCGGGAAGAAGTTCACCGCCGCCGACGTGATCTACAGCTTCAACCGGCTGCACGATCCCGAGACGCGCGCGCCGCTGAAGTGGCGCACCGGCGAAATCAAGGAGCTGCGCGCGCCCGATCCATACACGCTGGAGTACGAGCTCAAGGAGCCCTACGCCGACCTGCTGATCAACCTCGTCTCCTTCACCATGGCGATCCACAATAAGGAGAGCGTGGAGAAGCACGGCAAGGATTACGGCACCAAGGCGGTCGACGGCACCGGCCCGTGGTGCTTCGACACCTGGACGCCGCGCACCGAGATCGTGCTGAAGCGCCACGACGCCTACAAGTGGGGCCCCTCGATGTACCAGAACAAGGGGCCGGTGAAGTTCGAAAAGCTCAGCATCAAGATCGTGCCCGAGGACGCCAGCCGCGTCGCCGCCATGCTGGGCGGGCAGTTCGACGTGACGCACCAGATCCCGCTGCAGTTCATCCAGCAGGTGAAAGCCTCGCCCAACCTCAACGTCCAGGAGGCGACGCCCAACTTCCAGCTCATGTACTACGGCTACAAGGCCAACCGGCCGATGGTCTCCGACAGGCGCGTGCGCGAGGCGATGAACATCGCCATCAAGCGTGCCGACATCGTCAAGGGCATCATGCTGGGCAACGCCAAGCCCGCCTACACCTTCATCGATCCCCAGGCCCTCGACTTCGCCGAGTCGACCAAGGGCATCATCAAGGAGGACGTCGAGCGGGCGAAGAAGCTGCTCGACGAGGCCGGCTGGAAGGTCGGCGCCGACGGCATCCGCGAGAAGGACGGCATGAAGCTGGCACCCAAGGTCTACTTCACCCAGGTCGCCTATTTCGGCCGCGTGTCGGAGGCGATCCAGGGCTACATGCGC
>CAYTFW010000064.1:0-31159 GCA_964437145.1 uncultured Rhizobiaceae bacterium
CCATACCAAAGCCACGGTCGATCTGGCGCGCCTGACCGGCGGCACGCCGGCCGCCGTGATCTGCGAGATCATGAACGACGACGGCACCATGGCGCGTCGCGACGATCTGATCCGCTTCGCCCAGATGCACGGCCTGAAGATCGGCACGATCTCCGACCTCATCGCCTATCGCCGCAAATACGACTCGATCGTCAAGCGCGTCACCGAGACGACGCTCGACAGCCACGCCGGCGGCGAGTTCCGCGTCATCGTCTACGTCAACAAGGCGACGATGGCGCAGCACGTGGCGCTGGTGAAGGGCGACGTGGCGAGCGGCGGGCCGGTGCTGGCGCGCGTGCACGCCATGAACCTGTTCAGTGACATCCTCGGCGAGAAGTCGGTCGGCCGCGGCGGCGAGATCGAAGCGGCGATGCGCATCATCGCCGAGGAGGGCAGGGGCGTGCTGGTGCTGATCCGCGAGCCGATCGCGGTGCAGCTCGCCATCAACCGCCGCCGCGCCGGCGAGAAGGTCGAGCCGCCCACCGGCGAGCTGCGCGACTACGGCGTGGGTGCGCAGATCCTGCTCGATCTCGGCGTCAACCAGATGACCCTGCTGACCAACAGCAAGCGCAACCTCGTCGGCCTCCAGGGATTCGGCCTGGAGATCGTCGGCCAGCGGCCGATCCCGACCAAGGGCGGGGGCACCTGATCATGGCAACCCGCGACGGCGTCGCCCGCCCGCGCATCGCGCTGCCGCGGCCGCCGCATGTGCTGATCGTCGAGGCGCGCTTCTACGCCGACCTCGCCGACGAGCTGGCCGAGGGCGCGATCGCCGTGATCCGCGACCATGGCGGCACCTGGGAACGCGTCGCGGTGCCCGGCGCCTTCGAGCTGCCCGGCGCCATCGCCATCGCCGCTGGACGCCCCGGCGCCGGCGGGCGGCTGTACGACGGCTTTGTCGCCCTGGGCTGCGTGATCCGCGGCGAGACCACGCATTACGACTATGTCTGCGGCGAGAGCGCGCGCGGCCTGATGGACCTCACGGTGCGGGACCGGCTGGCGATCGGCTACGGCGTGCTCACGGTGGAGAACGAGGCGCAGGCCTGGGCGCGTGCGCGGCGCAACGAGCAGGACAAAGGCGGCGATGTGGCCTATGCCTGCCTGTCGATGATCGGACTACGCCACAGATATGGCGAGGCCTGATGGCCACGCACAAGGTGTCGGATGACCTGGCGCGCCGGCGCGGGCTGGCGCGCGTCGCCGCCGTGCAGGCGCTGTTCCAGTGGCTGCAGGGCGCCGACGAGCCGCGCGAGATCGTCACCCAGTTCCTGCGCTTCCGCAGCCGCGAGGACGACGGCGAAGGCGGCATGCCGCGCGACGCCGACCGGGCCTTCTTCCAGGAGATCGTGTCAGGCGCGTCCAAGCGCGGCGAAGACTACGACAAGACCATCGCCGAGAATCTGCGCGACACCTGGACAGTCGAGCGCATCGACAAGCTGCTGCGCGCCATCCTGCTCGCCGGCATCTACGAGCTCGACCGCCGCAACGACGTGCCGGCGCGCGTCGTCATCACGCAGTATGTCGATGTCGCGCGGCAGTTCTTCTCGGCCGGCGAGCCGGCCTTCGTCAACGTCACGCTCGACCATATCGCGCGTCGGCTGCGGCCCGGCGAGTTCGAGGCGCCCGTCGACAAGGCGCCCGTCGACAAGGCCGCCGCGCCGGACGGCGGCTGACCGCCGTGGCCGGCGGGCGGCTCGGCGAGTTCGAGTTCATCGCGCGCCTGCTGCGGCCGCTGGCGTCGGGCGTGCCGGGCGCCGAGGGGCTGGGCGACGACACCGCGCATCTGGCGCCGCCTTCCGGCCACGAGATCGTGGTGACGACGGACGCGCTGGTCTGCGGCGTGCATTTCCTCGCCCATCACCCGCCGGATCTGATCGCGCGCAAGGCGCTGCGCGTCAACCTCTCCGACCTCGCCGCGTCAGGCGCGCGGCCATGGACCTATCAGCTGGCGCTGGCGCTGTCGGACGACATCGACGACGCCTGGCTGGCTGCGTTCTGCGACGGGCTAGCGACCGACCAGCGCGAATTCGGCATCGACCTCACCGGCGGCGACACGGTGTCGACGCCCGGGCCGCTCACCATCGCGGTGACGGCGCTGGGCCTGGTGCCCGCCGGGCGGTCGTTGCATCGCGCCGGTGCGAGGGTCGGCGACGCGGTGTTCGTCAGCGGCACGATCGGCGATGGCGCGCTTGGCCTGCGCGCCAGCAAAGGTGAGCTCGCCGGCGTCGGCGGCGAAGACGTCGCCGCGCTGGCCGGGCGCTACCTGCTGCCGCGACCGCGCGCGACGTTGGGCCCACGCCTGCGCGACCTCGCCAGCGCCTGCATGGATGTGTCCGACGGGCTGGTCGGCGATCTCGGCCACATCTGCGCGCGCTCCGGCGTCGCCGCCGTGATCGACGTCGCGCGCGTGCCGCTGTCGGACCCGGCGCGTCGCGCGATCGAACGCGACGCCACGCTACTGGAGTTGGCGATCACCGGCGGCGACGACTACGAGCTGCTGTTCACCGCGCCGACCTCGGCGCGCGAGGCCGTCGTCGCGCTCTCAAGAGAGGTCGGCGTGCCGATCACCGAGATCGGCCGCATCGAGGCGGGCGAGGGGGTGCGGGCGATGCGGGCCGGCGAGCCGATGTCGCTCGAGAGAACCAGCTATCGCCATCGATAGACGCGGGCATGATCCGACTGCGCTACCTCTGCGATCGTTCTCGCCATATCGTCTGCCTGCCGTACAGCGTCGAGAACCTGCACGTCATGGCGCGGGACCTTGGCCTGTCGCGCGGCTGGTTCCACGACGGACGCTGGCCGCACTACGACATGCCGGCGCATCGCATCGAGGAGCTGACGGCGCGCTGCGAGGTCGTCTCGCCGCGGGTGATCCTGAATGTCATCAGGACGGGTACGGGCGCCACGGCCGTGTCGGCGGACGTCGTCGTCATCATGAAGAACCAGGTCAACCCGGCCTATGGCGGTGCCTTCATCGGCGCCACGCGGGCGGCAGCGCGTTTCGGTCTGACGCTTCGCGGCGCGGCGCCGGTAATCGCCGACGACATCGACCAGCAGCGCGCGCTGATCCGGCGGGCGGCGGCCGCGCGGCCCTCGGCCATCGTCCTGCTGCCGGCGCACGAGAGCGCGCTGGACGCGGCGATCGAGGAGGCCAGCGCCCAGGGCGTCGCCGTGTTCCACATCGTCAGCAAGCCGATGACGAGCGCGTGGATCAACTACGTCGCGACCGACAGTGTCGGCATCGCCCGCGATATCGCGCGCCACCTGTTCGACCGTCTCGACGGCGCCGGCGATGTCGTCATCATGGATGGCACGCCCAGCGCGATCGCCAGCCCGCAGCGCCACCAGGGATTCGTCGAGGCGGCGGCCGAGCGGCCCGGCATCAGGATCGTCGAGTCCGTGTGCGGCTATCTGCTGCGCGAACCGGCGCGCGTCGCGACCTCGGACGTGCTGCGGCGACACGCCAGGATCGACGGCATGCTGGTCGCCAACGACCTGATGGCCATGGGCGTCATCGATGCGCTGAAGGAAAGCGGCCGGACGTTTCCCGTCGCCAGCATCAACGGCACGCCCGAGGCTGTCGCCGCCATCAAGGCTGGCGCGATGCTCGCGACGGCGTCGTTCGACACGCTGGCGTTCGGCGACTTGTCGCTTGAGGCGGTTGGCCGCTATCTGCGCGGCGAGGAGGTGCCTCGGGAGATCATCCTGCCCACGACGATCATCGATCGCGGCAATGTCGGGCACTGGGACAAACCCTACGAGGCGCGACAGGTCCCGTCGTGGGACCAGACGCAGTCCCACTGGATCGGCCCGATGCGGCGACGAACGATGTCGTGAGGGCGCTGGGTGATCGGATGTGGATTGGGTAGCCGCCTTCGGGCCGCGTCGCTCCAGCGACGCATCATGAGCGCCGCTGGAGCGGCGCGGCCCGACGGCGGCTAACAAACCATGATGCGACAGCCCCGCCTGCGCGGGGAGAAGGGAAGACCGAACAATATCGCGCTTGTGTCGGAGACGGCCGTGGCGCATGTCGGCGCGTCATGACTGAAGCCCTCTCCGCCGGCGGCGCCCCGTCGCGCGCCGTGCGTAATGTCCTGCTGCTGGTGGTCTGCCAGGCCTTGGCGCAAAGCGGCAATGTGCTGGTGATCGCGGCCACGGCGCTGGCGGCGACGACCATCACCGGCAAGGATTTCTACTGGACGACCCTGCCGGTCACCATGCAGCACCTCGGCGTCATGCTGTCGGTGTTCCCGGCGGCGTTGATGGGCCAGCGCTTCGGCCGGCCGATGGGCTTTGGCGTGGGCGCGCTGGTCGGCATGCTGGGCGGCGCGATGTGCACGCTGTCGATCTACATCGCCAATTTCCCGCTGCTGTGCGCCGGTGGCCTGGTGCTGGGCTACGCCGTGGCCAACATGCAGCTCTACCGCTTCGCCGCCACCGAGCTTGTCGGGCCGGCCGACCGCGCCAAGGCGATCTCCTATGTCACCGCGAGCGGCGTGGTCGCCGGCGTTCTCGGCCCGGCCATCGCGCGGCTCACGCCCGACCTGCTGCCGCATCAGTTCCTCGCCACCTACATGGCGCTGATCGTGCTGCACGCCGTGGCCTTCGCGGTGCTGCGCCTGATCGAGTTCCCGCCGGTCAAGCTTGAGCAGGTCAGCGGCCCGCAGCGTCCGCTGTCGGAGATCGCGCTGCAGCCGACCTACCTCGTCGCCGTGACGGCGGCGATGGTCGCCTTCGGCGTAATGTCGTTCCTGATGACCGCGACGCCGCTCGCCATCGTCGCCTGTGGGCTGGACGCCAAGCTCGCCCCGGTGACGATCTTCTGGCACGTCATGGGCATGTTCGTGCCGGCCTTCTTCACCGGCCATCTGATCGGCCGCTTCGGCGTCACCAAGGTGATGCTCGCCGGCACAGCCCTGCTGGCGGTCTCGCTCGCCATCTCGCTGGCTGGCATCGACGTCTGGAACTTCCACATCGGCTCCACCGTGCTGGGCGTCGGCTGGGCCTTCATGTTCGTCGGCGCCACCACCCTGGTGACCACGACCTACCGCCCGGCCGAGAAGGGCAAGGCGCAGGCGCTCAACGATTTCATGGTGTTCGGCACCACGGCGGCGGCGAGCCTGATGGCCGGCATCCTGCAGCAGGCCTGGGGCTGGAGCGCGCTCAACTACCTCGCCGTACCGCTGGTCGGCGTGGCGTTGGTGGCGATCCTCTGGCTGCGCCTGAGGCCGGCCGCGATGCCGGCCGGAATTCGTTGATATTTCAGCGGCTTATATTTCTACCTTCCCCCGGAGGGGGAAGGTGACCGAATGGCGGATGGGGAATGTCGAAGACGAACGGAGGAGTCCGTCTTCGACATCCCCCATCCGGCGCTCCGCGCCACCTTCCCCCTCCGGGGGAAGGTAAAATGCTGACATGCGAGCGCGCCCTCATCACCTTGAAATCGTGAGCGAATCGATTGCGTCGCCGGACGGCCTCTGGCATGTATCGCGCGCCTTCGATCCGGGGGGACAGCGGCGGCCATAGAGCGGTCGCGGCTCCAATGCGGTGCTCGTCGGCGCGTGATCGTTCAACAGGCGCCGTCCTGAGCGCCTCAAAACTACGGGAAAGACCATGTCGAACATCCTCTGGGCCGTGATCGGCTGCGGCGTGCTCGCCGTGCTGTACGGCCTCGTCACCGGCCGCGCGGTGATGGCCGCCGACGCCGGCACCAAGCGCATGCAGGAGATCGCCCAGGCGGTCCAGGAAGGCGCCAGCGCCTATCTGCGGCGCCAGTACACGACCATCGCCATCGTCGGCGTCGTCGTCCTGGTCGTGCTGGGCATCGCGCTCGGCGTCTGGCCGGCGATCGGCTTCCTGATCGGCGCCGTGCTGTCGGGCGCCGCCGGCTTCATCGGCATGAACGTCTCGGTGCGCGCCAACGTGCGCACGGCGGTCGCCGCGCAGAAGAGCCTTGGCGCCGGCCTCGACCTCGCCTTCAAGGCGGGCGCCATCACCGGCATGCTAGTGGCCGGCCTCGCGCTCCTGGGCGTCGCCGTCTACTACTACGTCCTGGTGCAGGCCAAGGTCGACCAGCGCGTGCTGATCGACTCGCTGGTGGCGCTGGGCTTCGGCGCCTCGCTGATCTCGATCTTCGCCCGTCTCGGCGGCGGCATCTTCACCAAGGGTGCGGACGTCGGTGCCGACCTCGTCGGCAAGGTCGAGGAGGACTTCCCCGAGGACGATCCGCGCAACCCCGCGACGATCGCCGACAACGTCGGCGACAACGTCGGCGACTGCGCCGGCATGGCCGCCGACCTGTTCGAGACCTACGCCGTGACCACGGTCGCGACGATGGTGCTGGCCTCGATCTTCTTCAAGGGCGAGCAGGCGCTGGCCATGATGATGTATCCGCTGGCGATCGGCGGCCTCGGCATCGTCACCTCGATCATCGCCACGTACTTCGTGAAGCTCGGCTCCGACGGCGGCATCATGTGGGCGATGTACAAGGGGGTCATCGTCACCGGCGTGCTGTCGGCGATCCTGATGTATCCGCTGACCAGCTACATGCTGGGCGGCATGGGCACCAAGCTGACGGTCGGCACATTGACCTTCACCGGCATGGCGCTGTTCTGGTGCGCGCTGGTCGGCTTGGTCGTCACCGGCCTGATCGTCTGGGTCACCGAGTACTACACCGGCACCGACTACAAGCCGGTGAAGTCGGTCGCCCAGGCCTCGGTCAGCGGCCACGGCACCAACGTGATCCAGGGCCTCGCGGTGTCGATGGAAGCGACGGCGCTGCCGGCGCTGATCATCTGCGCCGGCATCATCATCTGCTACATCCTGGCCGGTCTGTTCGGCATCGCCATCGCCACCACGGCGATGCTGTCGCTGGCCGGCATGATCGTTGCGCTCGACGCCTACGGCCCGGTCACCGACAACGCCGGCGGCATCGCCGAGATGTCGGGCCTGCCCAAGGAAGTGCGTAAGAACACCGACGCGCTCGACGCCGTCGGCAACACCACCAAGGCGGTCACCAAGGGCTACGCCATTGGTTCCGCTGGACTGGGCGCGCTGGTGCTGTTCGCCGCCTACACCTCGGACCTCCAGTACTTCATCGGCCAGGGCAAGCTGGGCGTGAAGGAAGTCACCTTCTCGCTGACCAGCCCCTACGTCGTGGTCGGCCTGCTGCTGGGCGGCCTGCTGCCCTACCTGTTCGGCGCCATGGGCATGACCGCGGTCGGCAAGGCCGCCGGCTCGGTGGTCGAGGAGGTGCGTCGGCAGCTGAAGTCGATCCCCGGCCTGCGCGAGGGCAAGGAGGGCGTGAAGCCGGAATACGGCCGTCTCGTCGACATGCTGACCAAGGCGGCGATCAAGGAGATGATCATCCCGTCGCTGCTGCCGGTGCTGTCGCCGATCGTGCTGTTCTTCGTCGTGCGCTGGATCGCCGGCCCCGCGGACGCCTTCGCGGCGCTGGGCGCGATGCTTCTGGGCGTGATCGTCACCGGCCTGTTCGTGGCGATCTCGATGACCGCCGGCGGCGGCGCCTGGGACAACGCCAAGAAGTCGTTCGAGGACGGCTTCGTCGACAAGGACGGCGTGAAGCACATGAAGGGCTCGGACGCGCACAAGGCGGCCGTGACCGGCGACACCGTCGGCGATCCCTACAAGGACACGGCGGGCCCGGCGGTGAACCCGATGATCAAGATCACCAACATCGTGGCGCTGCTGCTGCTGGCCGTGCTGGCGCACTGATCGCGCGGATTAGCTCAAAGCGACAAGCCCCGGCGGAGCTATCCGCCGGGGCTTTTCTATGCGCGGGGATCGGCCTGGGCCAGAGCGTGAATCAGGTTTGGCGTCGACCAAGTGGCGACACCAGTGCCGGCGAAGTCACGGTCAGTGGTCCAGACGTCGCCATCGACGCTCCAGGCAAGTGCGAGCACATGCGCGTCGCGTGTCGTGCCGTTGCGGCTGGCGACAGCATCGCGCAAGAAGGCTTCGCCGTCGGCGAGCAGCGGCTCGATGTCCGCCATCGGCACGACGGCCATCAAACCCACCAGGTCATCGAGAACGCCCAACAATTCGGGACGCTTGAGCCCCAGCGCGATACGCCGGCGTGCCTCCTCGGCGACGCGCTCGGTGGCCAGGAGCGACACGCGGCTGGCGACATATCGCAGGGCACCCGAGCTGCGTCCGTGGACCGCCGCGATCAGGATCGCGGCGTCGACAACAATCGCGGCGGACGGCGCTTTCACCGGGTCTTTCGGCCCGTCAGACGCTTCTCCAGCAGCGTGCGCACGGCGTCATCGGTCCAGTTGGTCGTATCGACGTCGCCGAGACCGGCGAGCGCGGCGTCGTCTTGCGCCGGGTCGCGTTCCTTCGCGAGCGCTTCGGCACGCGCGAGCACGGCGTCGAGTCGCTTCGGATCAATCGGCTTCACCGGGATCAGCAGCGCCACCGTGCGATTGCCCGACTTGACCGCGGTCGGGCCTGGCAGCGCACCGATGCGCTCGCTCGACATCTTCTGCAGGTCGCGGATGCTGAGGTGGGTCATAGCGCTTACATACGCGCGTAGGTACGCGCTTTCAAGGCGAGGCTGAGCAATGACCGGGCGAATTGAGGCGCTGCCGTCACCCCGAGCCCAGCGCGGGACCGGGAGCACCAACGTCCCCTGAAACATGAAGGGCTCGGACGCGCACAAGGCGGCCGTGACCGGCGACACCGTCGGCGATCCCTACAAGGACACGGCGGGCCCGGCGGTGAACCCGATGATCAAGATCACCAACATCGTGGCGCTGCTGCTGCTGGCCGTGCTGGCGCACTGATCGCGCGGATCATCCGACAACGAGAAGCCCCGGCGGAGTGATCCGCCGGGGCTTTTGATTCGCGCGGCGACCGGCGATCACGCTGTCGACGCCGGTCAGTCCGGAAGCGGAATGAACTCGTCCCGATCACCGGCCGGGAGATCGAAGCGCCCCTTGCCCCAGTTCTGGGCGCGCCATTCGGCTTTGGCCGCCTCGATACGCTCCCGCGACGACGCGACGAAGTTCCACCAGATATAGCGAGGACCCGGAAGGGTCGCGCCGCCGAGAATCATCAGGCGCGCGCCTCTGTCGCCGGCCGCGACAGTGATCCTGTCGCCGGGGCGGAAGACCATCATCCGACCCGCCTCGAAATCCTGGCCGGCGACCGAGATCGAGCCTTCGACGATGTAGATGCCCCGGTCCTCGTGATCGTGCGGCATCGGCAAGCGGCCTCCCGCATCGAGCTCTACGTCGGCATAGAACGTCCGCGAGTACATCGTCGCGGGAGCCTTCTCACCATAAGCGTCCCCGAGAATGAGCCGCACCGAGACGCCGCGATCTTCGATCACCGGCAGCGCCTCCTTGCCGTGATGCTCGAACAAGGGCGCCATGTCCTCCTGCGCGTCGGGCAGAGCCAGCCAGGTCTGTATCCCGAACAGGCCGTTCGGCCCGCCTTGCGCCGTTGAGGGGCCCCGCTCGGAATGGGTTACGCCGCGCCCGGCGACCATCCAGTTCAACTCGCCGGGACGGATGATCTGGTCGGCCCCGGTGCTGTCGCGATGATGGAAGTCGCCGCGAAAAAGGTAGGTGACGGTGCCCAGACCGATATGCGGATGCGGTCGAACGAAGACGCCGTGTCCGGTCAAGAACTCGGCGGGCCCGGCTTGATCGAAAAAGATGAAAGGGCCCACCATCTGCCGCTGCGGCGAGGGCAGGGCGCGCCGAACCTCGAAGCCGCCGAGGTCTACAGCGCGCGGAACGATGAGCGTTTCGATAGCGTCGAGGCCAACCTCATTCGGATAGCCCGGATCGATTGTCGGGTTCCAGCTCATGCGCCTCATCCTCTCTTGGGTCTCCGGGAGACTTCGCCCTTGCCGATGCGCAAGCCCGCGATGTCGGTCAATCCGGGCCGCGCGAGCGACAAGAGCGCTTTCGGCCCGGCGACGCCCAAACTGGCGAGTGACCGTCCGTCCAACTAGCCCTGTGATATGTCAGGCTGTGTCGCAGCACGAGGAACGCCCGGGCGTTGTCGCCGAGCTCAGCGGCTCGCGGTGGAGCGGCCGTCGAACGTGCTTCCTCAGGAAGGCTTTGCTCGGTTGGTGCTCTGGTAGTCGAGACCCCAAACATTCGGATTCTGCACGAAGTGCTCGATCAGCATTTCCGTAAGGACCCGAATTTTCCGTGCGGGATGCGCACCTGGTGGTCGGACCAGGTACGCGCCTGCCGGAGGCGGCGGGTAGCGTGTCATGATCGGGACGAGCGCGCCGGACGCTACATATTCATGTGTGATGCAATCGGGGAGCCTGGCGACGCCGAGTCCTGTCGCCGCGGCGGCGGCAAGCGCCAGAGCGCTGTCGGCCTTGAATCTGCCCTGCGGCTGAACCGTCACGATCTTGTCGCCATCCAGGAACTGCCAGGTTTCCGTTCCCTGCATGAGCGCTTCATGTATGACGATCTCATCTGGCGCCCGGGGTGAACCATGCGCCTTGATATAGGCGGGGCTTGCGACAAGCGTCCCATAGATCGGGCCGATGCGCTTCGCGATCAGGTTGGAGTCCTGAAGTTGCCCGACCCGGATCCCGCAATCGAAACCTTCGGCGATGAGATCGACGAAACGATCGCTGTAGGAGGTGTGGATGCGGAGCTGTGGGTGGCGCTGCGCCATTTCCGCCAGCACGGGGGCGAAGTGGGTCGGGCCGAAGGTGAGCGGCACGGCGATCCTCAGGCGTCCACGCAGCCCGCCGGTCGGGAGAATCGTTTCCCTGGCCGTGTCGATCTCGGCGCTGGCCCGAGCCGCATGGTCTCTGAATGTTGATCCCGCTTCCGTGAGCGCGGCGCCGCGGGTCGTCCGCGCAAGAAGCTGAACGCCGAGCTCCGCCTCGATCCGGAAGAGCCGCCGACTGACGATCGACTTGGAGAGGCCAAGGCGGCGCGCAGCGGCCGACACGCCTCCGGCATCGGCCACTGCGACGAATGTCTGCAGATCTTCGATGTCCATGCCTGCGTTCCCCACCTCGCGACACAGCTTCTCGATGTAGGGCGCTATCGCAGCGAGACAAGGAGCGACAGATAGCGCCCAGGCAAGATCGCCGCTGGCGAATGCCGAGCCGAAAGCCGAATGGCGCTCACAACAGCCGGAAAGGAGGTCGTCATGACCTTTCGCAACGGACTTGCTTCGCTGCTTCGTCCTGAAGATTCGGTGCTCGTTCTGATCGACCACCAACCATACCAGCTCGCGAACCTGAACAGCCACGATCCGCACATCATGGTCAACAATTCGACGGCGCTGGCGAAAGCCGCCAAGGTCTTTGGCGTCCCGACGATCCTGACCAGCGTGATCGCCGCTCGCGGTGGCGACATCTTTCCGCAGATCACAAGCGTGTTCCCTGGCCAGAAGGTGATCGACCGGACTTTCATCAACACCTGGGAAGATCAGAAGGTGGTCGACGCGGTCAAGGCGACGGGTCGCAAGCAGCTGATCATCGCCGGCCTGTGGACCGAGATCTGCGTCGCGATGCCGGCGATCCAGGCCGCGGGCGAAGGCTGGGATGTGACGGTCATCACCGACGCGTCGGGTGCCGTTTCGGTCGAGGCCCACGAGGTCTCCATCCAGCGCATGATCGCAGCCGGCGTGAACATGATGACCTGGTTGGCGCTGGCGGCCGAGTGGCAGCGCGACTGGGCGCGAGCGAAAACCGCTGTCGCACTGAACGAGGTGGTCATTCAGCATGCGGCAGGCAGCGGCATTGCCTATCTATGGGAACAGCAGCTGCTCAACACGCCGGTGCCGGGCAAAGGCTGATCCGGAGTACTGCGGAGAGGTTCGAGGCGGCGCGCCGAGGCGCACCACAGCATCGCGCATCGAGGTGACATCCGCGCCTCCGGTTGCCGCGATCTTCACCTCTCCGCCGCGCGGTACGCAGATCGTAGGGGCGGCCATCCACGATGTTCGAGAAGGAGAACACGTCATGGGCTTTATCACCACCGATGACAACGTGCAGATCTTCTACAAGGACTGGGGTCCCAAGGGCGCCAAGCCGATCGTCTTTCACCACGGCTGGCCACTCAGCGCCGACGACTGGGATGCGCAGATGCTTTTCTTCCTGTCGAAGGGCTATCGCGTCGTCGCGCATGACCGGCGCGGCCACGGACGCTCGGCGCAGGTCGCCGAGGGTCACGACATCGACCATTACGCGGCCGACGCGTTCGCCGTCGCCCAGGCGCTGGACCTGAAGAACGCGGTTCACATCGGTCATTCGACCGGCGGCGGCGAAGTGGCGCGCTACGTGGCGCGACACGGCGGGCCCGCGGGCCGGGTGGCCAAGGCCGTCCTTGTCGCCGCGATTCCTCCGCTCATGCTGAAGACCCACAACAACCCCGAGGGCACGCCGATGGAAGTCTTCGACGGCTTTCGGACGGCACTGGCCGGCAACCGCGCGCAGTTCTTCCGCGACATCCCGGCGGGCCCGTTCTTCGGCTTCAACCGACAGGGCGCGACGGTCCATGAAGGCGTGATCCAGAACTGGTGGCGACAGGGTATGATGGGTAGCGCCAAGGCTCATTACGACGGCATCAAGGCCTTCTCGGAAACCGACCAGACCGAGGACCTCAAGGCGATCACGGTGCCGACGCTGGTGCTGCACGGCGAGGATGACCAGGTCGTGCCAATCGCCGCATCGGCGTTGAAGGCGGTCAAGCTTCTGTCGAAGGGCACGCTGAAGACCTATCCCGGTTTCTCGCACGGGATGCTGACGGTGAACGCCGACGTGCTGAACGCCGACCTTCTGAAGTTCGTCATGACCTGAAGTGGCCGCGGGGCGGGGCCCCCAGCTCCGTCCCGCAGGTTTCGGGTCGTGTTCCTGGTAGTGCCTGGCTCGGTAGAGCGGGATCGCTCGCGGAGAAGAGCCCCGTCGCCGACATGCCGCGCGACACGATCACCTTCGCCGCCGAGCGGCTAATACAACAGATCGAGATCGGGGCGCTAACCGGCGTGGCGCTCCTGCTGGCCCTGCCGGCGAACTGATCGCGCAGATCATATGAGAGCGTTGTTGCGTTGTAGGCAGGCGAACGCTCCCCAAAACAACCCTGCGCGCCCGCGGACTCAATCCGTGGTTGGTCCGGACTCCCTCACAATTGCCGCAACAAGACCGACCAGCTCGGCCTGACGATGCACGCCAGCCTTGCTGAAGATACGCTCGAGATGGGTGCGTGCCGTGCCGAGCGTGATGTTGAGACGGCGCGCTGCGGCTTGGCGTCCTTTTCCTCTGGCGATCTCGAGGGCCAACTCGGCCTCGGTGGGCGTGAGGCCGAACCGCTGCCTGAGACGATCCTTCTGGTGCTGCCGCTCACGCTGCGGATCGGTGACGATGAGGATCGCCGTCGGCCACGCAAGTCCGAGCCAATGAGGGTCCGCTTGCCGTTCCCGGTTTGGAAAAGGCGCGACTATAACGCTGAGCGGCGCACATCCGGTCCGACCTATGCGCAGAGTTCCGCCAGGGCCGCCATCACGAAGGCCGCGGTTGGCGCATCCCGCGATCAGCCGAGACAGCGCCGAGGCAGTTCCGAGATCCGACGCCGAAAGCGCGCCCGCATCGATCAACAAACCGTCGCGGGCGTCGAGCACCACACGCGCGTAGTTGTTGGCATAGATGACATGGGCACGTACGTCGACGAGCACTACGCCTTTGGGCTGCCGCGCCCATTCCGAGAGCGCCAGTTCTTCGTTCAGCTTGATATGCCACCACCGGCGCTGGACCGAGATGGCGCGGACGAGATGAGGGGCGAGCAGCGCGAAAAGGGCCGCCGCGTCCCTCTCGAACGCGTCTTTTCCGGCGGGGGACTGGATGGCGCACGTCGCCGACGCGTTTGGCTCGGTGAGCAGATTGACGCCCATGCCCCCCAGGCCGAAACCCTGCGGGCGCCACCATTCATTGTGGAAGGGCGAACGAGTGAAGTCCTCGAGCGCGAGATCCCGGATCATCACCACCCGGCCCGCGGCCACTTGCCGACGCCGCTTCCACACGACGTTCTGGTCCACCCAGTAGTCGCAGTAGCTGCGCAAGGATACGGGATCCGTGCGGGGTGCGATCATGGTGACGATCCCGCTCTCGCCGTCATTGACCGCGATCGTCGCGTCGGCGCCGCCCATCGCGTTCGTCAGTCGAATCAGCACGTCAGGCCAGAGCGCAGCGTCGAACGCCGCGTCGTAGATGTCTCCGATAAGCCCTGCGGCCTCTTCGATGCCAATCGCCATGGCATAGCCTGTCAGCCGACAAAGGTGGCAACGATCCAGGCGGGCTGAATGGCCTCGCCGGTGCCTGACCACGCCCACAACCTATCCGACGAACGTCGGACGCGCAACTCGCCTGTGGCAGCCATCGTCCGCCATAGGTCGCCGGAACGGGAACGCAGTCCGTGCTTGCCCGCGTCAGGCGGAGGAGCGCTGCGCTCGTTTCTCAAGGTACAGAATCATGGCAGACAATCCCTGGCACAAGTACAGCAGCAGTCCCTGGGTCTTGATGATCGGGTCCGGCGAGATCGGCGATTTCTGGGAGAACTACGAAGGATTCGGCCGCAAGAGATTCCGTAGCATGGACTACTCCTATCGCCCGTTTGCCGTCGCGTTTCTCAAGTTGACCCTCGATCACGTGCTCAAGATGCGGCCGCGCCTTATCAGCGACCCCAAGGTCGTGCGCGGCAAGTATGATTTCTACTTCGGTTCGAGAACTGAGAATCGTGTCATTGCCTTCCAGCACCTTCATCACCTGACGGTCGACGGCATCGTCGGCAAGCAGACGATGAGCGTCATCTGGGATATTGGCCGAAGCGACTCATTTGTTCGTGAGAATGAGCGGGGGATTCGCGAAAACATGCTCGCCTTCATCAGGCTGAATCTCAGCAGCTACAAGCGCGTACAGCGGCCGGATCCGTATTGACCCGCATTTCCCGGATGAACCGTTTGTACTGAGACGGTGATTGGCTGGCGGTCGCCGCGCCTGTGGCGGTGCTCAGGCGGCGTTAGCTTGGACGGTGTGTTGGGCGGAGTCCTCCTTGGAATTGTCGTTGGCGGGGGTACATGAAGGCGTAAGCATCACGAACGTCGGGTGACGCCTCCGGGTCGTAGTCCTTCGTCATACGTGGCTTCTGGACAGGATGCTCTTTCCCTAGTTCTTCTCGTGATGCTCTACGTTCTTGAGGAACCGCTTGGCAGCCTTGTCATCCTCCTTCACGTCTTCCTTCGCGGTTGCTGGAGGATTCTTGATCGCGTTCTTGATACACTCGTAATGGTCTTTGGCCTGCGTATCCGACATGTTTACGGCGAACTCCTCCACGGGCGCGGCGCAGATCAACGATTTCCGCCGCTACCCGCGAGCAATACAGCGGTCCGAGCCCACGGAGAGAGGCACTTGAGCAGATTCTACGCGGCGAGGGCGCAAGCGATCAACGCGGAAGGCGGACGTGCCGATTCCAAAGACCGTGCGGGATCATTAAAGGATACGAGGGCCTGGTGACGTGCCGCGCCGCGATCGCCATGTAGAACCACGTGAAGACCGCAACCGTAGGAGCGGAAATCGCAGCGTTGGCGAATGTCGCGTAAGCTCCGCCTGCGATGGCGGATCTACAGCCGGCCGAGCGCCGTGAACCTGTCGACCACCGCCTGCACGGCGCGCTCCTGGTGCGCGTGCAGGGCCTGGCCGGGCACTTTCGACCAGGCCGGCTCGAAGGGATCGGCGACGCCGGCGTTGGCGCCGCTCATGCGCTCGATGGTGGCCAGCGCCAGATAGGGCACCGAGACCGGCGCGTAGCCGCCTTCGTGCGTCATCACCAGGCGGCCGCCGCAGAATTCGTCGGCGATCGCTATCATCCGTGCCGTCATCTCGCGATAGCTGCCGGGGTGCAGCATCATGCGGCCCAGCGGATCGTGGTTGCCGGCGTCGAAGCCGCTGGAGATGAACAGCAGCTCGGGCTTGAAGCGGCGCAGCGCCGGCAGCACGACACGATCGAAGGCATGCAGATAGGCGCCGTGGCCGGAGCCTGAAGGCAACGGGATGTTGATGTTGAAGCCCGCGCCGTCGCCTTCGCCGACGTCCTCGACATAGCCGGAGTCGACGGGGAAGAGCTGTTCCTGGTGCAGCGAGATGGTGAGCGCGCGCGGATCGCGCCAGAACGCCTGCTGCGTGCCGTTGCCGTGATGCACGTCCCAGTCGACATAGGCGATGCGCTTCAGGCCACGCTTCTCCAGCGCGTGCATGCCGGCGATGGCGCCGTTGCAGAGGTAGCAGAAGCCCATGCCGACATCGCGTTCGGCGTGATGGCCGGGCGGGCGGATCAGGGCGTAGACGTTGCGCACCTTGCCGTCGAGCACGGCGTCGACCGCCTCGATGGCGCCGCCGGCGGCGAGTCGCGCGATCTGATAGGTGCCGGGACCCACGCGGGTGCGCGGGCCGACCTCGCCATAGACCTGCTTCTCGGCGGCCTTCAGGCGTTCGATGTAGGCGGCGTCATGGACGCGCAGGATCTCGGCCTCGGTGGCCGGGCGCGCCGCGATCGGGGTGAGGCGCGCCAGCAGGCCGCTGACCTCGAGCAGGTTCTTGATGCGCCGCTTGGTCTCCGGCGATTCGAAGCTGGGGAAGGGCTCGAACAGCGCCTCGGGCGGATAGGTCGCGGCGATGTTGACGCTGTCGTGCCAGACGAAGCGCTCGTCCCAGACGAAGCCGGTGACCATGTCGAGGCTAGTAGTCGCTGCCGGGGCCGCCGGCGCCGGGCACCTGCTTCTTGGGCGCGGTGAACTTGCCGACGTTGCCGAGGATCTGCTCCATAACGGTGAGTTCCTTGCCCGATGTCGGCGTCTTGCGGGCCACCATGTCGACTTCCTTGCCGTCCTTCAGCTCGTATTGCTTGATCTCGCGCACCCGGCCGTCACCGCCGAAGCTGACGGCGATCACGCGCTGCTCCAGGACGCGCGGCGCCAGGAAGGCGGTGGTCTCGTTCTTGGTCGAGATGTAGTACCAGACCTCGTCGCCGAAGGTGGCGATGGTCGAGGGGCTGCCCATCAGGCGCAGCACGTCGTCGCGGCCCTGGGCGCCGACCTCGAGCTTCTCGATCGTGCCCGGTACCGGCTGGTGACCGCGCTGGTCGACGATCTGGCCGCAGGCGGTGGCCAGGAGCGCCACGCAGAGCGTCGCGGCGATCTGTCGAAACTTCATCGGCTTGAACCCCTTGACGGGCTGTCCTAAACGACCGGGAGTGAGGGGGCCGGCCTCGGTCAAATTGCCGGTGGACCGCCGGCCTGTCAAATCCGGCGTCGGGAGCGAGGGGGCGATGTTCGGTGCATTTCGCCGCTGGGCGCAGGGGCGGCAGAATCTGTCCGCGCTCTATGCCGCGCTGGCGACCCAGGCGCGCCGGCCGATCTTCTATACCAGGCTCGGCGTGCCCGACACCGTCGATGGCCGCTTCGACCTGCTGGTGCTGCACGCCTGGCTGGTGATGGAGCGCCTCGACGAGGAGCCCGAGAGCGGAGCGCTGAAGCAGGATCTGTTCGACACCATGTTCGACCATCTCGATCTGACGGTACGCGAGATGGGCGCGCAGGATCTCGGCGTCGGCCGGCGCATCAAGCGCATGGCCGAGGGCTTCCAGGGCCGCGCCAGCGCCTTCCGCGACGCTTGGCTGGCGGGCGACGAGGCCAGGCTGCGGGAGGCCCTGCGCCGCAACGTCTTCGGCAAGGCGACGGCCACCAACGAGAGCGTTGCAATTTTGTCACACTATGTCGGCGACGCGATAGAATGTCTGAAAAAAGCCGACATGCCCGCGCTCCTCGCCGGACGCATCGCCTGGCCAACACCCGGGAGGGGGGCATGAACGCCCCGCCGGAGGAGCTCAGCCGCATCGTCCGTCTCGACCGCGTGCCCGCGCGGGGCGTGGCGATCGATGTCACCGCCAGCGAGGCGGAGCGGGCGGCGCTGGCCCGGCGCTTCGACCTGCTGGCGCTGCCGGCGCTGAAGGCCGAGGTCACGGTGCGGCCCGGGTTGGGCGGCGTCTGGAGCGTGACCGGGCGGCTGCGCGCCGAGGTGGTGCAGGCCTGTGTCGTCACCCTCGATCCGGTGGCCCAGTCGATCGACGAGGCCATCGACCTGCGCTTCGCCGCCGACGCCAAAGCCACTGCCGACGATCCGGAGGCGCCCGAGCCGCTGGAGGGTGACACGATCGATGTCGGCGCCATCGTCGCCGATCACCTGTCGCTGGCGCTCGATCCCTTCCCGCGGGCGCCGGGTGCGACATACGAGCCCGCCCCGGAGCCGGCCGACGCCAAGCCCAACCCCTTTGCCGCCCTGGAGCAGCTCAAGGGGCGCCTCAAAGGCGGGGGATGACGGTCGGATCGGCCGGTAAAGCGCTTGCCGCACTGTCGCAATTTGGCTAGGAAAGCGCCCTCGCGACCTGCCCCCCGGATTGTCGAGGCTGGCGCCGACGCGCTGGTCCGCACGGAGTCTTAACTATGGCTGTTCCCAAGAAGAAGGTGAGCCCGTCTCGCCGCAACATGCGCCGGTCGCATCATGCGCTCGAAGGCCAGGCCTTCGTCGAGTGCGCCAATTGCGGCGAGCTGATGCGCCCGCACCACGTCTGCCAGGCCTGCGGCTACTACCGCAAGCGCGAGGTCGTCGCGAAGGCGGCCAACGGCTGATCGCCGCGCCGCGAGGGCCGACGTGACGCGAAAGATCGTCATCGCGCTCGACGGCATGGGCGGCGATATGGCGCCGGACATGGTCGTCCGGGGCGCCGGAATCGCCCGCGAGCGGCACCCCGACATCACCTTTCGCCTTTTCGGCCCGGCCACGCGGCTGGCCGAGCTGGTCAAGCGCGTGCGCTGGCTCAAGGATTGCTGCGAGATCGTGCCGGCCGAGGACGTCGTCACCAACGACGACACGCCCAAGGTGGCGCTGCGCAAGCGTCGGACCTCGAGCATGGGCATGGCGCTCGACGCCGTCGCCGAGAACCAAGCCGATTGCATCGTCTCCGCCGGCAATACCGGCGCGCTGCTGGCTTCGGCCAGTGTCATGTTGCGCCCCCTGCCGGGTATCCGTCGGCCGGCGCTGTCGTCGGTGTTGCCGACGGTGCGCGGCGAGACGGTGATGCTCGATCTCGGCGCCAATATGCAGTGCGACGCCAACAACTTGGCCGAATTCGCTGTGATGGGCTCGGTCTTCGCCCGCACCGTACTCGGTCTCGACGAGCCCCGTGTCGGCCTGCTCAACGTCGGTTCGGAGGAGGGCAAGGGCAACGACACGCTGCGCGACGCTGCCGAGATGCTGAAGGCAGATGGCTCACCGGTGCGCTTCCATGGCTTCGTCGAGGGCAACGACATCGGCGCCGGCACTGTCGACGTGGTCGTCACCGATGGCTTCACTGGCAACGTGGCGCTGAAGGCCATGGAGGGTACGGCCAAGCTCTATACCGGCTTCGTGCGCGACGCCTTCAAGACCTCGACGCTCGCCAAGCTGGGTTACGTCCTGGCCTCCGGCGCTTGGAACAAGCTGCGCAAGCGGGTCGACCCCCGACGCTACAACGGCGCCGTGTTCCTGGGCGTCAACGGCGTGTGCGTGAAGAGCCACGGCGGCACCGATGCGCTGGGCTTTGCCAACGCCATCAGCGTCGCCGTTGATTCAGTGAAATACAATTTGAACGACAAGGTCGTAGGCGATCTCGAGAAGCTGCGCGAGATTGTGGCCGCCGAAAAGGCCGAGCCTGTGGTGGCGGTGGCCGGAGGAACGGGCACGCCATGATCCGGTCGATCGTCGAGGCTTGCGGGGCGTATCTGCCCGAACGCGTCATGACCAACGAGGAGCTGTCGCGCAAGGTCGACACCTCCGACGAATGGATCGTGCAGCGCACCGGTATCCACTCCCGCCACATCGCCGCCGACGGCGAGTTCACCTCGCACCTCGCCATCAAGGCCGCCGACCAGGCGCTGAGCCGCGCCGGCATGAAAGCGGCCGACCTCGATCTGATCGTGCTGGCCACCGCGACGCCCGACCAGACCTTCCCGGCGACCGCGACCAAGGTGCAGGCCACCTTGGGCATGAATCGCGGCGCCGCCTTCGATGTGCAGGCGGTGTGCTCGGGCTTCATCTACGCGCTCTCGGTCGCCGACAACATGATCAAGGGCGGCATGGCCGGCTCGGCGCTGGTCATCGGCGCCGAGACCTTCTCGCGCATCCTCGACTGGACCGATCGCGGCACCTGCGTGCTGTTCGGCGACGGCGCTGGCGCCGTTGTGCTGAAGGCGGGCGAGGGCAAGGGCACCTCGGCGGACCGCGGCGTCCTGAGTAGTGCGGTGCACTCCGACGGGCGCTATCACGACCTGCTCTATGTCGACGGCGGCCCCTCGACCACGGGGACGGCGGGCTTCCTGCGCATGCAGGGCCGCGAGGTCTTCAAGCATGCCGTGACCAACCTGGCGTCGGTGGTCGGCGAGACCATGGGCAAGGTCGGCCTGGAGCCCAAGGACATCGACTGGCTGATCCCGCACCAAGCCAACAAGCGCATCATCGACGGCACCGGCAAGAAGCTCGGCCTGTCGGCCGACAAGGTCGTGGTCACCGTCGACCGCCACGCCAACACCTCGGCGGCGTCGATCCCGCTGGCCCTGGAGGCCGCCGTCTCGGACGGCCGGGTGCAGCGCGACGACCTGCTGCTGCTCGAAGCCATGGGCGGTGGCCTGACCTGGGGCGCCAGCCTGGTTCGCTGGTAACCTCAGGAGCCGGGGGGGGGGGACGTGAACCCCTTGATACTGAAGAGGTAGATTCATCCTTCGCATGAACTGCGGACTTTCAATTGCCCGCCACGCATAAATTTCACGTTAGCAGCAAAATCTAAAGCACCGTTATTATTGTGCTTATTGCCACGGCGGTTGAACTTTTGTCAGCGCGTCGGAGGTAATTCCTACCCCTAATCCCGCCGTAATTTCAAGGCTTAAGGCCACGTTGTCAGGTTGACGGCACACCCTTCTTACACTATGGTTTAAGAGGGGAAGGGGAATGCTGAATGGATCAACGGACAATCACTCGGGCTGATCTCAGCGAGTCGGTGTTCCAGGAAGTCGGTCTGTCCCGTAACGAGTCGGCCGATCTGGTCGAGGTCATCCTCGGTGAGATCGCCGACGCGCTCGCACGTGGCGAGACGGTGAAGATTTCGTCTTTCGGAAGCTTTTCGGTTCGCGACAAGGGTCAACGGGTGGGGCGTAATCCAAAAACCGGACAGGAAGTTCCAATCCTGCCGCGGCGTGTCCTCGTCTTCCGCGCGTCCAACGTGCTCAAAGCACGCATCAATAATCTGCCGATAACAAGCAATGATGATGTGGAAGGTGAATGATGGTCATTGTAAGCGCTCAGGGGATTGAGCGCCGCGTCGAGAAGTCGGCGCTTGCGTTCAGGACAATTAGTGAAGTCGCGACTGAACTCGATGTGCCGCAGCACGTCCTGCGTTTCTGGGAGAGCAAGTTCAGCCAGGTGCGCCCGCTCAAGCGGGGCGGCGGCCGGCGGTACTATCGCCCGGAGGACGTCGATCTGCTGCGCCGAATCCGCTCGCTGCTCTACGACGACGGCTACACCATCAAGGGCGTGCAGCGCCTCTTGAAGGAAGGCCGTGGGCGTCTGGCGACGCGCGAGGACGGCGAAACCGGCCGCCTCGTGCCGGTCGACGCCGAGGCGCGTCCGGCGATGCCGCGCACTGGCCCGCAGCCGGCGACCAACGTCGCCCTGCCGCGGCCCACCGCCAAGCTCGATGGCGTCAAGCGCCGCGAGATCGAGAACGTGCTCGACGATCTGCAGAACGCGCTCGAGCTGCTGCGGCGCACGCTGCACGGCCAGCACTAGGCCGATCGGGCTTTCGAAGCGGACGCCGCCGGTGGCGACACCGGCGGCGTTCGTCGTTATGGCGGTTCGTGAACGTTGAAATAGGCGGGCGGGAAGCGCTAAGTACCGCCCACGGTCGGGGCGTAGCGCAGCCCGGTAGCGCATCAGTCTGGGGGACTGGGGGTCGTGGGTTCGAATCCCGCCGCCCCGACCAACAAATCAAGGGCTCAAGTCGTCAGTTAGACACGGCGACTTGCAGGCTTTCCCGAAAAGATTACCAAGCGCTGGTTTTGAGCGCCTGCGTGGCTGCGCCGAAGTAGCCCCTGCATCAGCTCGTTGATGTGCGTTCGTGCTCGGGTCTAGCGCCCGGACCAGCGTGTCACTCAAACTCCGGTGTGAGAGGAGCGGCGCATGAGTGCCTCATCTGTTGTTCGGGCCGCATTCAAAGGCAGTGGCGGCGCCGAGCTGGCGGCGCGGCTCGATCTGCCGGCGGGCCCCGTTCGGGCTTTCGCGCTGTTCGCCCACTGCTTCACCTGCGGCAAGGACATCCTGGCCGCGAAGCGCATCGCGACGGGATTGGCTCAGGCCGGCGTGGGCGTGCTGCGCTTCGACTTCACCGGCCTTGGCTCATCGGAAGGCGAATTTTCGAACACCGATTTCTCCTCGAACGTGGAGGATCTCATTCGCGCGGCAGGGTATCTGCGCGAAGCTTTTTCGGCGCCGGCCATCCTGATTGGCCATTCGCTCGGCGGCGCCGCCGTGCTGGCCGCCGCGGCCAGCATTCCGGAGGCCAAGGCCGTGGTGACCATCGGCGCTCCGGCCGATGTCGGTCATGTGCTCGCTCAATTCGGATCGTCGCTCGACGCGATTCGCAGCCAGGGAGAAGCGCAAGTCTCACTCGCCGGCCGGCCGTTCAACATCAAACGCTCGTTTGTGGAAGACGCCGAGGGGCAGCGCCTTGAGGGGCGCATTCGTTCCCTTGGCAGAGCGCTTCTGGTCATGCATGCGCCGCGGGATGACGTGGTCGGCATCGAGCATGCCTCGAAAATCTTCCTCGCCGCCAAGCACCCGAAAAGCTTCGTCTCGCTCGACGATGCCGACCACCTCCTGTCTAGCCCGGAGGCCGCCGCCTACGCGGCCGGGGTGATCGTCGCCTGGGCGGCGAAGTATCTTCCAGCCGACACCTCCATGCAGGACGATGTCGATCACGTGCTGGTCCGCGAGACCGGACAGGGCAAATTCCAGAACTTGGTCGTCGCTGGCCGCCACCGGCTGCTTGCCGACGAGCCGATCAAAGTCGGCGGGCTCGATTCCGGGCCGAGCCCTTACGACTATCTGGCCATTGCCCTGGGTGCCTGCACGGCCATGACGCTCAGGATCTACGCCGAGCACAAGAAGCTCGCCCTGGGCCGCCTGTCGGTCGAGGTCCGGCACGGCAAGGTCGCGGCGGATCACTGCATGGATTGCGGTCATGTCGCCGAAGGGCGCGAGGGCAAGATCGACCGCTTCGAGCGCATCATCTCGGTCGATGGCGAGGTCGATCACGCCCTGCGCGACAAGCTTGTCGAGATCGCCGGCAAATGTCCCGTGCACCGCACGCTCGAAGCCGCGTCGGCCGTCGTCACCCGCGTGGCGCCGGCCGCAAGCGCCGCGGCGCCATCCGGGAGCTGAAACGAGGACAAGGAGCGCGGTGACGCCGAGGTCTCTTCAGCGGGCACGGATGCGATTGTTGCGCGCGTTGTGTTCGAGCTCGGCGAGGCCCAGAAGTTCGAGCACCGGGCAGACATAGTTGGCGAAGCGGCCGCGATAACCTTTGCGCAAGCCGTAGTACCCGCCGACCGGATTCTTCGGATCGCGCGCCCAGGCCTCGACTGTTCCCTCCTGGACAGGCTTGCCTTCATCGGCGTTGCCAAGCGCGACCCAATCGCCGCGCTTCTTGAGCATGGCGTGGAGATCATCGATGCAGCGCGCACGATAGGACAGCACCGTGGTGCCGACCTGCACGACCAAGGCGGGCGGGTCGAGCGTCTGGTCGCGCCAGGCATTGTAGTCGGAGGTCAGCGAGGGCGTCTTGAGCAACCAGGGATCGTCCTTCGATCCGTCGCCGTATGTCACGCTGCCGGTTTTCCGCTTGCTCATGATCCAGTCTCCGCCAGCGTCTTCAGCCCGAGCGCGAACTTTCGAAACGAGGGCGTCAGGTCGGGGATCGACTTGACGATCATCGCGGCCAGCGCGCCGCTGAACTCCTCGCGCATGTGAAAGCGCGTCCCGCCGGCCATCGGCGCGAGCGTGAAGGTGCGCACGCCCTTGAAGAGGCCCAACGGCATGCCGCCTTCCCAGGTCATGCGCGCGGGCGGCTCGAAGGCGGCGACGCGGAGTGAAAACGCGCGATTGGGCGAGACCTCCGACCAGAGCTTGAGTCGTCCTCCCGGGCGGATGACGCCCTCGATCCGTGTCACGCCCAGGCCACCAGCGACCAGTCGCGGCGCGTCCGTGAGGATCGCCCAGATCCGATCGGGGGCCGCGGCGATGTCTTGCTCGACACTGAATGAGGTCATCTGTGCGCTCCGCTTGCTGCCGCTTATGGCACGGCTAAGATGACATCTACTGTCATATATGCGGGGAAGCCGATGCGGGCGTCGCGCTTGTTGCAGATGCTGCTCTTGCTGCAGAACCGCGGGCGCATGACGAGCCTTGAATTGGCCGCGGAGCTCGAGGTCGCGCGGCGCACGATACTGCGCGACCTCGACGCGCTGACCGAGGCCGGGCTGCCGATCATCGTGCATCGCGGCAATCAAGGCGGCGTCGAGCTCGGCTTCAACTATCGCACGCGGCTGACGGGCTTGTCGGCCGACGAGGCTGAGGCGCTGGCGGTCATGCTGTCGAGGCCGACACCGGAACTTGCCGAGCTCGGGCTGGCGAGTGCCGCGGCGCGAGCGCGGGCGAAGATGTTCGAGTCACTTCCCGATGGCGTGCGCGGGCGCATCGAACGAGCGCGCGGCTGGTTCCGTTTCCTGCCGGCGGAACGGGACGAGAGCGATCCGCGCGTGGAAGCCTTGGCGCGGGCGGTTCGCAGCCGGCGCATCGTCCGGGTCCGCGCCAGGAGCAGGCGTCCGCGCACGATTCACCCGGTGGCGCTCGTTTGCGGGTCGACGGGATGGCAGGTCGTCGATCAGCGGGATCCGGACAATCCCATCCCGCTCGATATGTGCGATGACATCAACATCTCGGCGCGCTCTTTCGCGTAGACAAGGCACATGCGCGACCGCGTCGACCCGTTCGGTCGACAAGCTTGTCAAGGCCATGGGTATGAGTGGCACCCCAAGAGCCAAGCCTGCCCTGAGCCCGCCGAAGGGTCAGCCGGCTGTGCGAGGAGATCGATCAGCGGGTCAAAGCCTTCCTCGACTGGCCGATCGAGGGCGACGGTGCGAGTGTGCGGACGACGGGACGAAGCCCGCCCTCCTCGAACGCCGAGGGAAACGGGCGCGTGGATCAGGCTGAGCTTGCGCGCGGCCGATCGGGTTTGTTGACAGCGCCGTTCGGCTCACGCCCCGAAAGGGCGTCAACGATGCTGCGAGCGGCCGATAGCTCGATATCGCGACGGACGTTGGCGACGGCCGAGCCAATGTGCGGCGTGAGAACGGTCGCCGCTCCGACCGCCGTCAATCGTCGGTCGATGCCGGAAGGGCGGTTGTCGCGCGACCAATCCTCGCATTCGAAGACATCGGCGGCATAGCCGGCGAGCCGACCGCTCTCCAAGGCGTCGGCGACGGCGCGCTCGTCGACCAGAGAGCCGCGCGCGGGGTTGACCAGCAGCGCGCTCGGTTTCATCCGCGCTAACGCGTCAGCGTCGATGATACGCCGAGTCGCGGCGGACAGTGGCAGCGCCAAAACGACATAGTCCGACCGCGCCAACAGGTCGTTCAGCGCGATCGCGTCCACGACGTGCGCGAGGTGGGGTGGAATCGAATTCGGGCGCGTGTCGTGGGCGCAGACGCGGCAGCGAAAGCCCAGGAGGCGTTCCGCGATCGCCTGGCCCACCCTGCCAAATCCGACGATACCGACGCGCGCGCCATCGAGCCCGGCGCCATAGAGAGTCGGCCGCCAGCCGTGGAAGCCGTCGGCCCGGATACGCCGATCGCCGGCCAGGACGTGGCGGCCGAGCCCGATCATCAAGCCGATCGCCAGCTCCGCCGTCGGCGCGGTCAGCAGGTCGGGCACGATCGTCACCCAGACGCCGGCGCGTTCCGCGGCGGTCGCGTCGATATTGTCGTAGCCCTTGAGGGCCGCACCGATCACCTTGAGCTCGGGACAAGCCGCGATGAACGGCTCGTCGATCCGATCCGGCATGAAGACCAGGACGGCGTCGGCATCTCGGCAGCTGTCTCGCACCACCTCGTAGGGCCAAGGCTCCGCCGCGGAATTGCCGATGACCTCGCCGTGCGCCTCGAGCAGCTTGCGCGTTTCCGGGAAGATCCGGTTCGTCACCACGATGCGCATGTATTGAATGCCGGTTGGTGGAAATCCAGCTACTTGAGGGAGCGGCGCAGCGCCGCGCCGATGGCGTCGACGACGGTGACGCAGGCGAGAATGCAAATCAGGATCGCCGAGACCTGCGCGTACTCCAGCACACGCAGCGCCGCGATCAACTCGAAGCCTATCCCGCCAGCCCCCACGGCGCCCAGCACCGTCGATGCGCGGAAGTTGTATTCCCAGCGGTAGATCGTCGTGTCGGCGAGTTGTGGCAACACTTGCGGCAGCACGGCATGCCAGATCACCTGGAACGGGGTGGCGCCGGCGGCGCGGGCCGCCTCGATCGGCTTGTTGTCGACGTGCTCGATGCTTTCGGCGAAAAACTTGCCGACCATGCCAATCGAATGGATGCCGAGCGCCAGCACGCCCGGCAACGCGCCGAACCCCACCATGGCGACGAACAGGATGCCCATGATCAGCTCGGGAATCGATCTCAACACATTGAGCAGGAAGCGAGACGACTGATAGGCGACGCCGTTCGGCGTGGTGTTGCCTGCCGCGAGCAGCGCCAGCGGCAGCGAGAAAAAGATGGCGAGAGCGGTGCCAGCGATCGACATCGCCAACGTGTCGAGAAGTGGACGCAACCACTTCTCGTAGCGCGAGAAGTCTGGCGGGAACATCTCCCGCGACAGCTGGCTGATCGCCGGCCAGGCATCCGCGAACCGCTGGATGTCCAACAGGCCGGTCACCAACAGGGCCGCGAGCACGCCCAGTATGATCACCGCCAGAACGGCGCCGCGCCTCAATCTGTTGGCGCTGTCCCTCGCCAGAATGGCGTCGTAGTCGAGCCTACTGCTCAAGTGGTCAGCCCCTGAGCTTCGAAAGGTCCAGGTTCAGCACCTTCGCGGTCTCGCGCAGGATGTCGTAGGCCTTGTCGTCCGTGGCGACGAACCCTTCCGCGCGGAACGTCTTCAGGATCACCGGATCCTTCAGCTCGATGAACGCCTTCTTGATCGCATCCTTGAGCGCGGGAGCGAGACCGCCTTGCATCACCATCGGATAGTTCGGAATCGGATCGCTCTCGGCCAGAACTTTGACTTTGGCGCCGTCGATCGTCCCCCGAGCGACAAGGACGTTGAAAATCTCCTGGCTGAGGCCGCCAGCCTGCACCTGTCCCGCCTGCACCGATCGGGCGACCGCGTCGTGTGTCCCCAGATGCGCGACCTTGTAGTCCTTGTCGCCGATCAGACCCGCCCTGGCCAGAAAGGCGCGCGGAATGAGGTGACTCGACGTGGAGGCGTTGTCGCCGAACCCCATCGTCTTGCCTCTGATGTCGGCGATCGTCTTCACGGGGCCGTCGGCCAGCGCGACGATCACGCTCTTGTAGGTCGGCGAGCCCTTGGATACGCCAACCGCGAACGGCTCGATTCCGGGGGCCTTCGATTTCGCGAGCACATAGGAAAGCGGGCCGAAATAGGCAACCTCTATGCGGTTGAAGCGCATCGCCTCGATCATCGAGGAGTAGTCGGTCGTGACGATCAGCTCGATTTCTTTCTTGAGTGTCTGCTCCAGGTACTTCTTCAGCGGTTGCGCGTTCTGGATGATGCTGGACGCGTTCTCGTCGGGCAGCAGCGCCACCCGCAGCTTGATGGGATCGACCCCTTGCGCGCGTGTGGCGCTCGAGGCCGCCATGGCGCTGAACGCGAGCGCGCCGCCGGCAAGAAGTTCTCGACGCCTCATGTCACTCGCTCCGATCGCTGATTGATTGATCAACGCAACCCTACTCGGCCGCCTGCGCCATGGCTGGTCGCGGCCCCTCGTAGATCCTGGATGTGGCCGCGGCGTCGAGGTCGCGGGCGAGCCCGTCGAACACGACGCGACCCTTGCACAGCCCGACGACGCGGTCGGCGAAGCGGCGCGCGAACTCGACCTGATGCAAGCTGACGACCGCTGTGATGCCGTCCTCGCGGCAAATTCGGTGCAGATCGGCCAGCACGATCCCGGCGGTGTTCGGGTCGAGACTGGCGACCGGCTCGTCGGCAAGCACGATGCGCGGCTGCTGGGCCATCGCGCGGGCAATGCCGACGCGCTGCTGCTGGCCACCGGAGAGCTTGTCGGCGCGGTCGAGCGCGCGGTCGAGCAAGCCCACACGATCGATGGCGGCAAGAGCGATGTGGCGCTCGGTTCGCGTCGCCGGAAGGCACGATCCGAGCGTGCCGCGCCGCCCCAGCCTGCCGATTAGCACATTGCCGAGGACGGACAGTCGACCGATCAAGTGGTGCTGCTGGAAGACCATGCCGGTCGATAGCCGGTGAGCGCGCAGCGCACTCGCGCTCCTGAAGATCGATCCCGTCCCAGAACGGATCACATCGCCCTTGGTCGGCCGAACAAGGCCGTTGAGCGAGCGCAGCATGGTCGACTTGCCGGCACCCGACGAACCCAGCAGGACAGTGAATTGTCCCTCGATCAGTTCGAGGTTGGTCGGCTCTAGCGCGGCGGCGCCGGTACCGTATCTGACGCTGACATCGACCAAGCGAAGCACCAGAAGGCCTCGTACGATTCTAGTTCGGCGCGCGGCCCACGCGATCGAGAACCTCGAACATTGGACTGCTTCATTCGAACGCATAGAGGAGACATGTGTCTCCTGGATGACACGGGTCCGGTGTCTGGTCGTTCTGGGTGGGGTCCCGAGCCGTGGTGTCGCTGGCGGGTCGTGAGGACGGCGACGTCGGCCATAGCGGACCTGCCAAGCACGCCGATGCGGGGCCGCGTCTCGGCGTCCCGCGATGATCCTTCACGCGCGCCGGGGGATCTCATGCCCTGGCCCTTTGGGAGAATGGGCGTCAGCCCTTTTCGGCGATCAGCCGGCCTTCCGAGGTCAGCTTGCACACCAGCCAATCCGGCTTGGTGGGATTGCTGAACCACGGCTCGGCCCAGCCCATGGCGATGCAGCGGCGGATCATGTCAGGATCGAAGGCTTGGCCGTCGAGATCGAACAGCGGCAGCTTGCCGCCCGCCTGGTTGAGGCCGCGTCGGAGATACGTGATGTCACGTTCTGTAGGAATATCAATTTGTTGAGGACTATTTCTATCCTCAAATCTCAGAAGTTGGGCGGCATTTGCCATGTCGATCAAGAACCCCCGTGCCCGGCCCCACAGCCGACCACCCCACAGCCAAGAATAATCCACAACTATCTGAAATGGAATGGAAATACGTCTTGACCCGCGCTCGTTTCCCAATTCGCTGCATCTGGTAGGTCCGAGAGCACGCCATGTCCCAAGTCTTGTCCGTCTACATGACCGCCGGCGATGTCGCCGAGGCCGAGAAGATCGCCCAGGCACTGGTCGACGAGCGCCTGGCGGCCTGCGTCAACATCTTCGACAGCGTGCGTTCGGTGTTCCGTTGGCAGGGCAGCGTGCAGAGCGGCCGCGAGGTGGTGATGATCGCCAAGACCGTGGAGGAGCGTTTCGACGAGCTGCGCGAGCGGGTGATCGAGCTGCACTCCTACGAGCTGCCCTGCATCGTCGCCCGGCCGGTGAGTGACGGCCATCCCGGCTTCCTGGAGTGGATCGAAGCCGAGACCGACCCGTCCTCGGCGCTCTGAGAAGGGCGGCGATGCGCGCCCGCCGGTTGCGGTGGCGGGCAATCGAGACGAGATTGTCCGCCCCTCGCGCGTAATTTCTGGTCAATTCGCCGCCATGTCCGTCGCCACTCCCACGTCGCACGCCCCGGCCATGCCAGGCGAACGGCTGACCTTGCTCTACTCCTCGCTCAGCCACGCGCTGATGCACCTGATGACCGCGTTCTACTCGGTGATCGTGGTGTCGCTGGCAGTGAGCTGGAACATCCCCGACCATCGGCTGCTCGAGCTCTACGGGCCGGCGGCGATCCTGTTGGGCATTGGCGCGCTGCCGGCCGGCTGGCTGAGCGACCGCTGGAGCGCGCCGGGCATGATCGTGATCATGCTGGTGGGGCTGGGTCTCAGCTCGATCGCCTGCGGCCTGGTGCCGACCGGCGATGTGCTGGCGTTGGGCATCGGGCTGGGCGGCATCGGGTTGTTCGGCTCGATCTACCATTCGGTCGGCATCGGCTGGGTGATCCGCACGGCCTCGCGCCAGGGCCACGCCATGGGCGTCAACGGGCTGTACGGCAGCGTCGGGCTGGCGCTTTACGGCATCTTCCCCGCCGCGCTGATCAGCCTGCATTCGTGGCGCGCCGCCTTCATCGTGCCGGGCCTGATCTGCCTCGGGCTCGCGGCGGCGCTGTGGTGGCATTGGCGCACGGGCGCGGTGGGCGATCGGCAGATGCCGGCGGTGGCGGGCGTGAACCCCGGCCGCGACGCGTTCTGGCGCGTCTTCATCATTCTGTCGGTCACCATGTTCGTCGAAGGCGTGCAGTGGCAGGCGATGATGTACGGCGCCGGCCTGCTGTTCTCCGGCCGCCTCGCCGGCGAGATCGAGGCGATCCGATCGTTCTTCGGCCGCTACGGCATCGAGACGCAGATCGTGCTGTGGGTCGGGTTGGCGACGTCGCTGATCTACATCCTGTCGGGCATCGCCCAGTACGTCATCGGCAATCGCATGCTCGATCGCTACCGCCTGAAGACGATCTACGTCGTCGCCACCGGCCTGGGCGCCTTCGCCATGCTGATGGTCGCCGAGGGCAACGGCCTGGTCGTGCTGGCCGGCGCGGTGATCGCGGCGATCCTCGGCTCAGCCACCGGCCCGGTCGAGAACCTGCTGATCGCCCGCTACACGCCCAGCCGCTATCACGGGCTGGGCTTCGGCGCGAAGT
>CAYTFW010000065.1:0-31059 GCA_964437145.1 uncultured Rhizobiaceae bacterium
CGGCCGGCGTCCTTGGTCGCCTGGCGCTGGGCGTCGTTGAAGTAGGCCGGCACGGTGACCACGGCCTGGGTGACGGCCTCGCCGAGATAGGATTCGGCGGTCTCCTTCATCTTCATCAGGATGAAGGCGGAGATCTGGCTGGGGCTGAACTGCTTGCCGTCGACCTCGACCCAGGCGTCGCCGTTGGCGGCCTTGACGATCTTGTAGGGGGCCAGGCCGATCTCCTTCTGGACCATCGGGTCCTCGAAGCGGCGGCCGATCAGGCGCTTCACGGCATAGAGCGTCTTGGTCGGGTTGGTCACCGCCTGGCGCTTGGCCGACTGGCCGACCAGCCGCTCGCCGGAATCGGCGAAAGCGACCATCGAGGGGGTGGTTCGCGCGCCCTCGGAGTTCTCGATCACCCGGGGGTCGCTGCCCTCCATGATGGCGACGCAGGAATTGGTCGTCCCGAGATCGATGCCAATGACCTTAGCCATGATGCCTTGCCTCTCTTCAGCGGCGGGATCCGTGCGGCCCTGACGGCACCGTGACGGCCCCCTGGAGTTCGGAAATGGATTGGACGGCAAAAAGCCGCGCTTTCCAAAGGGCTATATAGTGCGTCCGGATACCCCTGCAACGGCTCGCGGGGCACCGGCGCACGGCATTTTTGCGGCCGGCCCATGCGAACGGGCGATGGGGAGTTTTGGAAGGCCTCCAGACTGGCATTCGATGCCGCTAGACTGCGGGCATGGCCCGCCCTACCCGATCCCGCCTGCCGCCGCCCTACCTGAAGCGCGCGACACTGTTGCCGGAACGGGTCGCTGACTGGTCGCAGCACCCCTTCGGGCTGCCACTGTTCGCCGATCGGCGGTTCGACCTCACCTTCACGCATCCGGTCACGGTGATCGTGGGCGAGAATGGGGTCGGCAAATCCACCCTGCTGGAGGCCATCGCCGGTCAGATCGGCTTCGCGATGCAAAGCGGCACGCGCAATTTCCTCTCGCAGGAAGCGACGCCGGCGCTGTCTCGATGCCTGCGCCTGGCGTGGTTGCCGCGCGTCACCAAAGGCTTCTTCCTGCGCGCCGAGAGCTACTTCAACTTCATCAGCCAGATGGACGAGCTCGATAGGGAACCGGGGCCGGGCCCGCGTATCGTGGAAGGCTACGGCGGCCGCTCGCTGCATACCCGCTCGCACGGCGAAGCCTTCCTGGCCCTGTTCGAGCATCGCTTCGCCAACGCGCAGGGCATCTACATCCTCGACGAGCCCGAGGCCGCGCTGTCGCCGCAGCGGCAAATCCGCTTCCTCAACATTCTGCGTCGCATGGAAGAGGCTGGCCGAGCCCAGGTCATCATCGCGAGCCACGCCCCGCTGATCATTGGCTATCCGGGCGCCGACCTGCTGATCATGGAGCGCGACGGCATGCGCCGCGGCCGGCCGGAGGACACCTCGCATTGGCGCGTGGTCCGGGACTATTTCGCGGATCCGGACGGATTCATGCGCGCGGCCGTCGAGCAAGCCGACTGAACGTCGATTACTTGGAGGGCTCGTCGGACGCCGCCGGGGTGGCGGATGGGCCGCCGGTGGCGACCACGACCATGGCCGCGCGCAGCAGCCGATCACTGATCACGTAGCCGTCCTGGTAGACCTGGGCCACGGTGTTGTTGGGCCGGGACGCATCAGGGACCTGAGCGACGGCCTGGTGCAGGTTGGGGTCGAAGGGCTTGTCCTGGGCGTCGATCTTTTTCACGCCATTGCGCTCCAGCACGGCCTGCAGCTCGCGCTGGGTGGCCTCGACGCCCTGCACCACGCCCTTCAGCCGATCGTCCAGCCCCTCGCCGCCTGCTGGCAGGGCCTGCAAGGCGCGGCCGAGATTGTCGCCCACCGACAGCACGTCCTTGGCGAAGCGGGTGACGGCGAATTTATGCGCTTCCTCAACGTCGAGCTTGGCGCGGCGACGGGCGTTCTGGGCGTCGGCGACGGCGCGAATCCACTGGTCCTTGGCTTCGGCGAGCTGCGCCTCGAGCTCGGCGATCCTGGCCTCGGCGGCCTCCTTGATGAGGCGTGCGGGGTCATCGGCGTCGCCACGCGGCGGCTCGGGGATGTCGAGGCTGAACTCCTGATCCACGCCCGGATTCTCGGACAGTGGGTTACGGGAGGCGGTGTCGGACGGCATGATCTGGGCGGGCCAATCGGGATGGAAACGGCGACGGCGAGACATTGTGCCTCGCCGTCTGTATTCCTTGACTTAGGGGGTCGCCCTGCCGGGGTCAACCCGGCGCGCTATGCTCAGCCGACGAGTCTCCCGACGACTTTCGCGGTGTAGTCGACCAGCGGGATGATGCGGGCGTAGTTCATGCGGGTGGGCCCGACCACGGCGATGGCGCCGACGATCTTCTCGCGCTCGCCGCGCAGCGGCGAGACGATCACCGAGCAGCCGGTGTTGGCGAACAGCGGGTTGTCGGCGCCGATGAAGATCTGCACGCCCTGGCCGGCGCCGGCGAGATCGAGCAGGCGCATGAAGCTCTCGCCGCGTTCCAGCGATTCGAACAGCCGGCGGATGTTCTCCAGGTCGGCCAGCGCCGTGACGTCCTCCAGCAGGCGCGCCTGGCCACGCACGATCAGCGAGGAACCCGGCCCGCCGCCCCAGGTCGCCAGCCCGGCCTCGACGACGCGTTGGGTCAGCGTGTCGAGCTGGGCGCGCTGGCCGGCGAGCTCGGCGGCGATCTCCTCCTTGGCTTCGTCGAAGGTGCGGCCGATCAGGCGGGCGGCGAGGTAGTTCGCGGCCTCGACGAGGGCCGAGGGCGGCATGCCCAGCGGCAGCTCGATCAGCCGGTTCTCGACCGTGCCGTTCTGGGTCACCAGCACGACCAGCGCCCGGCCCGGACCCAGCGCCACGAATTCGATGTGCTTGAGCGGCTGCTCGCTGCGCGGCGCCACCACCATGCTGGCGCAGCGCGACAGGCCCGACAGCAAGGTGCTGGCCTGCTCCAACACCTCCTGCACGCTGCGGCCATTGCCGGCGCAGCGCGCCTCGATGCCGGCGCGCTCGTCATCGCTCAGCACGCCGACCTCGAGCAGGCCGTCGACGAACAAACGCAGCCCCGCCTCGGTCGGCACACGGCCAGCCGAGGTGTGCGGCGCGAACAGCAGGCCGGATTCCTGCAGGTCGGCCATCACGTTTCGGATGGTCGCCGGCGACAGATGCTCGGTCAGCCGGCGGGTGAGCGTGCGCGAGCCCACCGGCTCGCCGGTCTCGACATAGGATTCGACGATGCGGCGAAAGACTTCGCGCGCGCGGTCGTTGAGCTCGGCGACGGGCGCGGCGGCGCCGACAAGGGGCCGGCTCGCCGTCGGCCGGGGCACCGGCTCGAGTCGGGTGATGGGCCGTTGCATGCGTCGAATCTAGGGACCGTGCCCGATAGCGTCAACGCCGGGCCGATGCGAGAATGACCGGCATGGACGACCGGGTCATCGATGCCCCGCCGGCGCGGCAGGTGTTCCACGCCGATCCGCTGGCGGCGGCCATCGTTCCGCTGCTCTTCGCGTTGATCGGCGGCGGGGTGATCTGGCTGACCGAGGGCCGCGTCTTCGCCCAGTGGGTCTGTATCGGCATCGCCGTCTTCGCCGTGATCGATCAGATCCAGCTGCGCCTGCGCCCGCCGCTGGAGGTCGATGGCGACCAGGTCACGGTCAGGCCGCGTCGCGGCGGCGCGACGCGCCTCGCCAGCAAGGCGATCGGCACGGTCGAGCCGCGCTCGCACGGCATCTTCGGAAGCGGTGTCGTCCTGACGCCCGGTGCGGATGCGCACGGGCGCCCGGCACCCGAGATTTTCATCGGCCCCCTGCGCGACCCGGCCGGCGCGGCGCGCGCGCTGGACCGTTTGCGTCGGACGGACGGACGATGATCGGGCCTAGCCCTTGCCGCGGCTCGCCTTGATCCGGCGCAGCTCCACGCCCAGTTGCGCGAGAATGCTGGTGCGCCGCTCGATCTGCGCCTTGAGGACGGCCTCGTTGTTGGCCTCGCGCCAGAACGCGCGCGGCACAAGGTGGGCAAGACTTTCGTTGAGATAGACCGGGTAGAACCATCCCAGCGTCTGGTCGCCGGCATAGCTCAATTGCGTCAGGTCATAGAGGCGGAAACCCGACGCCACCAGTTCCGCGTTGATCGCCTGGAAATCGTCGAGATCGGCTTCGCAGACCACGACATGGGTCTTGCCCAGGACGTCGCGCGCACCCCGCAGCGCCTGGACCTCGGCGCCCTGGATATCGAGCTTCAGGAGATAGGGTGGCTTCAGGTGGAGCTCGCGCGCGAGATCGTCGAGACGAATCGCCGGCACTGTCCGTTGGCCGCTCGCCATGCCGTTGAGCCGCTGCCAGTATGAATCGCCGCTGCCGCGCAACGAACTCCAGTACGGGTGGGCCGCGAGCGTCATCGTCACCTCGCCCGGCTGGTCGGCGACGGCGGCGATTCGGTAGTGACCGCCCAGTGCTTCCTGGACCAGCTTCAGCGATGGCTCGTACAGCGCATTGGCGTCGATGTTGACGGGTACGCCGCCGGCGAACAGTTGGAGGTGCTGCACAAAGAAGTGACCGTCGGCGCAACCCAGATCGATGACGGTGGCGTATCGCAGGCCCTTGCGGGCCAGCAGCGCCAAGGTCGCGGAGAAGGTCGCTCTGTTCTGCGCCATCCGATTTTTCTCGTGTCGCGTCCCGCCGGGCCATGATAGCAGGCTCGCCAAACCCATCCAGAGTCCCATGTCCATTCGACCGTCCGGCCGCGCAGCCGACCAATTGCGCACCATCGAGCTGATTCCCGGCTTCTCGCGACACGCCGAGGGCTCCTGCCTGGCCAAGTTCGGCGACACCCATGTGCTGTGCACCGCCTCGGTCGAGGATCGTGTGCCGCCGTGGATGCGCAACAGCGGCCGCGGCTGGGTGACGGCGGAGTACGGCATGCTGCCGCGCTCGACGCATACCCGCACCGACCGCGAGGCGGCGCGCGGCAAGCAATCGGGCCGCACCCAGGAAATCCAGCGCCTGATCGGCCGCGCGCTACGCGCCGTGGTCGATCTCGAGACGATGGGCGAGATCCAGGTCAAGATCGACTGCGACGTGCTGCAGGCCGACGGCGGCACGCGCACCGCCAGCGTCACCGGCTCCTGGGTCGCGCTGGCGATCGCCATGAAGGGGCTGCAGAAGGCCGGCAAGCTGAAGAAGTCGCCGATCACCGGCCAGGTCGCGGCGATCTCCTGCGGCGTCTACAACGGCACGCCGGTGCTCGATCTCGACTATCCCGAAGATTCGGCGGCGCAGGCCGACGCCAACTTCGTGCTGACCGCCGCCGGCGGCCTGGTCGAGGTCCAGGGCACGGCGGAGAAGGATCCCTTCAGCGAGGCCGAGTTCCTCGCCTTGCTGGCGCTGGCCAAGCGCGGCATCGGCGAGCTCTGCGTCCATCAGCGCGCCGCGCTGGAGCGCGGCTGAGGTCGGGCCGATGACGCCGCGCCGCTTCAGCGGCACGACGCTGGTGGTGGCCACGCACAACACCGGCAAGGCGGCGGAGATCGGCACCATGCTGGCGCCCTTCGGCGTGCGCGTGCTGTCGCATGCCGAGCTCGGGCTGGCGGTACCCGAGGAGACCGGCGCCACCTTCCTGGAGAACGCCGAGCTGAAAGCGCGCACCGCGGCGCGGGCCACCAACCTGCCGTCGCTGGGCGACGATTCGGGCCTGGCGGTGCACGCGCTGGACGGCCAGCCCGGCCTGCACACCGCCGATTGGGAAGGGCCCAACCGCGACGCGATGACCGGCATGGCGCGCATCCAGCGCGAGCTCGCCCAGCGTGGCGTGCCCGACACCGCCGATGCGCGCGGCGCCACGTTCAACTGCGCGCTGGCGTTGGCGTGGCCCGATGGTCATGTCGAGAGCGTGCTGGGACAGATGCGCGGCACCATTGTCTGGCCACCGCGCGGCAACAACGGCCACGGTTACGATCCGACCTTCCAGCCCGATGGCTGGACGATCACCTGCGGTGAGATGGACCCTGACGTGAAGAATCGCATCAGCCATCGCGCCGACGCCTTCGCCAGGCTCGTCGCGCGGTGCTTTCGATGACCGAGGCGCGGCGCCAATTCGGCGTCTATGTGCACTGGCCATTCTGCGTCTCGAAGTGCCCCTATTGCGACTTCAACAGCCACGTGCGCGACGCTGTCGACCAGACGCGCTGGCGCGAGGCGCTGGTCACCGAGCTCAGGCACTACGCGTCCAGCACGCAAGGGCGCGTCGTCGACAGCGTCTTCTTTGGCGGCGGCACGCCCTCGCTGATGCCGCCGCAAACGATCGCCGCGGTGATCGACGCGATCCGTGACCTGTGGCCCGTCGCCGAGGATGTCGAGATCACCATGGAGGCCAACCCGACCTCGGTCGAGGCGGCGCGTTTCCACGCCGCGCGCGAGGCTGGCGTCAATCGCGTGTCGCTGGGCGTGCAGGCGCTCGACTCCGACGCGCTGCGCTTCCTCGGTCGCGGCCATTCGGTCGATGAAGCGCTGGCGGCGATCGACACGGCGCGCGCCGCCTTCGCGCGCTACTCGTTCGACCTGATCTATGCGCGGCCCGGGCAGACGCCGGCCGCGTGGCGCGCCGAGCTCTCGCGCGCGCTCGACCTGGCCGGTGCGCATCTCTCGCTCTACCAGCTCACGCTCGAGCGCGGCACGCGGTTCTGGCAGGACCACGCGCGCGGTGCCTTCGTCATGCCCGACGAGGACACGGCGGCGACCTTGTACGAGGAGACCAACGCGCTGATGACGGCGCGCGGCTTGCCGCCCTACGAGATCTCGAACTATGCGCGACCGGATGCCGCCTGCCGCCACAACCTGATCTACTGGCGCTACGAGGACTATATCGGCGTCGGGCCGGGCGCCCATGGCCGCTTCGCTCTGGATCGCGCCGATGGCGCGCGCGGCAAGCGCGCGACGCGCCAGGCGAGTGGCCCAGAAGCCTGGCTGGAGCGGGTCGAGGCGCAGGGCCATGCGACCGCCGGGGACCGTGTCGTCGGCGCTGACGAGATGCCGGGCGAAGCCTTGATGATGGGGCTGCGGCTGGTCGAAGGCATCGATCGACGACGCTTCCGCGCGCTCACCGGCCGCGACGCCGCCCAGGTCGTCGATGCTCGAGCGCTCTCTACGCTGATTCAGGGCGGCTTCCTGAGCCTCGACGATGCCCGCCTGCGCGCCACCGACGCCGGACGCCAGCGGCTCGACGCCGTGCTGGCGCGTCTGCTCCCCTGATCAGTTCCTTCTTCCCGCCTCGCGCTACGGGATGCACAGACCTCTGAGTTGCTATGCGCGCGAGAGCGTGGAAGTAGTCGAGGCCATGTCGGAAGGTGATGGGTCCGGGTGGCCCCCCAGTGTCCCACGTTTCCTTGAGCGCGCCATGGATGCGCGGCAGAGACTCCGTAACAGGCCTGTCGTCGACGGCAGCGTACCTGCGTTCATTACGCGTGACATGATCAAGAAGGCAGGGATGTTGGGGAGTTCGCGCGCGATCAGGATGCGTCGCGTCCCGATGCCGACCTCCACGTCGAGCACCTTGATCGCGAGGCAGATGTTGCCGCCCGACTGCGCTCTACCCTGAAGGTCGGCGCGATAGATAAACTCCGCTGAGGCCTCGTAGTAGCCGAACCGGAGTTCCGGCGGCGCCGACGCGCCGCTCGCCGTGACCGGATGTCTTCAGTTGACAGCGAGGCGTCAATCGCGGGATCCGGACCGACCCAACAAGCGGACGACTTTGACCTCCGGCGGCGGCCAGGAGCAGCGCTCCACTTGGGCATGAGCTGCGCCCGCGACCGTGGGGATGGCCGAGACAATCGCCACGATTTTCATCATGATCGCTATGAGCACCTCCAGTCCGGCACGTCCTTGCACTCCGGTGAATCCGGATTGCGCCGGCAGATCTGCCTGTGGCGGTAAAACTTCAGATAGTCTTCCCGCGCGTGCGGATCTTTGAGCGCGGGATGGTTCTCCGGAATGCCCTCGAAGGTTTCGCGCAGGCACACATGGCAGGAGATTCGCCCGTCGTTGCGCAGCGTGCATTCGCGCATGGACGGCACGTCGGGCTCGGGGTCAGAGAAGCGGTCGTCCCCGGCGCGAGCCGGGGATACCGTGAAGATGGCGCCTGCCAAGAACGCAACCACAAGAACTGCGCGCGTGCGCCACATGGCGTGCCTAGAAGCGCGCCTGCCCGGATTTCCCGGCGGCAGTCTTCAGCATGATCGTGATGGCGCTGCCCGGTGCGATCGCCTTCTTGGCGTCGCCCTTCAGCGCGCTGTCGCCGGCAGGGGCCAATTGCACGGTCTCGCGGTCAGGGCCGGAAACAATGAGCGCCGTTCCGGAGTAGCCTTTCGTGCTCATCGGCTTGTTGGCCTCGTCGAGGATGTTCAGCGTGACGGTGGTGCCGCTCGTCACGAGTTCGGCATGGACGCCGGCGACGTCCTGGACGGGGCCGCCACTCGGGCCCTTCTGCGTGCCGTGCGCATGCTGTGCGGCGGCAGGGCCGGCGGCGAGCAAGGCAGCCGCCAGAATCAAGGCGAACTTCATGATGCTACTCCTTCAGTGAGCGCCCGGCTGGGGCGCGGGGATAAACTCCGGGGATGGCTGGTGCCCGACAGGTCGTTCCCGGCGGCACAACGCGTAGAGCGCGGGAAGCACCAGCAGCGTGAGCACGGTCGAGGAAACGATGCCGCCGATAACCACCGTCGCGAGCGGCCGCTGCACCTCGGCGCCGGCGCCCGTCGCGATTGCCATGGGAACGAAGCCGAGCGACGCCACGAGCGCTGTCATGAGGACGGGCCTGAGCCTGGTCATGGCACCCTCCTCGATGGCTTCCATCACGGAGCGGCCTTCCGCACGAAGGCGCTGGATGAAGGCGATGATGACGAGGCCGTTGAGCACGGCGACGCCGGACAGTGCGATGAAGCCGACGCCGGCGCTGATCGAAAGTGGAATGCCGCGCAGCAGAAGGGCTGCAATACCGCCGGTGAGCGCAAGCGGCACGCCGCTGAACACAAGGGCGGCGTCAACGGCCGATCCGAGGCTCATGAACAGAAGCACGAAGATCAGAAGCAGTGCCACCGGGACGACGATGGCGAGCCGCTTGCTGGCAGAGACGAGCTGCTCGAACTGCCCGCCCCAGCCGATCCAGTAGCCGGCCGGCAGCCGCACCCTCTCATTGACGGCGCGTTGCGCCTCGGCAACGAATGAGCCGAGGTCGCGGTCACGCACATTGGCGCTCACGACAATGCGCCGCTTGCCATCTTCGCGACTGATCTGGTTGGGCCCGGGCGCAAGGTCGATCGTCGCGACCTCGGACAGCGGCACATAGCGCAGCGCCGCGAGGCCAGGCGCCTGGCGGTTGCCGCCCCGCTGCGTGTCCGCCGGCGGAAGCGGTATCGGAAGTGCGCCGATGGCGTCGAAATCGATACGAAGATGCTCCGGCAGGCGCAGCACCACATCGAACCGCCGGTCGCCCTCGAAGACGGTTCCGGCCGACTTGCCGCCGATGGCGATCTCGATGATTTCCTGCACGTCGGCGACCGTGATGCCGTATCGGGCAAGACGCTGCCGGTCGAGCCGCACCGTGAGCATCGGCAAACCGGACACCTGTTCGGTCTTGACGTCGGCGGCGCCGGGCACGCTGCTGAGCGCGGCCTGCACCTGGCCTGCAAGCCGGAGCAGGACGTCAAGGTCGTCGCCGAAAATTTTCACGCCGACATCGGCGCGGACCCCGGAGATGAGCTCGTTGAAGCGCATCTGGATAGGCTGCGTGAATTCGTAGTTGTTGCCCGGTATTTCGCCAACGCGCCGTTCGATCGCGGCAACAAGATCGGCCTTGGGACGCGACGGATCGGGCCATTGCGAGCGCGGCTTCAGGATGACGAAATTGTCCGCGACGTTCGGCGGCATCGGATCGGTGGCAATTTCCGCCGTGCCGATCTTCGAGATGACCTCCTTGACCTCGGGAAACTCCAGGATCGCCCGCTCGAGCACGCGCTGCATCGCGACAGCCTGGTCCGGTCCTGTGCCCGGAACGCGCATCGCATGCAGTGCGATGTCGCCCTCGTCGAGGGACGGAATGAATTCGCCGCCCATGCGCGTGGCGGCAACGGCCGTCACGCCGACAATTCCGACCGCCGCGAAGGTGACGACGACACGGTTGCGAATGGCGTAATTGAGCAGCGGCAGATAGGCGCGCCGCGCCCCGCGCATGAAGAAGTTCTCCTTCTCGGCGACCTTCCCTGTGACGAGCAGTGCGACTGCTGCCGGAACAAACGTCAGCGACAGGATCGCAGCACCGGCGAGCGCCATCAGGACGGTGAGCGCCATGGGCGTGAACATCTTGCCCTCGACGCCTGTCAGCGTCAGCACGGGCAGATAGACGACGGCGATGATCAGCGTGCCGAACAGCGATGGCTGGACGACCTCGCGTGCGCCGCCAAGGATGGTCGCGAAGCGTTCCTCGCGCGTGAGCAGGCGGCCGAGCCTTTGCTGCTCATGGGCCAGCAGCCGTATGCAGTTCTCGACGATAATGACGGCGCCGTCGATGATGATGCCGAAATCGATCGCGCCGAGGCTCATCAGATTGGCGCTGACCTTGTATTCGACCATGCCGCTGATCGTGAACAGCATCGAGAGCGGAATGACGAACGCTGTCGCGATCGCGGCGCGGACATTGCCGAGGAGAAGGAACAGAATCACGACGACGAGGAGCGCGCCCTCGGCGAGGTTCTTCTCGACGGTCGCGATGGTCGCCTCGACAAGGTGCGTGCGGTCGTAGATCGTGCGCACGACCACGCCTTCCGGCAGCGAGCGCGCGATGTCGCGAAGCTTGGCCGCTACGCGCTGCGCGACCGTCCGGCTGTTCTCGCCGATCAGCAGCATCGCGGTGCCGATAACCGACTCTTCGCCGTTCAGCGTCGCGGCGCCGGTTCGAAGCTCCTTGCCCTCCTTGACGTCGGCGATGTCTCCGATCCGGATGGGAACGCCGGCGTGGGAGCCGATCAGGATGTTGCGAATTTCTTCCGGACTGGCGACCTGCCCGGGGGTACGCACGAGATACTGCTCGCCGTTGCGCTCGATATAGCCGGCGCCGACATTGGCATTGTTGGCCGCGAGCGCCGTCATGACGTCGCGAAACGTCAGCTTGAACGCCATGAGGCGCGCGGGCTCGGGGACAACGTGATACTGGCGGGGAAATCCACCGATGGTATTGACCTCGACGATGCCGGGAACCGTCCGCAACTGCGGCTTCACGATCCAGTCCTGGATCGTGCGTAGCTCGGTCGCGTCGATGGGCTGGCCGTTCGGGCGCTGCGCTCCTGGCTTCGCCTCCAGCGCATACATGAATATCTCGCCGAGGCCGGTCGACACCGGTCCCATGGACGTCGCTGTCCCCAGCGGGAGCATATCCTTGGCCTGCTGGATGCGCTCGTTGACGAGTTGGCGCGCGAAGTAGATGTCGGTGCCGTCCTTGAAGACGACGGTGACCTGGCTCAACCCATAGCGCGAGAGTGATCGGGTGTACTGAAGATGGGGAAGGCCTCCCATCGCCGTCTCGATTGGAAAGGTGACGCGTTGCTCGACTTCGAGCGGCGACGAACCCGGCGCCATTGTGTTGATCTGGACCTGGACGTTGGTGATGTCCGGAACGGCGTCGATCGGAAGGCGTGTGAAGTTCCAGACGCCGAGCGCGCCCATGGCGACGACCGCGATCATCACGAGCCAGCGTTGGCGGATCGAGAAGGCCAGGATGCCGTTCAGCAGCCCGCCGTCCTCGGAAGCGCGCGTGTCAGTGTTCATGGACGGCGCTTCCCTTCGCGATCTCTGCCTTGATGATGAAACTGTTGCGGGCGGCGTAGACGTCGCCCGGGAAAAGGCCGAACAGCACTTCGACCATGTCGCCGTCGCGCGCGCCGAGTTCGACCTGGCGGCTTTCGAACTTCGTGCCGTTCCGCACGAAGATCACGGTCTTGCCGTCGATCGTTTGCAGGGCCGACTGTTTGACGGCGAGGTCGACGGACTTCGATCCGAGGATGAGCCGACCCGACATGAACAGGCCGGGACGTATGCGCGGGTCGCCGCGCACGACCGCCCGCGCGAGCCCTGTCTGCGTATCGGCCGCGCCGATCGGCGACACATAGGCGATGTTCGTCTCGAGCGGCGGCGCGCCGTCATCCATGTCGATGAGGAGGGCGTGCCCGACTTTGACGCGTGCGAGTTCGCGCCGGTAAACCGCGAAGTCCACCCATAGCGTCGACAGATCGGCGACGATGAAAGCCGGCTTCTGCTCCGAGACGTATTCGCCAAGCGCCGCGTTTCGTTCGATGATCGTGCCCGCGATGGGCGCCTTGAGCTCGTAACTCGTCAGGCTCTGGTTGCTTTCGACAACGGCGAGGACATCGCCCGGTTTCACTGTGTCGCCGAGCCGCTTTCGGATCTCCCGGATCACGCCCGGGAATCGTGGCGTCACTTGCGTCATCGCTTCCTGATTGACCTGGACGACGCCGTTGAGCCGGAGCGATTCCCGGATAACGCCGGGCCCGATCTTGAGAAGTTCGATGTTCGCGGCGGCGACCTGTCTGTCGGTCAGTGTCGCGGTGCCTTCGTCGTGCCCCTTCTCGTCCGCGCCGTGGCCGCCGCCACGACCGGCCGTGGCTGCCGGCGGTTTCGACGTGGACGCGCGAAGAATCCAATATCCGGCAAGGCCCGAGATACCGAGGATGACGGCGCTCGCGACAACCATGCCGAGCACCCGCTTGAACTTGATCATTGCGTGCGCCCTCCGGGGCCGATCGTGCTGCCGGTCAAACCTTCGATGGTCGCGACTGCGGTGTGAAAGCTCACCATCGCTTCGACTTCCTTGACCTCGGCCTCGGCGGCCGACCGGTACGCGTCAAGGAGATCGAGGAGCGTCAGGCGGCCTTGCGCGTAACCGTCCTCGACCGCAGCAACGACTGTCCGGCTTGTCGGCAACGCCGTGCGCCGCAGTGTCTCGATTTCCTGGGCGGCGCCGATAAGCGTGTCGTAGGCGCGGCCGGCGGTTCCGATCAGCGCAAGTCGTGACTGGGCGCGCTCGGCTTCTGTCTTGCTGGCGTTCTCCTGCGCTTCCATGACCCTGCCACGATTACGATCGAAGACCGGGATCGGAACTGCTGCGCCGACACGAATTGCGACGTCTCCCGTATCGCTGTAGTGCCGCAAACCCGCACTCACCTGAAGGTCGGGGATGGCCTTCAGCCGCGCCGCCAGGAGCTCGGCATCGCGCTGGGCGCGGATGGCGGTCCAGCGGGTAAGCTGGGGATTGCTTTCAATCGCCTGGACGATCGCGGCGAAAGGCTGTGGCCGCGAGAAACGTCCGAGGTCACCGGCGACGCTCGCGAAGTCGGGTTGCGTCTGGCCGAACACGACAGCAAGATCCCGTCTTGCGCTGTTGAGTGCTGTGCGCGCGCGGTCGCGTTCGACCCGCGCGAGTTCGATCGCGAGCCGGGCGCGCGCAATATCCGCCGGCGACGATGCGCCGGCGTCGACGCGCCGCTGCAAGAGCGGGCTCAGACGGTCGAGGGACTGGATCTGCTTATCGAGCACCTGCAGGCGGCGCTGCGCGCCGGCGATGGCGATGAAGGCAGTCGTGGTTTCCGACAGAAGCTCGAGCCGGACGGCCGCGCGTTGGTGGATCTGCGCGTCGTAATCGCTCTGGGCGACGGCGACCCGGGCCGCGCGCTTGCCGCCCAGTTCGAACAACTGGCTGAACTGCAGCGTCCCTTCGGCGCCGCGAATCCAGCGGTAGTCGCCGGTGCCGAAGGCATTATCGATCTCGAGCGAGACTTGCGGGTTCGGGCGAACCCCCGCCTGGATACGCCGCGCCTCGGCGATCGCGATGTCGCGCTCGGCGATGAAGAGTTTGGGATGGGCGCGGGCGGCCCGCTGTAGGGCCTCCTGCAGCGTAAGCGGTCGCTGCGCTGCTGTCGGCGCGGCAAACAACAGCAAAGCCAGTACGGCACAGGATAGTCGAGCGAACATGATTCACCAAGACATGAAACTGCACAAGCCGCAGCCGGAATGCCGCGGCGTTCAAAGGCGCGTTTCAGGCTCTTGGCGGGGGCACTTCAGCGAGGCGGTCGAAGGGCGTCAACGACGCGGCGACGGCACGCTGCCAGACGGCCGGCGTCTTCGGGATCGCTGTGCGTATACCTTGCGGCAGAACGGAGACCGACGGATGGCACTGGCAGTGGTCGACAAACGCCGCAGCATCCGGACTGTCGTCATCGGTCTGTCCAGCGCCGGCGATCGTGAGACACCCGTTGCCGGCGGACGATGCAGCAGAAACATGACCGCCATGCCCGAGCGCCGCGAAGGTCGTCAGCAAAACGATGAACATAACGGACGCGCGGCGCAAGGACGCCCGCCGAATCCTCCTCATCGCTATGACTGCGCCATGCATAATGGTTATACTGGCGCTAATGAAGAAGCGGAGTCAAGCGCGGCGCCACACGCCGGTAGTGGGTCAGTTTGAACCATGGACCGTCATGCAACCTGCCTCGGGCCGAACAGGATGATACCGGCGCCGAGGATGCAGACGGTAGCGCCGATCACATCCCAGCGGTCCGGCCGCACGCCTTCGGCCAGCCATAGCCAGAACAGCGCCGCGACGATGTAGACGCCGCCATAGGTCGCATAGCTGCGACCGGCGTGCTCCGTGTCTACCAAGGTGAGGAACCAGGCGAACAGCGCGAGCGATGCCATGCCGGGCACAAGCCACCACGCCGATTTGCCCAGCTTAAGCCATGCCCAGAACGCGAAGCATCCCGCGATCTCAGTGATCGCGGCCCCGATAAACGCCACAAGCCACAACTTCATGATGTTCCGCCGCAGTTCGCCAAGTAGGCAGATACTACGGCGTTTCAGCCTGCCGCGCTTCCCAAGCCTCCAGCACCTTCACCACGTCACTCACGTCCCATAGGCGCTCCGTCACCTTCGCGGCCATTGTCGCTGAGGACGGTGGTGATCGTCGCGCCGTGAGCCTCGAAAGTCGGCAGGACGTCTGTGTCGAGCAGATGCGCGGAGGCGGGAAGAAGGAAAGAAGGCCATGGGCACAACAATAAAGAGAGCGGGCCGAGGCCCGCTCTCCGATATCCGTCTGGACGCCGCTGCGACTAGAAACGCAACTCGCTGCCGATCAGGAACTGCCAGCTGTCCGAGCGCTCGGACTGGTTCTGACCCGACGCCGCCTCGTAGAAGAAGCCGCCGACCAGCTTGATGCCCGGTCCGATGGCATAGGTGCCGCCGACCATGAACAGGTGGATCTGGTCGGTACCGACCGCGCCACCCGTGCCCGCCAACGCCGCGACGTTCTCACGCCGGGTGCCGGCGAGGTACGTGAAGCTCGCCGCCCACGGACCGGTCTCGTACATCAGACCGAACGACCAGAAGATGTTCTCGTTGCCCGAGATCAGGCCGTTGTTGTCCCAGCCCAAGCTGCCGCCGACCGTGAAGCCAGCGTAGCTGATCTGCGCCCCGCCAGCGATCGCGTGGTAGTCACGCTGCCGGCCGCTGTTGACGATGCCGCCGTCGTAAGCGGCACCATCGTAGCCCAACGACACCGCGATGCCGAGGTCGCCGAACTTGTTGACGTAGTTCACGCCGAGCGACACGCCGTTGACGTAGGCGTTCTGACCCGCGTTGCAGAGCGGCGCGTTGCCGGCGCCACCGGTGAAGCCACAGAGCCCCGCAGCGTTCGGCTGAGCGAAGCCCAGGTCAGCGTTGGCGTTGAACTGCGGCGTATACGACACACCGAACTGCAGGCCGAAGAAGCGCGGCGTGTAGTACTGGATACGGTTCGCATCGCTGCCGAGCGCACCGGCCGCCCACGTGCCGGCGTGGAGCGATTGGTTTGCACCGGTGATCGATGCCGAGCCGGCGCCGAGGTTGAACTGGCTCGAACCGTAGCCCGGGAGCACGTTGGGCGCGCCGTAGTACATTCGATAGGACACCACGTCGATGCTACCAGCCTCGATACGGCCCCAGTCACCGAAGGCGAAGATGTACTCTTCGTCGACCGTGTCCAAGGCAGAGGTTGGACGCGTGCTGCCAGGGACGGGCACGTTGACACCAAAGAGACCACCCTGCGACCAGCCCTCGAGCTCGATGCGCACACCGACGGTGGTGCCGTTGTCGAGCTTGGTCTGGCCGATGAACCAGATTTCGCCTTCGTACTTGAAGTTCGGCGTGCGGTAGTTGTTGCCTTGCGTGCCGCCATATTGGCCCGCATTGAAGTACTGCTGCATATAGCCGCCGACACCAAGTTTGATGGGCTCCGCCGCCATCGCCGGCACGGCCGCGAGGCCGCCTGCGATCAAAGCGGTCGTCCCCAGGAGGACTTTCTTCATTTCTCCCTCTCTCTGCTGCGTCTCGCGATCAGGACCGACAGCGACTGGTTTTAGAGGGGCTTCCTTACAGTTTTACGTACGGATATCGTTGCACTGAAGCGTCCCGCCCTGGTCACGCGACGACATGCTTCGATTGGGAAATGGGGCAGTCACATCGAGAATGGGAAGAATGAGTACGGTGCCGGTTGGGAAGAGAAATTCCGAGAGCGGTATCAGGACGATATGATCAACAAGCGAGACACCCATTTGCGGGACGGTCTACGTGTTCCGGGCCAAGCGTGCCGATCGGGTCAAGCTGGTCTTTTGGGACGGCACGGGCATGGTGTTGCTCTCCACGCGACTGGAGGACGGCAAGTTCCGGTGGCCTGGCGTGCGGGATGCGATCCTGCGGCTGACCCCGGCGGAGTTGCGGGTCTTGCTCGAGGGGCTCGCGTCGGAGCCGGCGAACAGAGCGTTCTTGCCGGTCAAGGCGAGCGGAAAGATGGCGCGCTCGACGAAGTTGTTGTTACGTTCTACGGGGACTTCAAGCGGTTTACCGGCCTGCTCGACGTCGTGTCACTGGACGAGCTGGCTGGCGAGATCATCTGCCTCGACTGCAACGGGAGCGGCGACGTCGCCCAATTCATGCCGGAGCCGGCGCGCGGGCCTGTGACGTGCGTGACCTGCAAAGGCACTGGGCACGTGCTGGTCAGCCTGTAGGAGAAGAGCTAATTCCGCCCTGAGTGGGAGTTCGGCAACGATCCCTATCCGCCGACTCGGGGCCAAGAAATCGTAACAAGATCGCCGGGCACAAAAAAGAGAGCGGGCCGAAGCCCGCTCTCCGATATCCGTCTGGACGTCGCTGCGACTAGAAGCGCAGCTCGGTGCCGAGCAGGAACTGCCAGCTGTCCGAGCGCTCGGACTGGTTCTGACCCGACGCCGCCTCGTAGTAGAAGCCGCCGACCAGCTTGACGCCCGGTCCGATGGCGTAGGTGCCGCCGAGCATCAACAGGTGAGCTTGGTCGGTACCGACCGCGCCGCCCAAGCCTTGCAACGCCGGGATGCTCTCACGCCGGGTGCCACCGAAGTACGCGAAGCTGACCGCCCACGGACCTGTCTCGTACATGATACCGGCCGACCAGAACAGGTTCTCGTTGCCGGCGATCAGGCCATTGTTGTCCCAGCCGAAGCTGCCACCGACGGTGAAGCCGGCGTAGCTGAGCTGGAGGCCGCCACCGATCGCGTGGTAGTCACGCTGCTGGCCGCTGGTGAGGATGCCGCCGTCGTAAGCGGCAAAATCCCAGCCGAACGACGCGGCGACGCCGAAATCGCCGAACTTGTTGACATAGTTCGCGCTGATCGACACGCCGTTGACATAGGCGTTCTGACCCGCGTGGCAAAGCGGCGCGTTGCCGGCGCCACCGGTGAAGCCACAGAGCCCCGCAGTGTTCGGCTGAGTGAAGCCGGCGGTAAGAGTGTTGGCGTTGATCTGTGGTGTATACGACACACCGAACTGCAGGCCGAAGAAGCGCGGCGTGTAGTAGTTGATGCGGTTCGCATCGACGCCGAAAATACCGATAGCCGACGCGCCGAAATGGAGCCCACCGTTGGCAAACGAGGTTGTAGCCGAGCCGGCGCCGAAGTTGAACTGCGTCGAACCGTAGCCCGGGAGCGCGTTGGGCGCGCCGTAGAACATTCGATAAGACACCACGTCGATGCCGCCAGCCTCGATACGACCCCAGTCACCGAAGGCGAAGATGTACTCTTCGTCGACCGTGTCCAAGGCAGAGGTTGGACGCGTGCTGCCAGGGACGGGCACGTTGACACCAAAGAGACCACCCTGCGACCAGCCCTCGAGCTCGATGCGCACACCGACGGTGGTGCCGTTGTCGAGCTTGGTCTGGCCGATGAACCAGATTTCGCCTTCGTACTTGAAGTTCGGCGTGCGGTAGTTGTTGCCTTGCGTGCCGCCATATTGGCCCGCATTGAAGTACTGCTGCATATAGCCGCCGACACCAAGTTTGATGGGCTCCGCCGCCATCGCCGGCACGGCCGCGAGGCCGCCTGCGATCAAAGCGGTCGTCCCCAGGAGGACTTTCTTCATTTCTCCCTCTCTCTCTCTCTGCTGCGTCTCGCGATCAGGACCGACGGCGACCGGTTCTAGAAGGGCTGGCCACACAACTCGGCCAAAACCGCTCCTGCCACTCGACGGGCCATGACGGATTAAACTCGCCGCCCTATCAGGGGTCAAGAAACCAAAGCCTGTAGAGCCGATTCGGTCCCGGGGTGTGGCAGGAACGCCACAAATTGGCCGCCTGACCGCCCCTTCCCGCCATGGTCTCGACCGTCAACATATTGAGTAAGATTCGTGGCTGACGCTAAATATGGCATACTTTGCTGAAGTTTTTTTGCTATCATCTTGAAATTAATGGGTTTTGCCGCGTTATAGTAATGGTGTGACCTGCCGCACGCCTTGTTCAGCGCCGGTGACTTGTTCCCTGTGGCGGACTTCCCCTATAAGTCCGCCTTGGCGTACCGGCCGGCCCAAGAGCCGCCGCGCCGTTACAGGGAGCCGTTCGCAATGTTCAGAGGCCATCGTCGCCCGATCCGGGGCGGTCTGCGCGTTGCCTCCGTCATGGTCGCCGCCGGGCTGTCGGTCGGGCTGGCGAGCTGCGGCGGCGACGACAAGGCGCTGCCCGACCAGCTGACCCGCCCAAAGCAGGATCGTGGCCTCGGCCTCAGTAGTGGCTCCCGGGACAGCGGCGGCCTGTTCGGGCCGGGCGGCCTGTTCGGCTCGCGCGAGGAGAAGGGCAAGGGGCTGAACGAGCCCGGCATCGCCGTCAACGCCTTCCTGTGGCGCGCCTCGCTCGACGTGATCATCGACAACAAGTGGCCGATCGCCTCGGCCGACCCGTTCGGCGGGCTGATCATCACCGACTGGTTCCAGTTCACCGAGTCGCCCAACGAGCGGCTGAAATTGCAGGTGCTGATCCTCGACCGCGATCTGCGGGCCGACGCTATCCGCGCCTCGATCATCCGCCAGCAGCAGGCGGGCGGCCGCGGCTGGGTCGACGCGCCTGTTGATCCCAAGACAGCCTTCGAGTTCGAGAACGCGATTCTCACCCGCGCCCGCCAGCTGCGCATCGCCGCCAGGGGTAACTGAGCGTTACCCCGACCGGGTTGACAATCGCACGGCGGGCCCTAGCCTGCCTGCCCATGATCGGATATCAGCGGCTCCTTCGACTTATCGCCGCCGGCCTCTAAGGCCGGTTGCGCGCTTGCGCGCCCTGTCGTCCTGTTGCTGAGCTCCCATCGGTCCGATCATGTCCGCCAGCCAATCCCCCGTGCGCTATAATTTCCGCGAGACCGAGGCCAAGTGGCAGAAGGCCTGGGACGAGCGCGGCACCTTCCGCGCGAAAATGGATCGCGCCGAGCCCAAGTACTACGTCCTGGAGATGTTCCCCTACCCGTCGGGGCGCATCCACATGGGCCACGTGCGCAACTACACCCAGGGCGACGTGGTGGCGCGCTATCGCCGCGCCCGCGGCTTCAACGTGCTGCACCCCATGGGCTGGGACGCCTTCGGCCTGCCGGCCGAGAACGCGGCGATGCAGATGAAGGTCCATCCCAAGAAATGGACCTACGAGAACATCGCCACCATGAAGGGGCAGCTCAAGTCGATGGGGCTGTCGCTGGACTGGAGCCGCGAGGTCGCGACCTGCGATCCGAGCTACTACCGCCACCAGCAGAAGATGTTCCTCGACTTCTGGCAGGCCGGCCTGGCCTACCGCAAGGAAGCCTGGGTCAACTGGGATCCGGTCGACAACACCGTGCTGGCCAACGAGCAGGTCATCGACGGCAAGGGCTGGCGCACCGGCGCCACCGTCGAGCGCCGCAAGCTCTCGCAGTGGAACCTGAAGATCACGCACTTTGCCGAGGAGCTGCTGACGCGCCTGGAGTCGATGCCGCGCTGGCCCGAGAAGGTGCGCCTGATGCAGGCCAACTGGATCGGCAAAAGCGAAGGCGCGCGGGTGTTCTTCGAGCTGACCGGCGAGGGCGCGCAGCCCGGCGAGACGCTGGAGATCTTCACCACGCGGCCCGACACGCTGTTCGGCGCCTCGTTCATGGCGATCTCGCCCGACCATCCGCTGGCCGCGCGCCTGGCGAAGGACGACCCGGCGCTGGCCGCGTTCATCGCCGAGTGCCGCAAGACCGGCACCAGCGCCGCCGAGATCGAGACCGCCGAGAAGAAGGGCTACCGCACCAGCCTGTCGGTGAAGCACATCGTCAAGGATGGCGAGACCTTGCCGGTCTACGTCGCCAATTTCGTGCTGATGGAATACGGCACCGGCGCCATCTTCGGCTGTCCGGCGCACGACCAGCGCGACCTCGATTTCGTGCGCAAGTACGGCCTGCCGGTGATCCCCGTCGTGCTGCCCAAGGACGCCGACCCGAAAAGCTTCACCGTCGGCGCCGAGGCCTTCGTCGAGGACGGCACGATCTACAACTCGGGCTTCCTGAACGGCCTGTCGGTGCCCGACGCCAAGCGCGCGATCATTCGGCATCTGGAGGGCAAGGGGCAGGGCAAGGGCACGGTGCAGTACCGCTTGCGCGACTGGCTGGTGTCGCGCCAACGCTATTGGGGCTGCCCGATCCCGGCGATCCATTGCGACGCCTGCGGCGTCGTGCCGGTGCCGGCCAAAGATCTGCCGGTGACCTTGCCCGACGATGTCGAGTTCGACACGCCGGGCAATCCGCTCGACCGTCATCCAACATGGAAGCATGTCGCATGCCCGTCCTGCGGCAAGCCGGCGCGGCGCGAGACCGACACCTTCGACACCTTCATCGATTCGAGCTGGTACTTCGATCGCTTCACCTCGCCCGGTGTCGAGAGCGCGCCGTTCGACCGCGAGGAGAACCACTACTGGATGCCGGTCGATCAATATATCGGCGGCGTCGAGCACGCGATCCTGCATCTGCTGTATTCGCGCTTCTGGACGCGCGCGATGCGTGAGGTGCAGATGACCAGCCGCGACGAGCCGTTCGACGGCCTGTTCACGCAGGGCATGGTCTGCCACGAGACCTATCGCGCCGCCGACAACACCTGGCTGTTTCCCGACGAGATCAAGCGCCTCGACGGCGGCGCCGTGGTGCGCGCCTCGGACAGCTCACCGGTGACGGTGGGCCGCTCCGAGAAGATGTCGAAGTCGAAGAAGAACGTGGTCGATCCCGACCAGATCATCCGCGACTACGGCGCCGACACCGCGCGCTGGTTCATGCTGAGCGACAGCCCGCCCGAGCGCGACCTGGAGTGGACCGAAGCGGGCGTCAGCGGCGCCTGGCGCTTCCAGCAGCGGCTGTACCGGCTGCTGAGCGAGGCGATCGGCGGCGGCGTCTCGGCGGCCAAGGCCAACGGCGCCTTCTCCGACGCGGCGATGACGCTGCGTCGCGCCGCGCACAAGGCCGCGGCTGGCATCTCCGCCGACATCGAGGCCTTCCACTTCAACAAGGCGGTGGCGCGGCTCTACGAGCTGGCCAACGCCATCGAGGGCTTCAAGGCGGCGACCGATTCCGACCGCGCGGCGCTCAGCGAGACGCTCGACATCTTCGTGCGTCTGATCGCGCCGATGACGCCGCATCTGGCCGAGGAGCTGTGGACCCTGCTGGGCCGCGATGGCCTCGTGGCCGACGCGCCGTGGCCGACGCCCGACGCCGCGCTGCTGGCCGACGAGGACGTCACGGTGGCGGTGCAGGTCAACGGCAAGCTGCGCGCGACCTTGAAGCTGGCCAAGGACACGCCGAAGGAGAAGGCGGAGGCGGCGGCTCTGGCCGAGGCCGACGTGATCAAGGCGATGGCCGGCAAACCGGCGAAGAAGATCGTCGTCGTGCCCAACCGCATCGTCAACGTGGTGGTGTGAGACGTCCGGGTCCGTACCACCCCTCACCCCTAACCCCTCTCCCGCAAGGGGAGAGGGGGACATGAGGCTTCCTCCCCTCTCCCCTCGCGGGAGAGGGGCCGGGGGTGAGGGGGCGCTTCAACACACGCGACGCGTCGCGCTTCTCTCGCTCCTCACCACACTCTCAGCCTGCGGCCTCCGTCCGCTGTACGGCGGCGGTGAGGGCACGCCACAGGCGGGCGCGCCCGCGGGCGGCGTGGCCGGCGACCTCGCGGCGATCAAGGTCGCGACCATCGCCGAGCGCAGCGGGCAAGTGCTGCGCAACGCCCTGCTCGACCATCTCACGCCCGAGGGCGAGCCGCGCCAGCCGCTCTACCATCTCGTTGTCACGCGCGCCGAGTCCGAGCAGTCGCCGCTGCGCCGCATCGACGAGGTGGCGATCCTGCAGATCCTGCGCGTCAGCGCGACGTGGAGCCTGCGCGACTCAGCCGGCGCCACGCTGACGTCGGGCGTCAGCCGCGCCGTGGCGCGCTACGACATGACGCGCTCGCAGCCCGCCACCGAAGCCGCGCGCGAGAACGCGCGCGAGCGCGCCGCGCGCGACCTCGCCGAGGACATCCGGGTGAAGCTCGCGCTGTACTTCCGCCAGCGCCGCGGGCTGTAGAGCGGCCAAGCCGCGTCAGCTTTTCGGCGTCGAGCCCGACAGGGATCGAGCGACGGCCCGGGCATGTTGCAGGAAGCGCTCGACCAGCGGGCCTGGTGTTCGCTCGCGCAACGTCACGGCGAAGATCGGCCATTGCCGTGGCGGCAATGCGAGGGGCAGGGACTTCAGCCCGAGCTGGCGGCCCTGCAGCATCATGACCGAACGAGGAAAAGTGGTGATGCAGGGGCGGCTCGCCACCATATGCGCCCGCAGATGCACCGATACCGTCTTCATCAGCAGCGTCGGCGGCTTCTGGCCTTGGACGGCGAACGCCTCGCTCACCATCTGGTGATTCCACACGTCGCTGGCCGTGAGCACCCAGGGTTGCCCCGCCAGATCGCTCCAGGACAGGTGGCGGCGCCGCGCCAGCGGATTGCCGCGGCCGACGGCGATCACGAGACCATCCTCGTAAAGCGGCTCGATGGCGAAGTCCTCGACCAGCGCCGGCTGGTCCAGCGGCCAGCCGCTTCGCGCCAGCATCAGGTCGAGCGTGCGCTCGCGCATGCGCGGCGCGAAGGTCTGCGTGGTCAGCGTGTCGACTTCGAGGACGACCCGGGGATGGCTTCTGGCGAAGCGCGCGATGATCGGCTGCAGCAGGCCGGCGGCGATCGACTCGGGACAGCCGATGCGCAGCTCACCCACGGTGGGATCGGCCAGGAACTCGATATCGCGGACGCCCTGTCGCAGTTCGTCGAACGCGGCGACGCTGCGCGTCAGCAGCGCCGCGCCGTAGATCGTGGTGTCCACACCCCGCCGCGTTCGATCGAGCAGCCGCACACCCAGCGCATGCTCGAGCCCCGCGATGACCTCCGACACCGCCGGCTGCGTGACGCCCAGCTCGCTGGCCGCCTTGGCCATGCTGCCCAGCCGCGCCGCCGTCCGGAACACGTGGAGGTCGCGCAACCTGAGCCGGCGGCTGATCTGCCCGTCCGAGTCGATCTTCAGTGCCATAGGTAAAAGCCTATATCTACCCAACGGAATAGGGAATTCTGTTTATGCCGCGTCGGGCGTACCTCTGTGCCGATCCCGGAGGTGAACGCCATGAACGCGATGCCCGAACTGTCCGACCTGCACGCCCTGATCCGCGCCGACGCGCCATGGATCGAGCAGACACCGATGACCGCCGTGAAGATCCTGTGGATCGGCCGCGAGAGCGGTGCCTGGGTATCGATGCATCGCTGGAAGGCGGGCTTCGTGGCCCGCCGCCACAAGCATCTCGCGCCGGCGCATGTCTTCTGCCTCGCCGGCAGCATGCGCCACAATGATACCGACGCGATCATGCGGCCCGGCGACTATTCGTACGAGCCAGCCGGCGCCATCCATGGCGCCACCACCGCGCTGGAGGACAATGTGCACCTGATCTTCCAGCTCGGCGCCGTGCTCCACCTGAACGACGACGACACGCCCTGCGGCTACCATGGGTGGGAGGCGATGGCGGCGCTGAGGCGGGGTTGAGCCCCGGTGCGTGCCGGTGGCCTCAACGCGCGCCGAGGTCGCCGGCGGCGGCGCGGCGCAGCGCCGACGTCACCTCGGGCATCGCCACGTTGAACCACGCGCCGAAACCCGGCCGCGCCTGGTGCAGCAGCATGTCGAGGCCATCGACCGTGGCGTTGCCGCGCGCCCGCGCCGCCGCCAGCAACGGCGTCTCGAGCGGCACGTAGACGATGTCGTTGACCACCGCCGTCTTCGGCAGCGCCGCGAGATCGATCTCCAGCGGCGGCGCGCCCTTCATGCCCAGCGACGTGGTGTTGACCAGCAGGCCGGCGCCAGCAAGCACCGAGGCGCGCCGATCCCAGCTGTCGATCACCACGGTGCGGCCGTCCTTGGGCGTCACCTGCGCGCCAAGGTCGATCGCCGATTGCCGCGTGCGATTGAGCAGGCGCAGTTCAGGGACGCCGGCATCGACCAGCGCGTGACATACCGCGCGCGCCGCGCCGCCGGCGCCGAGCACGACGGCCGGCGCCGCCTCAGGCTTCCAGCGCGGCGCGCCGGCGCGCAACGCGGCGATGAAGCCGAAGGCGTCGGTGTTGCGGCCCTCCAGCGTGCCGTCGGCAAGTTTCACGACGGTGTTGACCGCGCCGATGCGCTCAGCGCCGGGCTCGATGCGATCGAGCATGCCGAGCACGTCGATCTTGTGCGGCAGAGTGAGATTGCAGCCGCGCGCGTGCGGCGTGCGGCGGATGAAGTCGAGCGTGGCGCGCAACGCCTCACCACCGGGCACGACGGCCAGGCGGCCGTAATGGCCTGTAATGCCGCGTTCCTGAAGCCAGTAGCCGTGGATCAGCGGCGAGCGCGAATGCTCGACCGGCCAGCCGACGATGAAGGCGAAGGGACGCTCCCGGGCGGCGGCGAGCAGGGCGGCGAAATCAGGCGTCATCTGTCAGTTCCGAGCGACCCCGGCACCACGCAGGAAGTCGAGCAGCGGCAATAGTGGCAGACCAAGGATCGTGAAGTAATCACCTTCGATGCGCTCGAAGAGCTGCGGCCCCGGGCCTTCGAGCCGATAGGCGCCGACCGATGTGGTGAGCGTCTCGCCGCACAATGCGACGTAGTGATCGAGGAAGGCGTCGCTGAAGTCGCGCATCGTCAAGCGCGCCGCGCTGAGGTGACGCCAGATCACGCGATCGTCGCGCGCGACGCAGATCGCGGCGTGCAGCGTGTGGGTTCGCCCGCGCAGCCGCAGCAGATGCGCGCGCGCCTCGGCGAGATCGACCGGCTTGTCGTAGAGCGCGCCGTCGCAGGTCAAGGTCTGGTCGGCGCCGATCACCAGCGCGCCCGGCCGCAGTCGCGCGCCGGCCAGCGCCTTCAGATCGGCGAGCGCTGTGGCCAGCGCATCGCCTGAAATCGCGCCCAGCCGGGCTTTCTCGGCATGCTCGTCGACGCCGGGTGACAGCGCCTCGTGCGCGAGCCCGACACCTTGGAGCAGCGCGCGGCGCGCGATCGAGGTCGAGGCGAGGACGAGGTCCATCAGTGCTTGTGCTCGCCGGCGGGCGCGGCGCCCAGCGGCAGGATCGGCACCGCGACCTCGACGCGGCCGGCCTTCTCGAAGACCAGCGTGATCGCCGCGGTGTCGCCCGCCTTCAGCGGCGCCTTGAGCTCCATCAGCATGATGTGCAGGCCGCCCGGCGCCAATGTCGCCTTGCCGTTGGCCGGCACGTCGATGCCCGTCACCTCGCGCATGCGCATCACGTCGCCTTCCTTGATCACCGTGTGCAGCTCGACACGCGCCGCCACGGGCGATTCGGCACGCAGCAGGCGATCGGCGCTCGCCGCGCTGTTGACGATCGTCATGTAGGCGGAGCCAGCGCGCGCTGTCGGCGCGGTGGCGCGCGCGAAAGGCTGCTCGATGCGCAATGGGCTGGTGCCTTGCGCGACGGCGACGGCGGGGGCGACGGCGGGCGTCGCAAGGATGGCGAGCAGCAGGGAACGACGACGCATGATGGACTCCTGACGAAGCAGGCGGCGACGCCTACGCGGCACAAGACAAACGCGCAAGCGTTGCGCTGTCGCGGTGGTAAGCGCTGCGCGGCTGCTCTAGGCTCCGCCTCGCAACAGGCGAGGAGAGGCTCCCATGGTCAAGGCGGTGCAGATCAAACAGGCCGGCGGGCCGGAAGTGATGGAATACACCGATGTCGAGGTCGGCAAGCCCGGCGCCGGCGAGGTGCGCATCCGCCATACCGCGATCGGCCTGAACTTCATCGACATCTACACCCGCTCAGGCCTGTACCCGGTGCCGATGCCCAATTGCATCGGCCGCGAGGGCGCCGGGGTCGTGGTCGAGGTCGGCCCGAAGGTCAAGGGCTTCAAGAAGGGCGACCGCGTCGCCTATTGCGGCAGCGCGCCGGGCGCCTATGCCGAGGAGCGCGTGCTGCCGGCGGCGATCCTGCTGAAGCTGCCCAACGGCATCAGCGACAAGCAAGCCGCCGCGATGATGCTCAAGGGCATGACCACGGAGTACCTGATCCGCCGCACCCACAAGTGCAAGAAGGGCGACATCGTGCTGTTCCACGCCGCCGCCGGCGGCGTCGGCCTGCTGTTCGGCCAGTGGGCCAAGGCGCTCGGCGTGAAGGCGATCGGCACCGTCTCGTCGCCGGAGAAGGCGGCGATCGCCAAGAAGCATGGTTACGCCTGGGTGATCGATTACTCCAAGGAAGACGTCGTCGCCCGCGTGAAGGAGATCACCAAGGGCAAGGGCGTGCCGGTGGTCTATGACGGCGTCGGCAAGGACACCTGGGATATCTCCCTGAAGTGCCTCGCCCCGCTGGGCACCCTGGCGAGCTTCGGCAACGCCTCCGGCCCGGTGCCGCCGGTCGCGCCGGCCGTGCTGGGCGGCAACCTCTCGGCCTTCCTGACCCGGCCCAGCCTCGGCGCCTACACCTCGACCCGCAAGGATCTCGAGGGCAGCGCCAAGGCGCTGTTCAAGATGGTCAAGAGCGGCAAGATCAAGATCACCATCGACCAGACCTACGCCCTGAAGGACGCGGCCCAGGCGCATCGCGACCTGGAGAGCCGCAAGACCACCGGCCAGACTGTTTTGATCCCCTGATCCTGTTGACTTCCTTACTTCCGAGGCGGAAAGTAAGGAATGCGCCTGATCAGCCGGATCACCAGCAAGGGTCAGATCACCATCCCCAAGGCCGTGCGCGCCGCGCTCGGCCTGCAGGATGGCGATCTGGTCTCTTTCGCCATCGACCACGACCAGGCGATGCTGCGCAAGATCGCGCAGCATTCGGAGGCCGCTCCCGCCGGCGCGGTCGCCACCGACCTGTCCGAATGGGGCAGCGCGGCCGACAGGGACGCCTACCGTGATCTTTGACCGCTACGACGTTGTGGCGCTGCCGCACCCGCTCACCGACCTGCGGCCGTCGGAACGGCGCCCGGCGGTGGTGCTGTCGACCCGCACCTTCAACATCAGCCAGGGCCACACCTTGTGCGCCATGGTGACCAGCTCCGTCGGCGGCTGGTCGAGCGACGTGCCGATCGTCGACCTGCAGACCGCCGGCCTGCCGGTGCCCTCGGTGGTGCGGCTAAAGCTGTTCGTGGTCGAAAATATCAAGGCTGAGAGGCGCTTAGGCGAGCTGGCGCGCAAGGATGCCAAGGCGCTGCGGCGGGCCTTGCGCGCGGCGCTGGGCGAGGACGAGTGAGCCGATGCTGATCGTTGGTCTGACCGGTTCCATCGGCATGGGCAAGTCCACCGCGACGCGTTTGCTGCGCAGCATGGGCATCCCGGTCTACGACGCCGACGCCGCCGTCCATGCCGTCCAGGCGCCCGGCGGCGAGGCGCTAGCCCCGATCGAGGCCGCCTTTCCGGGCTCGGTGAAGAACGGCGTGCTCGATCGCGCCGCGCTCGGCGCCAAGGTGTTCGGCGACCCGGTCGCGCTGCGCCGGCTGGAGAGCATCGTCCATCCCATCGTCGGCCGCCGCCAGCGCGCTTTCCTCAAGAAATGGGCGTCGCGCCGCGCGCCGATCGTGGTCCTGGACATCCCCCTGCTGTTCGAGGGCAGCGGCCATCGACGCATGGACGCGACGATGGTGGTAAGTTCTCCTTACTTCCTGCAAAGACAGCGTGTGCTGGCTCGCCCAGGCATGACGCCCGAGAAGTTCGAGGACATCCATCGTCGGCAGGTCCACGACACCATCAAGCGCCGGCGCGCCGATTTCGTCCTGCCCAGCAACGCCGGCATCGGCCCGACCCGCGCGGCACTGGCTAAAGCCTTGAAACAACTCCGCAACCGCAAGGGCAAGTTCTGGCCCGGCCGGCCGCTGTTCGAGCGCCGCATCGCCGAGATCGCCCGCAGCCGCAGGGGCCGACCGCTATGACCCGCGAGATCGCCTTCGACACCGAGACCACCGGCCTCGATCCGCGTGCCGGGCACCGCCTGGTCGAGATCGGCTGCGTCGAGCTGATCCACGGCATGCCCTCGGGCAAGTCCTGGCACAGCTACCTCAATCCCGAGCGCGACATGCCGGAGGAGGCGTTCGCCGTCCACGGCCTGTCGGTCGACTTCCTGCAGGACAAGCCGCTGTTCGGCGACGTCGCCGAGGGCTTCCTCGACTTCCTCGGCGACGCCACCCTGGTGATCCACAACGCCGCCTTCGACCTCGGCTTCATCAACGCCGAACTGGACAAGGTCGGCCGGCCGGCGCTCACCAATGCCTTCGTCGACACGGTGAGCGTGGCGCGGCGCAAATTCCCGGGTCAGCGCAACAGCCTGGACGCGCTCTGCGAGCGCTTCGGCATCAACAACGCGCATCGCACCAAGCACGGCGCGCTGCTCGACGCCGAATTGCTGGCCGAGGTCTATATCGAGCTCAACGGCGGCCGCCAGCGCGGCCTCGATCTCGCCGCCGCCGCCACAGCCGCCGCGGCGCCGGCTAGCGACGGCGTCCCTACGACCAGCGCCGCACGCGAAGCCCGCGCGCACGCGCCATCGCCCGCCGAGCTGGCGGCGCACGAAGCTTTTCTCAAGAAACTGAGCGATCCGCTCTGGCTGAAATAACGCGAGGGATCTCTTTGGGAGCGCCGGCGTCCCGCCGGTACCTTCATGAGCCGGCGGGACGCCGGCGTTCCCAGGAAGACACGCTGGTGCGTGCCTAGGCGCGACCAACCGGCGTGGTGCCAGCCTGGGCCATCTGCTGCTGGTACAGCGCGGCGAAATCGACCGGCTGCAGCAGGAGCGGCGGCAGCGCCGCCTGGCTCAGCACGGTGGTGACGATGGCGCGGGCGAAGGGGAACAGCAGCATCGGCACGTGGATGCCGATGATCGGCCCGATCGCCTCCTGCGGTACCGCGCCGACGCTGACGACGCCGGCATAGGCCAGCTCCATGATGAAGATCAGCTGGCCCTGCTGGTCCTTGCCATCGAGCTCGATGCTCATGGTGACCTCGAACATGCCGGGCTGCTCGAGGTTGCGCGCGTCGCAGCGGACGTTGAGGTTGTACTGCGGCGGCGCGGTGAGCTGCAGACTCTGCGGCGCGCGCGGGTTCTCGAACGACATGTCCTTGATGTACTGGCCATGGATCGTGATCGGCGCCTGGCCGGCCGGCTGGTTGGTGTCGCTCATCTCGGATCTTCCTGCGAAGGGGGCGCGGCCCGCGTAGCACGCGCCGCCCGGCCGGGACAAGGCAAGCCGCCGCGAATAGGCATGCGCTCCCTGCGGCTATTGCGCTTGCCCCGCCGAACCGCGCGGCGGAATATGATAGGTGCGTTTAACCCGTGCCGAAGGCTCATGTCGCGTCCCCTCGTTGGAATCTCCGCCTGCCGCCGCCAGATCAAGGCCTGGACCATCCACTCGGTGGGCGACCGCTACATCAAAGCCGTTGTCGAGGCCGTCACGGCCACGCCGATCCTGCTGCCGGCCGTCGGCGTCGGCGAGCAGGGCCTCGACCTCGACCGCATCCTCGACGCCGTCGATGGCGTGCTGCTGACTGGCAGCCCATCCAATGTCGAGCCGCTGCACTACGGCGGCCGTGACCCCCGGCCCGGCGTCGCCGCCGATCCGGCACGCGATTCCACCACCTTGCCGGTGATCAAGGGCGCCATCGCGCGCGGCATTCCGTTGCTGGCGATCTGCCGCGGCATCCAGGAGGTCAATGTCGCGCTGGGCGGTACGCTGCACGCCCATGTCGAGGAGATCCCCGGCCGCATGGATCATCGCTCGCCGCGCGTCGACAGCCTCGAAGCCAAGGTGGCACCAGCGCACGCCATCGACATCACCGATGGCGGCCTGCTCCAGCGCATCACCGGCTTCAAGCACGCCGAAGTCAACTCGCTGCACGGCCAGGGCATTGCCCAGGTCGCGCCCGGCGCTCGTATCGAAGCGGTCGCGCCCGACAGCCAGGTCGAGGCGATCAGCCTGCCCAACGCGCCAGGCTTCATGCTGGCGGTGCAATGGCACCCCGAACACCGCGCGCTGGAGAACCCGCTGTCGCGCGCGATCTTCCACGCTTTCGGCGAGGCCTGCCGCGCGCGCATGGCCCGGCGCCACGGCCCGCCGCTACGCGCCGCGGCGGAGTAGTCCGGAGCGTCGAGGAACCTCTTTGGGAGCGCCGGCGTCTCGCCGGCA
>CAYTFW010000066.1:0-30470 GCA_964437145.1 uncultured Rhizobiaceae bacterium
ACCATGCCGTCGATGTCGCCGGGCAGGCCGACGAACAGGCCGAACTCGGTGATGTTGCGCACCTCGCCCTCGAGCTCGGTACCGGCCGGGTACTTGTCGGAGAACGTGTCCCACGGATTGTCGAGGCACTGCTTGAGCCCGAGCGAGATCCGGCGCTTGGTCATGTCGACATCCAGCACCATCACCTCGACCTCCTGGCTGGTCGAGACGATCTTGCCGGGGTGCACGTTCTTCTTGGTCCAGCTCATCTCCGAGACATGGACCAGACCCTCGACACCCGGCTCCAGCTCCACGAAGGCGCCGTAGTCGGTGATGTTGGTGACGCGACCCTTGACCCGCGCCTGGGCCGGGTACTTGGCCGCCGCGCCGTCCCACGGATCGCTCATCAGCTGCTTCATGCCCAGCGAGATGCGCTGCGTCTCGGGGTTGAAGCGCACGACCTGCACCTTGACGTGCTGGCCGATGGTGAGCGCCTCGCTCGGGTGGTTGATGCGCTTCCAGGCGATGTCGGTGACGTGCAGCAGGCCGTCGACGCCACCGAGATCCACGAACGCGCCGTAATCGGTGATGTTCTTGACGACGCCGTCGAGCACCTGGCCTTCGCTCAGCTGGCCCATCAGGCGGCTGCGGTCCTCGGCGCGGCTCTCCTCGAGCACGGCGCGGCGCGAGACCACGATGTTGCCGCGGCGGCGATCCATCTTGAGGATCTGGAACGGCTGCGGCGTGCCCATCAGCGGGGTGACGTCGCGCACCGGACGGACGTCGACCTGGCTGCCCGGCAGGAAGGCCACGGCGCCCGATAGGTCGACGGTGAAGCCGCCCTTGACGCGGCCGAAGATCACGCCGTTGACCCGCTGCTGGTCGTTGAAGGATTTCTCGAGAAGGGTCCAGGCTTCCTCGCGCCGCGCCTTGTCGCGCGACAGCATCGCCTCGCCTTCCTTGTTTTCCATGCGGTCGACGAAGACGTCGACGAAATCGCCGGTCTTGATCTCGGGCGCGCCGTTGCCGTTGGCGAACTCGCGCAGCGCGATACGGCCTTCCGACTTCAGGCCGACGTCGACGATGGCGAAATCGCCGACAATGTTGACGACCTGGCCGCGAACGACCTGGCCTTCGAATCCGGTGGACTCACCGAGGGCATCATTGAGCATCGCCGCGAAATCGGCGGTCGCGGGATCGGCTTCCCGCAAAGCGGTACGTTTGGCCATGTCTTCTCCTTCACAGACGATCCCGGACCAGGTTGCTGTCCGTCGGCCAACCGATTGATTCGGCGGATCCACTGCCTGGTAACGCCATCGGCCGACGATCCGCGCTCTCTCCACGCGTATCCGGCCGCAGCCCTCGGTACCTCTCCCGCTCGCGCTGCCGAAGGCTTCAGGCCCGGCGCGACCGCATCCTCTCGGAGATATGCCTGACAGCGGCGGCGAACACCGCGTCGGCGTCGAGCGTGCTTGTATCAAGCACGAACGCGTCGTGGGCCGGCTTCAGCGGCGCCGCTTGGCGTTCGCTGTCGCGGCGGTCCCGCAACGTCATCTCTTCCAGAACGGCGCGCTTTATAGGCGCCGCCTCGGTCGCTTGCAACTCACGGAATCGCCGCTCGGCGCGCGCCTCCAGGCTGGCCGTGAGGAATAATTTCACATCGGCATCAGGGCAAATGACCGTGCCGATGTCGCGCCCGTCGAGGATCGCGCCGGCCCGCCGACCGGGCGGGTTCCGCGCGAAATCGCGTTGGAAATCCAAAAGCTTGGCCCGCACCAGCGGGATCGCCGCGACCTTCGACGCGGCCTGGCCGACGGCTTCGGAGCGCAGATCCTTGGCCATACGATCATCTTCGGTCAAAGCCGCCGCCGCGGCGGCAGCGTGGGCGGCGTCGCTGGGATCGCCGCCTTCGCGCAAAACCCGCCCGCCGACGGCGCGGTAGAGCGAGCCGGTATCGAGATGGGCCAGATTGTAATGTGCCGCCAGACGACGGGCCAAAGTGCCCTTGCCGGCCGCCGACGGTCCGTCGAGTGCTATGATCATCCGCGCCATCCTTTGGTCACGGTCGGCGCTTAAGTCAACGAAATGCGATGAGTGTTGGCTCATTTTCAGCAGGATGAGGGGGAACAACATGGTCCGCTGGATCAACATGGCGGCCGCGGCGGGGATCGCGGCATTCCTGGCCCTGACGGGATTGTCGGCGGCGGCGCAGCAGCAGGTTGTCGGCACGGTCGAGTCGCTGGCAGGCAAGGCGACGGTGGATTCTGGCGGCGCCAAGCTGGCGCTCGGCACCGGCGCGGTCATCCGCTTGGGCGACGTGATCGAGACGGCGGGCGACACCAAGTTGGCGGTACGTCTCAACGACGGCACGGCGCTGAACCTCGGGCCCGGTGCGCGCTTCGCCGTCGACCAGTTCGCCTTCGACCCGGCAGCGCGCAAGGGCGAATTCGTCGGCCGGGCCCTGCAGGGCGGCTTCTTCTTCGTCGGCGGCCGCACCGAAGCGCAGCCCAACGCCAAGGTCGAGATCCGCTCGCCGCACGCACTCCTGGGCGTGCGCGGCACCGCCTTCTTCGCCGGCCCGATCGACGGCGAGTACGGCGTCTTCGTGCGCGACGGCCGCGTCGCGGTGACGGCGGGCGGCGAGACGCTGCCGCTCGCGGCGACAGAGGGCACGATGATCAAGGCGCCCGGCGACAAGCCACAGCCCAAGCGCGTCTGGCCCCAACCCAAGATCGACCGTGCCCTGGCGAGCGTCGGCGCGCGTTGAGGATCACACGCCCATCTTGCTCCCCTCTCCCCTCGCGGGAGAGGGGTCGGGGGTGAGGGGGCGTTACAACAGCACGACCGCCATTCATGAGCGTCCCGCGCGCCAGATCCCTGCGCAAAGACATGACCGATGCGGAGCGTCAGGTCTGGTACGCCTTGCGCGATCGTCGCTTCGCAGGCTGGAAGTTCAGGCGCCAGGTTCCGTTCGATCAATACATCCTGGATTTTGTCTGCTTCGATGCGAAGCTCGTCATCGAGGTCGACGGCGGACAGCATGACCAGCGCGCGGAGTATGATGCGCGACGGACCGCACATCTGGAGCGTTGTGGCTTCACGGTGCTGCGGTTCTGGAACAACGAGGTGCTCGGGAATTTCGAGGGAGTGCAGACGGTGATCGAATTGCACCTGCAGCCAATCGGCGACGCCCCCTCACCCCTAACCCCTCTCCCGCGAGGGGAGAGGGGAACATGAGCATCGAGTCTTCCTCCCGTTTCCCCTTGCGGGAGAAGGGTCGCGGGCGAGGGGCGTCTCAACTGCGCAAATCGATGACGGCGTCGCGGGCGCCGGCGTCGAGGCGCTTGAGGTGCAGCGCGACCAGCGGGTCGTCGGACCATGTCGTCCGCAGCTCGATCAGCATGGCGCGCGCCTCGGGCGCGCCGGTCGCGACCGCGACATAGGCCGCGCTCCAGGCCTCGGTCTGCGCGTCCGTAGCGCCCTCGGGCAGGGTCGTGAAGACGTCGACCGGCTCGGCGTGGCCGCGCACGATCAGCCGCGCCGCCGGCCGCAGCGCCGCGCCCTCGATCCGCGCGCGCGTGGCGCCTGATACGCAGATCGTCGTGCCTAGCGCCTTGTTGGCCGCCTCGAGCCGCGCCGCCAGATTCACCGCCGTGCCGTGCGCGGTGTAGTCGAGTCGCCGCCGGCCGCCGACATCGCCCACCACCGCCGTCCCGCTGCTGACGCCGATGCGCGTGGCGCCGAAGATCTCGCCCTGCTGTTCCATGTCGCGCGCGAAAGCCCGCGCCACCGTGTCCATCTCGCGCGCGCAGGCCAGCGCGCGCGCGGCGTGGTCGGGCTGGTCGAGCGGTGCGTTGAACATCACATGCACGGCGTCGCCGACGATCTTGTCGATCGTGCCGCCATGGCGCACGCCGATCTCGCACAGCGTGTCAAGATAGCGGTCGAGGAGCGCGATCAGCTTGCGCGGACCGACGCGTTCGGTGAGCGAGGTGAAGCCGGCGATGTCGGTGAAGACGAAGGACATGTCGCGTTGTTCGCCATCCAGGCGAAGTAATCCGGGCTGCGCCACCAGGCGACGCACCACGTCGGGCGAAAGATACTGGCTGAAGCGCGCGCGCAGGCGGCGCTGCTGCGTCTCGACGCCTACATAGCGGCCCAGCGCCGCCACCGAGAAGCCGACCACCGCCGCCAGCAACGGCGCCGTCGCGTCGAGCAACAGGCGCGGACCGGCGAAAGCCCACCACGCCACGCCGATCAGCGCGGCGTCCAGCGCGATGGCGGCGAGCAGCGCCCACACCGCGCGCAACCGCGCCGCCGCCCAGGTCGCCAGCAGGCCGATCAGCAGCAACGCGGCAAGCTCCGCGCCATCGGCCCAGAACGGCCGCTCGAGATGCCAGCCCGCGAGCATCTGCTCGATCGCCTGGGCATGGATCGACACACCCGGCAGATAGGGCGTCATCGCCGTCGCGCGCAGATCGCCCAGGCCGGCGGCGCTGGCGCCGACCAGCACGATGCGGCCCTTGACCTGCGCGGCCAGCTCCGCGCGCGTGCGATCATCCAGTGTGTCGCCCGCCAGCACGCGCCAAGCCGACAGCCAGCGCGCCCGGTCGGCGGCGGGATCGGCGCCGTGCAGCCAAATCTGCCCATCGGGCGCGGTCGGCACCACCAGCTGGCCGATGCGCAGCGCGCGCACGCCGTCGCGACCGCCGCCGACGGGTCCGACGCGCACGCCGATCGTCGTCTCCCCCAACGCGACGCGTAGCGCCTCGACGGCGAATCCCGGGACCGCCGTGTCACCGGCCATCTGCAACAGCGGCACCTGGCGCACGATCGCGGTGTCGGACTCGCCGATGCTGATGCTGCCAAGGCCGCGCGCGGCGCCCAGCAGCACCGGCACCGGCGGCAGCGCGCCGCCGAAACGATCGACATGCCCCGCCAGCGGCGGGCCGATCACCGCCAGCGACGCCTTGGGCTGAACCGGCGTGCCCTGGCCGGCGGTCATCAGCAGGCCCAGCACGACCGGCGCCTCGCGGATCGCGGCGGCGAACAGCGCGTCGTTGTCCGGCAGGCGATCCATCGCCTCGAGCAGCGACGGATCGCCGCCGCGCCGCGCCACCTCGCCGACGATGCGCGCCGGCGACAGGCGATCGGCTTCGGAGAAGACGATGTCGAGCGCGATCGCGGCGGCGCCCGCCTCGCGCAGGCGGCGCACCAGCGTGGCCAGCCGATCGCGCGGCCAGGGCCACTGGCCGACACGTGCCAGCGAATCGTCGTCGATGTCGACCACGCGCACCGGCAGGTCGGCCAGTGGCCGCGGCATCAGCCGCTGCGCGGCGTCGAACTGCACCAGGCGCAACTCGCGTACCGGCGCCGGATCGAGCAGGCGCGCCGCGGCCAACGCCAGGACGGCGGCGATGCCCAGCGCCAGCGGCGGCAGCCGAAGCAGCCGGGAGCGCCAGTCCATACCTCAGTCCTTCAGCGCCGCGGCGATATCCTCCAGCGCGTCGCGATCGCGCACCACGATGAAGCCGCCGTCGCGCTCCAGCACACCGCTGGCCTGCCAGTCCATCAGATGCCGGTTGACCTTGGAGCGGCTGCCGGCGACCAGCTGGCCCAGTTCGCTTTGCGACAACTTGAGGCGCAAGCGGATACCGGTCTTGGTCGGCTCGCCCACCGTATCGGCGAGCGACAGCAGCAAGCGAGCCAGGCGCGCGCCGAGCTCGAGCAGCGCCACCGATTCGAGCTGCGTGCTGGTGCGCCGCAGGCGGCCGCACAGAACGCGCATGATCGCCGCCGAGAGATCGGGGTTGCGCGCCAGGAGCGGCATGAACTCGGCGTGCGAGATCGACAGGATCACGCTGTCGGTATGGGCGATGGCGTCGGCGCTGCGCGGCTCACCATCGAGCAACGCCAGCTCGCCGAATTCCTGGCCGGGCTCGATGATGTTGAGGATGATCTCGCGGCCCTCGGCCGAGGACACCACGATATGCACCTGGCCCGAGACCACGAACAGCATGCCCGAGCCTTCGTCGCCACGCTGGAAGATGGTCTGGCCGGCGGCATAGCGCTTCTCGCGCAGGAGCGCGGCGACGCGATCCAGCTCGGCGGGCGCGCAGCCGCGGAACAGGTCGGTCCCGGCGACGAAGCGGCGGCGATCGGCGGGGCTCAGGGGCGACATGGCCGGGATGTTGGCACCGCGCGCGGAGTCGACCAAGGGCATTCCAGCTGAACCCTTACCTTCCCCCGGAGGGGGAAGGTGCCCGAAGGGCGGATGGGGGATGTCGAAGACGAACACCGCGTGCGTTGAAACATCCCCCATCCGTCGCGCTACGCGCGCCACCTTCCCCCTCCGGGGGAAGGTGGGTCATGAGTCACACGTCGCCGATCCGGGCGCCGAGCACGTTCATCATGGTGATGAAACCGGGGACGCTGGTGTCGATCGGCGTGGCGTCGTCGATCGCCACGGGCGCCTTCGCCGCCATGCCGAGCACGAGGAAAGCGAGCGCGACGCGGTAGTCCGAGCCGGTCTCGGCGACGCCGCCGCCGGGCGCCATGCCCGCCATGCCATGGACATGCAGGAAGTCTGGGCCCAGCTCGCTCTTCACGCCGTTGGCGGCCAACCCGGCCGCGATAAGGGCGAGCTTGTCACCCTCCTCGCCGCGCAGATCGGCCAGACCGGCCATGCGGCTGGTGCCGGCGGCGCAGGCGGCGGCGACGGCCAGTACCGGGTACTCGTCGATCATGGTCGGCACGCGGCTCGCCGGCACGTCGACGCAGCGCAGCTCGCCGCCCCTGACCCGGATATCGGCGACCGGCTCGCCACCCATGCCGCGGCGATTGTCGAAAGTCAGGTCGGCGCCCATCTCGCGCAAGGTCTCGAACAGGCCGGCGCGCAGCGGGTTGAGGCCGACATTCATGACCGTGACGTCGCTGCCCTTGACGGTGGCCGCCGCGACCACGGCGAAGGCGGCGATCGTGGGATCGCCGGGGAGGACCAGCGCGCGGCCCTCGAGTTCGGGCTGGCCGACCACGGTGATGGCGAGCGCGCCGTCGTCGAGGCGCCGGCGGCGCAGGGTGGCGCCGAAGCTCTCCATCAGCAGCTCGGTGTGATCGGGCGTCGCCTCGGGCTCGATCACCGTGGTCTCGCCCGGCGTGTTGAGCGCGGCCATCAGGATCGCCGACTTCACCTGCGAGGAACGCGCCGACATGCGGTGCTCGATCGGCATCGCCGTGCGCGGCCCGGTGATCGCCATGGGCAGATGCCCGTCGCCGCGGCTGACGAAGCGGGCGCCCATGCGCGACAGCGGCTCGATCACCCGGCTCATCGAGCGCGGTCGCAGACTGGCGCCGCCGGTGACGAAGCTGGTGAGATCGTGGCTGGCCAGCATCCCGACCAGCATGCGGGCGGGCGCGCCGGAATCGCCGAGATGAACGATATCGTCGGGCTCGCGCAAGCCGCCGACGCCCACGCCATGAATGCGCCACTCGCCGCCGCCGCGATGCTCCAGCGTGGCGCCAAGCTGGCGCAGCGCCGTCGCGGTCGAGACCATGTCCGGGCCCTCGCGGGTACCCTGGATGGTGGTCTCGCCCACCGCCAGGGCACTCAGCATCAGGGCGCGGTGCGAGATGGCCTTGTCGCCCGGTAGGCGCGCACGACCCTCGAGGTGGGCCACGGGAGAGGATTTCAACTGGTGCGCGGAATGGGCACGCATCGCGTCGACTACTCCCCTCACTGAGGCGACCCGTCCGGCCGGGCGGCTGGGCGGGCGCGGCAATTTGCTTTTGACAGGGACCGGCACGCATGGCAAACGCGCGGACCTGCCGCCGGGAGCCATGTCGCCGCTCCGGGCGAGCCCTCAATTTTCCGGATCGAGCAAGAGGCCGAGATGGTCAAAGCCGCGTGGGGAACCAAGCGCACCTGCCAGAACTGCGGTGCGCGGTTCTACGACCTGAACAATTCGCCGATCACCTGCCCGAAGTGCCATCACGCGCACGATCCCGAGGACTTCCTGAAGACCCGCCGCAGCCGCGCCGCGGCTGGCGCCGCCGCGGCCGCCGCCGCCAAGGCGGCCGCCGCCAAGAGCAAGGCCAAGGAGGTCGTGGAGGGTGTCGCGCTCGACGGCGGCGAGCTGCCGGAGGTCGAAGGCGACGAGGCGGTGGATGACGCGGCGTTGGAGGATACCGACGATCTGGTCGAGGAGGATGCCGCGCTCGACGTCGATATCGAGGAGAAGCAGAGCGACGAGGAGACCTGATCGGTCGCCGAATCCGCTTGCCTAGCGCGCGCACGCTTCATATTTAGTCGCGCATCACCCGCGCCCCAGCGCGGTGCCGGAAGTTTCGGGGCCATAGCTCAGCTGGGAGAGCGCTACAATGGCATTGTAGAGGTCAGCGGTTCGATCCCGCTTGGCTCCACCAATCTAAACAAGGGCTTAGCGGGTGACCGCTAAGCCCTTTGTTTTTTCGGGTAAGCATCAGGTAAGCAATCGGCCGGTTTTCGGCCATCGGGCAACGCGCCACGGCCCGCTTGCCCTCGCGCGTATAGACGCGCGCGCCCGCGCGTATCGGCCTGAAAACTCCCCTATGATGCCAGGATGTTCCGCTGGTAGTCGGCTCCTGCAGTTCGGAGGCCTAGATGAGAACCGCTGCCATTATTGGCCTGCTGTTGGTGGGCATGACACACGGTGCGCTTGCTGGCGTTTGGGAGTGCAAATTCACGCGCGAGGCGTCGCCGTCGGGACTGAAATCAACCACGCTCGAACTGCGGTTCTTGATCGCTGACGACAAGGCCGAAAAGGCCTACGTGATCGGCAACGCAGGCTCAAATCCCGTTGTTGCGGTGGGCGCAGAGGGCGGCGGCATTCAATTCATAGAACGCACCGGCAGCGGCGTTCTTCAGATCACCGCCATCGACCGAGCCGGGAACGGCGTGCATTCCAGACACACGCGTGGCCTCGACGGGAACTTGATCCCGTCGCAGTCCTATGGCCGCTGCGAGTGGCTACCCTGACACGCGACAAATGCCGTGGCTGACGACAACGAACAGCATCGCCGTTGCGACCTCGGTGAACGCCAGCGAGTTCGCCTCGATCTTCAGGAACGCGCCCTGCCCGCCCATCTCAACATTGGTGTAGGCGCCGCTTGTCGTGACCGTCGCTTGGTACTGGCCGCACCCCTTAGCATCGCACCGCCGTACGGTCTTAGCGTCGAGGTCCACCCAAACCACCACCGAGTCGGCCGCTACTGGCCGACACTCGACGGGCGAACACATTACCTTCCGCACGGCATCGCAGCGCAGCGGGGCCGCTTCAGCAGGCCGAAAGCAGCCCAGCGCCAGCAGCATCAGCAAGGTCGTTCGAAGCATCGCGTTCTCCCTGATGCGGGTAGTCTAATACCGTGCCTCGGCGCGCATCCTGTGCAACGTCAAAAGGTCGCCTACTGCCACCACCGCTCACTGAGGCGCCAATAATGTGGCTCCATGAATATCCCCGCCCACAGGCCGCGCCTCGCCGCCTGCGCCATTTGCTGCTGCGGGAGATATTCGTCGCTATAGCGAATGAACGCGACAACGTGGCCGTTCTCGACCATGTGGGCGCCTATGTCCGTGTCGCCCACGCGGCACCTCACGATTGTCCTGCCATAGCGGTCTGTGATGCCGCCGTCCGCCTGCACTACCGGATCGCAATCGAGCGCCCGGCCAGCGATAAGGCTGCGCAGGGCGTCGGTAGCCGCCAGGCCGCAGCGGTAGCGGCGCAGCGGCTCGCCTCGGTGGCAGACTCTGGCGACCTGAACCAGCTTAGCTTTGGTGGCACTGGAGAAGCGCGCGTGACTCGACTCGCAATGTTCCTGATCCTTGAATTGCTCATCCCGGCGATCTTTGCCTGTTGCTACTCGGCAAGCGCAATGACGTTTTCGATCATCACGATGCCGGACGGACACCGCATCGTTGCAGGCGTCGGAGAGATTGTTAGCGGTGACGCCGCCCGGCTCCAAGTCATCCTGCAGTCAGCCGACCGCGACCCGTGGGGCAATAAGAGCATTGCTTTGAATAGTCCGGGGGGAAGCGTCGCTGCCGCTTTCGAGATGGTGGCCGTGATGGATCGAGAGAAGGTCTCGACTATAGTTCCACCGGGCGCCAAGTGCGCGTCAGCGTGCGCTCAAGTACTGTTTGTATCAGGGATTCATCGCGTTGTCTTGGAGGGTGGACTCTTGGGGATGCACTCTTGCTCGCGGGCAGGCATCCGCTCAGAACTTTGCAACGAAGAAATCGCGATGAATGCTGTAGCTCATGGCGTCGCCCACGGCTCGGTGATGGCCTTCATGCGCTATGTTGGTCCTTCGGACATCCTTTGGTTTAGCTCGAAGGATGCCGATTGTTGGGGGCTAGCAAAGTGGCCACCAGGGATGGGGTATGCGCCGCAACCAGGCGAGCTCGGGCCATGTGTGGAAGCCGCAATTAGGCAGGCAAGCCGTGTTCCTGTGCCGCCCCGTGATCATGGCGCGCCAACGTCAGAGGATATGCAGCTCGATAAGTTCCTCGCGACAAAGCCAGCGTGGTGCTCGAACGCGCGCAGATGGGTGGAGCGCTACATTTGCGCTGACGCTTTCTTGGCTGCTCTAGATGCTCGCCTCGAACGGGCATACTTCGATGCGCTCCCCAAGCAGCCGGCGAGCACGCGGTCTGCCTTCATCGCCACGCAAGGCGTGTGGCTCAAGACTTGGCCCCAACGGTGCGGCCTTGGCCCGCTTGGTGACCAAACTCCGGCTGATGTGCCGCGATTCCGCAACTGCCTGTTCGATGCGTATGCGGCACGGCTGCGACAATTGGGTGCCGCACTTCCTCCGGATCAGATCGTGCGGAAGTACCTATAGGCGGCGGCATTGGCGCCCGCGTGCCTAGCGCCGGGAACTCGCGTCGTTCGTTGGGATCGGCCCGTGACGGTCAGCGACGTTTCCAAGCGTTCCGGGTTACCACGGGCGCACCAGTCCCCCACGCCCGGCTCGTCCAATCGGCGTCGCTCCTTGCCCTACGCCAGTGGACCCGCGCCCGGTTTGCGTTCAGCGGCGGTGCCTCGCCAAGAACCGAAGGGCGCCCCCGAGCCAAGCCGCGTCGACCCGCTCTTCAAGTGCGCCGAGCCTTTCCATGTGCCGCTCATACGTGTGCCACCGCATTCCCTTCGGCTTGTCAGGCGATCCCGAGCGCCATTGCCCATCGCCACCCAGTTTTCGATGCAGCTTTCGCGCTTGGCGGTCCGCACGGTCGCCCCAGGATTCCCGCTGGCACGCGAACCCGAGCCGATACGCCTTCCTGCTCCAAAACCCGTGACCGCCCAACGGAAGGAACAACCTAGTCACCCGGCTCCCGTTGCACGGACAGCGGAAGTACCAGCGTCGCCCTCCGAAGTTTGGTCGAGTCGATTCAAATGCGATGCGGTAGCGCTCAATCTCAGCGCTCGCCGTGCGACGCTCATGCTCAAACCAGACTAACGGGAGGTGTTCGTTGGTCGTGTCCACATCCATTGCGATCGTCAACTCATCCGACCCGCCTTCATCGAAGGTGAAAGTCGCGGGAAAGCGTTCGCCAGGCAGCTTGAGCACGGCCGCAAAAGATCGAACGTCGAGCACAAATGATCCGCAGGCTTCCGCCGTTGGGTAGCCGCCCGTTCGTCCTGATCCACGCCCGCCCATCGCCGCTCCATATTCCTAAATGTTCAGGCTAACTCGACACGTCGCATTGAAAGCATTGAGTTTCAATTTCGAGGCATCGCACTGCCTTTCGCTGGGTAGTTTTCCGGTGCCCTAACGCGCGCGCGTGTACGCGCGCGTAGTGGCCACAAATCCCATTGATCACGATGCGCTCGACGGCGGGACCGCACCGGCCGCCAACGCCAAGGCGCGGAGCCGATCCTTGGGGACGCGGTGCTGTCGAGCTGCGCGGTACAAGGCGGCTCGCATTGCCTGCAAGGCATCGATCTGCCGATCAACTTCCGCCAGTTGCTTGGCGAGTTCGTCGATTGACGGCGGGGCGGGGGAGCGTCTGCTTTCCACGTCTGTATCCGCTAATCTCGGAAACCTCTGATGGTAGCTTACCTGTGTCCCCTTCCGAGGGACCGTCCGGCATGACCACCGGGGCAGGAGTGTCCCCAAGGCGGGGACAGTCGGGCGTGATCGACGGGCCAGCGTCCCCGTCAGGGGGACCGGGTGACCCCTTGGCGGGCACCGTCGTTTGTTTGCGTCGACGGGCAGCCGTAGGAGGCTCGGAAGGCTGCCAGCGCATGAAGTCCTTGGTCGGGACCGCATCGCCAAACGCAAACTCGGTAAGGATCCAGCTCGTAGCCAGGCCGCGCCTAGAGCCATCCTTCCAAGTGAAGCTTCCCAGCCGGTTGGGACGGATGAAGCCTTTGTCCTCCAGCTCGCCAAAGCACTTGTCAGCCAGGTTCTTTCCGACGTTCATCCGGCGGGCCGCTTCGCGAACGCTCAGGAACAGCTCGCCGTTGTTGTAGCCAACGTACAGCGCCTTGAGCTCGACCAGCAGGACGCGCGCGCCCAGGCTGAGCGACCGGAAGGCGGCGGACTTCAATTCCCAATGGTGGATGCGGACGTGTGGCTCACCGCCCTTGCTGCGGCCGGTCGCATCCACTCTCTTGCCTCGCCGTGGTCGCTTGGCGTTTGGCATGGTCGCACACCTCGCCGCAGGTCGAACGCTGGGTGGCCCAGGACGCGCTACAGCGCGAAGGATGCTGAAACCCACAAGGGGGGGGCCACACTCCACCTCACGCACGTACCGCGTTCCTAGCGCGTCAGGCGGCTTGCTTGTCGGAGGTGGATCGCAGCGGCCCGGTGGTGCGCGACGATGCCCAGGCGAGAAGGTCGGCGGGCTTGTACAGCGGCTTTCGGCCGAAGCACTGGTAGACGGGTCCGCCGCCGACGGTCGCGTACTTTGCCAGCGTGGTTGGCGCGACGCGATAGCCGTGCGCAGTCAGGAACTCCGCAGCCTCGCGACGTGTCAAATTGCGATCATTGTCGGGGGTCATCAGTCATCCTCATGCTGTCGCCGGCTCTTACCGGCAGCAGAGGAACGCTGACAGAAACGGCGGGCATGAAATAGACGACACGATTAAGTGCCGTTTCGATTCACCGTGAGGATTCCGCGTCGGAACGCGAGCGGCCAGTGGGTCGCCTACCCGGCTGGCGCCACTCAGCCGGCGCACGAGTTGCCCAGCATCGGCCGAACGCTCTATACGAAAGTCGCGGAATCTGACGGCTGCAATCCTCCCACACCGCCTTCTTGGTTAGTGGCGCCCCCAGGTGCTCGCGGCCGAGCTTCTCAATCAACTGAGCGCAGTTGGTCTCATCCGCAATCGTGCCGAACCTGACGACACTGGAGCAGCTTACGGGATCGGCGCGATCCTCGTTTTCTCCAACTTCAACCGTTGCGTCATCGCGTTCGGGCCGAAGGAACGACAGCAGGTCCCTAAGCTCATCGAACCGGACGAACAAGTGCCCATACTCCCGTTTCCCGTCGTACATGACACGGTCGATCGAGTCCTCATCGAAGTCGGCGCGGCGCACAAAGTCCGCCCCTAGCTTTTCCCACCTTCGTTCAGAGCCGAGCTGCTTGTTGTGCTGTGAATCTCCGAACAGAGACACCTTGCCCGTCTCGATTGCTCCCAACAGCAATTCCATAGCGAGGTCTAGCCGGCCTTCAGTATCACCGGCGTCGTAGTCGCCGTTCTCGTCAAAGCCCAACACAACGAAACCGCTGCCGTCTTTGAATTCGAGTAGGTCTTGGGCTGACTCGTCGATGGGGCCGGACAGTTGCCCGAAGGCGATCCAGTTTAGCGCTTGATCGAAGGTAACAAGCTTGGCGCCCATGATTCCGAGGCACTATCGTCTGTCTCGATAATCTTACAGAGGAATGAGTGGAGAATCTCCGGTAATCAGTATTTCGTATGACTTCGGTGCGCGCAGCCTGAATAAAGAGCTTGGCGATAGAACCGAATCTAGGTTCGCACCACCGCGCAACAAAAGACTCAGGAACGCGCCTCTGGATCGCTTCCAAGCCCTTCGACGGCCGAATTCCCTCAGAAATGACGCGGTGTTAACAGGTTCTTCTCATAGATCATCCTTGGCAATACATAGCCTAGTGGGACGTTCTGGCTCTTGCCGTGCCAAACCCTTCGTGAGAGCCTTACAGCTACGGGTCGAGGGGACGACTGAGCAACATGCCACAGCCATCGAAGATCGAAGACGCCCTTCTCACAATCCTGCGCGCGTGTCCCGGAGGGGTCGACGCGGCGAAGCTGCGCGAGCAACTCATGGACCTGGGGTATTCTCGCTCGGAGGTGCAAGCCGCACTAAGCGAAGTCCTCAACAGAGGCCGCGTTCGGTTGGGACCGAACCTACGATTCGCGCTGGAGTTCGCGTAGTCCAGCATCGTGTCGCTACCGGCTTTTCCTTGGTCTAACGAAGAGCGGGCTGCCCGACGGTTTGCAGCAACGACAGAGGATCAACGCGATCCGTTCGGCCGCGACCGCGACAGAATACTTTACTCCTCCGCGTTCAGAAGGCTTGCCGGGATTACCCAGATCGTTAGGGCAGCTGAAGCAGACGTATTCCACACGCGACAGCAGCACACTCTCAAGGTTGCCCAAGTCGGCCGTCGCTTGGCAGAGCGCTGCATGACGGAAACGCCCAAAGAGGCGCGTGCCTTGGGGCTAAACCCGGAAGTGGTTGAAGCCGCATGCCTAGCCCACGATCTGGGGCATCCACCGTTCGGCCATATCGGCGAGAAGATACTCCATTCAAAGGTCCTCGAACATAACGACCACGACGGATATGAGGGCAACGCGCAGTCATTCCGTATTCTCACGAAGCTGGCAGTGCGCTTCTCGGATCCTGGGCTGGATTTGACACGGGCTACCCTCGCTGCCGTTCTGAAGTACCCGTGGTTGCGAGATCCGAACGCGCCCGGCCGCTCAAAGAAGTGGAGTGCCTACCGAACTGAGCGAGAGGATTTCGAGTTTGCGCGTGAGATGTTTAAGCACACGGCGAAGACCGCTGAAGCCGAGCTAATGGACTACGCCGATGACATTGCTTACTCAGTCCATGACTTAGAGGACTTCCACAGGTGTAACGCGATTCCTTGGACGCTCATTTTTTCCAATCAAGGCAGAGAAAAGCTAGCGGAAGGGGCAGACGCCCGCTGGTGGGATAAACCATACAATTCCAAGGCGAGGTTGCGGAACGCTGTCCGTCGCTTGGATGAATTGCTATTCGAAGCATTCGGGGACTTGCTCCGAGAACCGTATGAAGGCAGTCGGCAACATCGGAAGCAACTTCGCACAATGACTTCAGCGTTGATCGGACGGTACATCCATGCCGTGACCCTCAAGCCAGCGGCCGAGATCGGAGAAGATGGGACCTGCGTGTCCTTCGAAGCGAGTGCAGTCGATGAGATCAAGATTCTGAAGCAAATCACGCACGACTACATAATTAACTCACCGACGCTCGCGGCTCAGCAGCGAGGCCAAGAGCGCATCGTGTCGCAACTATTCGACGACCTTTGCGATGATTCGCATAAGGAGTTCCCTAGGTATCTACCTAGGCGTCTGGCCTACCTGTGGAATTCGCCGACCGAGAAAGCGCGGTTTGCTGCTGATTGCATTGCAAGCCTGACAGAAGCAGAGGCCATCGGCCTCCACGCGAGACTCAATGGCCTTGCCAGTGGCTCGGTCCTCGATCCTATCGTGAGATAGCGACGGCCAGCGTCAGCGCGACGGGATCGCTCTATGCTGGTGCGCGCCGACTCGCCGCCAGCGGTACAACTACCGCATCAGCGGCGCCGGCTGCGGTTGCGCCTGATGCCATCGCCGCCGCAATTTTGCGCGAGGTCCGGTCGGCAGCCGCGCGGACCGGGTCGAGGTCAAGGTGCGAGTACCGCTCGGTCGTCGCGGCCTGCGTATGGCCCAGCATCTTGCCGATGATGTAGAGCGACGAACCATCCGCTGCCGCGACGCTGGCGAAGCCGTGCCGTAGATCGTGGATGCGCACGCCTTGCAGCTTCGCCGCCTTGGCGACCCTGCGCCACACCGCCGGCAGGCCGATCAAGTGCCCCTTGCCGCGACCGGCCGGGAACACGAACGGGGACGCCTCGTCATCGCGCGTCAGGCCGGCCAGCACTTCCAGCGCGGGCGCCCCTAGCGGCACCACCTTGGCGCCCGTCTTGGAGTCCGGCAGCCGCAGCGCCGCGCGCTCGAAATCGACATGCTCCCAGCGCAGCGACAGGATTTCCGACTTGCGCGCCCCGGTCAGCACCAGAAGCCGCAGCGCCGCCAGCGCCACGCGGTTGACGCCTTCCGCTTCGGCCTTGACGACAGCGTCACCCAGCGCGGTCAGTTCAGCCGACGACAGGAAGCGCTCGCGGGATTGCAGCTTGTTCAACTTCACCCCCTTGGCGGGATTGTCCGGGCGCAAGCCGCGCTCCACCGCCCATTTGAGCATCGCCGCCAGCACGACCGTTGCCCGCGCCGCCGTCCCCGGCCCGCCCTCGACGATGGCGCGCCCGCGCGGCTTGCCGGTCCGGATATCGGCCTTGGTCTTGCCGTTCGTCACGTCGCGCTGAAAGCGCTGGATATCGGCCTTGACGAGCGTGGAGAGGTGGCGCTTGCCGAGGATGGGCACCACGTGGCGACGCAGGTTGCTGGCGTCCGTGGCCCAGCTGGACGCCTTCTTGCCCGGCTTGTCGGCGGGCGCTTCGGACAGGTAGCTGTCCACCAATTCGGATACCCGAGGATCGGGCCGCACGTCGCGCTTGGTCGCCAGCGGATCGCCGCCCTTGCGGACGCTCAGCAGCAGCCCCTGGGCCTCCGTGCGCGCCTCGTCCGGCGTCCAGACCCGCGAGCTATCCGACTGCATACGGCGCCGTGCCTGCCCGATGGTGTAGCGGCAGCTGCGGCCTTGGCGGTTCCGATACTGGACGACGTAGGACATCAACCCGCTGGCTTTCACACGCAGGCCAAAGCCCTTCAGGTTGTCGTCCCAGTATACCGCCTCATGGTCGGGCGGCAGCGCGTCAACGAACCGCTTGCTGATCTTGGCCATGGCATCCCCGCATCGCCCGAAGGCGGGTAAGCACCGGGTAAGCACTCGCCGGTAAACCGCCTCTACAGTGGGAAATTACCACTACACTCCAGAAATGCCAATAAAATAGGGATTATCCGCGCTGATCAGAGATTGGAAAATATGGGTAAGCAGCGGAAAGACGCTCAATTCTACAATGGCATTGTAGAGGTCAGGGGTTCGATTCCCCTTGGCTCCACCAATTGAAGCAAGGGCTTAGCGGGCGACCGCTAGGCCCTTTGTTTTGGCTGAGGCACGCCAGGGACACAGATCGCCAGCGCCGGCCTCGCGCGCACCGCCAGCGTCCGGACGTGGTACCTCAGACGCCAGTTTGCACGATACCCAGACTGAATGTTACCAGCCGCGCGAGAATGGGGGTAGGAACGGCCCCGTTCGTCGGAGGCTCAATGTCTCGGGAAACGTTGCCGGCCGGAAACAGTCCCCGGACAAGATTTGCGGTTCTCGACGGAATGCGAGGTGTGGCGGCGGTCTTCATCATCTTGGATCACCTGACCGATGTCATGAAGCCTCCGTTGTTTCCCGGCAGATACCTCGCGGTCGATCTGTTCTTTCTTCTGAGCGGCTTCGTCATCGCTCATTCGTACGGCGACCGGTTGCGGGCCGACATGTCGGTCCGCGACTTCATGTTGCAACGTTTGGTCCGGCTCTATCCCCTGTACATGCTGGGGTTGATTCTCGGGTTGATCGCTATACTGCCCACTATTAGAGTCGCCGGATTGAATACTTGGATAAACTTGATAATCGATGCTGCGGCCGGCGCTTTGTTTATTCCCAGCCCATCAGAATTTTCGATTGCGGGGGGGGCCGTCTCTCGGTTGAACGGCCCATCTTGGTCGTTATTCTACGAACTCATCGCTAACGTTCTTTTTGCCCTTACAATCCCGTACCTAAGCTCGCGGCGTCTTGGCGTCATTATCGCTGGAGGCGCGATAGCAATGGCGGTGGCGGTCATATACACCAACACCCTTGACCTTGGTTGGTCGCTTACCAAGCCTCACGTTCTCGGCGGCCTCGGACGCGTGACCTTTTGCTTCTTCGGCGGCGTCGCCATTTATCAAATTTGGCAAACTGGTCGCTTCGCATCGTTGAGACCGCCGGGCTGGCTCGTCTTCATCGCCTTGGCCATCGCTTTAGCCTTGCCCGGCGATGGTTCATGGCATGGCATCGTCGCTCTAATATGCGCGTGGATAATCTTCCCGGCGCTCATCCTCGCCGGAGCCCAAGCAACGACCGGTCCTGGATTTCTATTGGTGTGCGCCAATCTGGGAGCGGCTTCCTACGCCTTCTACATTCTCCAAGTACCGACAATTGGCATCATCAAACACTTCTTCGGCTACTTTGTGGGCATGCCCCTATCCGCGCTGGGTTGGACGGGTGTCGCATTGGTTGTCGCCGTGGTCTATATCAGCGCTCTAGTTGCCGATGCGTTGTTTGACGTCCCGCTGCGCCGATGGTTGAGGGCTCGCGTTCAGTCCTTCGTGCGCGCAGGAGACGCTCCAACACGGCGGCCCGAGTGATCAGACGCACGGTTCAATGAACTCAAGGATGCGAGGCCGGACGACGACAACGCTGGCGCGGGCGGTCGTGGACGACTCAATGCGCTGAACCGCCCCGGGGTCGCACTCGCCCGGGATATTGTTTTTGCGGGCAAGCAGCGGGTAAGCAGTCAGCCGATTATCCGCGGTGCGGCGCAAGCTCGGTTGGTCGCTTCTTACGGCGGTGCGTCGCCCGGTCTGGCCCGCGTGTCGTTGAGCCGCCCCGGCAAGCCGAAAGCGAATGCCTCGCCGTTGGTGCCGCGCGAGTCGCGGATGCCGACCATGTTCGCGTCTTGGTCAGGCTGCCGTGCGATATGCGGCTCGGCTGCGCCGGCTTTGGTCCGTGCCGTCTGCGCTCCAGCTGATCAGGTCGTCGGTTCGATCCCGCCTGGCTCCACCAACTTCAACAAGGGCTTAGGGATTAACCGCTAGGCCCTTGTCTAGGCGGGCACGAACTTGGATCTCTCCGCGCAGCGGCGTCGTCGCCTCCAAGGTCGCTTCTGGATTACCTCCTTTCCCAACTTAGGCGCCCAATCAGCTTGGGCTACCGTCCTGTTCGCGCACATCGTCTGTCCATGGGCAACCGGTGGGCACAGCCTGATCCGGGTGATCGTCATTCTGTCGGACGACACCCATCCTCTTTGACGCTGCGACGGCGCCAAGGTGACGCCCGTGATGCTGCGAGCAACAACCCTTGTCTTGTCGATCCTCGTGGGAACGAGCGCGGTCGGCACCGGGGCGTTGGCGCAGGTAAACGCTGTGCGATTGCCGACGCCGGACAGCTCGACATCCGCCAACCTGGCCGCGCGGCGGTCCGTCGCTTTGGTCGCCCCCAGGCACAGCACGGCGGCTTGGACGCCTGTGTTGCGGCGCACAGAGGAAGGCATGCGCACCGTCCCGCCTGCGGCCGTACGCGTCGCGGCGCGTGCGCCGCTCGCGCCCATCCCGGCGCGACCGTCGCGGCCCGATGACCGCACCCCACGCACGTTGTCGTTCTTCAACGCCCATACCGGCGAGTCGATCACCGCCACCTACGCGCGCGATGGCAACTACGTCCCCGCCGAGCTGGCGCGGCTGAGCCATTTCCTGCGCGACAGTCGCAACGAGACCCGCGTGGCGTTCGATCCGGCGTTGTTCGACATTCTCTGGGAAGTGCATCGCCGACTGGGGTCGAAGGCGAGCTATCACGTCTTGTCGGGCTATCGCTCGCCCACGACCAACGCCTGGCTGGCCAGCGTCAACAGCGGTGTCGCGCCCAACAGCCTGCATATGCGCGGGCAGGCGATCGACGTGATGCTGCCGGGTCATACCGCGGCCCAGCTTGGCGCCGCCGGCCTGGGATTGAATCGCGGCGGGGTTGGCTACTACCCGGCCAGCGGCTTCGTCCATTTCGACACCGGGCCGGCGCGGTTCTGGTAGGGCGGACGGAGCGCAGCCGGCGGAGCGCTACGATGGCGCCATCAGGGCGCGGGCCGCGCTCACGCCGTCGACTCGCGCTGGATCAGCACCATGGTGTCGCGCATCTCGCGCTTGACGATCGATGGCGAGGCCAGCTCCGGGCCGTCGTCCTTGCCGACATTGTGAATCAAGAGATTGCCGCCGCCATCGTAGCCGGTGATCAGCCACATGTGATTGACCATCGACAGCATCACCACCCGGCGCTGGTTGGTGTACTGCATGAAGTCGTCGGCCTCGAGCTTCTTGGTGCCGAGCAGATCGAAGGCGACGGCGCCGTTCGACATGGTCTTGATGACCCTGTTGGCTTCGGCGCAGGTGGCCATCTCGCCGTACGTGTAGCTCTGCAGGATTTGCGGCGCGCGCGTCAGGATCTCCGGACGGGTGATCGGCACCCCGCGCCAGTCGCAGATCATCGCCAGGCAGGTCGCCCAGCAATCATTCCGCAGTTGCTGCTTCTGGTGTCTCAGGTTCAGGGAGTAACCCAGAGGTATCGCCATGGCTGCCTCTCCATCCCCAGCGCCGCGCTATCGTATCGCTTTGCGACGCGAACCGCTGTTCCCCGGGGCACATCATCAGGCCAACCCGAAGCGCGCGCCGGCGTCGCGGAACGCCTGTGCGCGGCGCGCGACGTCGTAGGGTTCCTCGCGCAGGGTTTCGGGATCCCATTGGCTGCGCGGTGCGGCGAAGAAATCACCGCCGTAGAGCTGCAGCGCCAAGGTCATGCGGCCCAGCGGATTGGTGACGGTGTGGATGACGTCGCGGCCCAGCGGGTGGGCGTCGCCCACGCGCAGCGCCTTGGCGCCCGCCGCCTCGATCACCTCGCCGCGCCGGCGCCAGAAGATGTTGTCCTCGCAGCCCGAGTAGACGCCGATCACCGCCCACATGTTGTGATTGTGCGGCGTGACCGTCATGAACGGCGGCCAGGCGATGTTGAGGATGGTGAGCGTGTCGGAGCGATAGAGCGGGGTGATGCCGCTCTTCGTCGGCTCGCCGAGCGCCGCGATCACCGCGCCCGGTTCCGACACCGCGCGGGCGACGATCTCGCGCACCGCCATGTGGCTGTCGTCGGTTTCGACCGCCCTGCGACACGCCTCGATGAATCCGTTCTTGTCGAAGCGCATGCTCGCCTCCGCCGGTGGGAAGATGTCGCCGTTGAGCCTAGCGCGGAAACGGTGGCTAAGGCTTGCGACGCGCGATCAGGTCGCGCCCGCGCGCGTCGCGCAACGCCTGCTCGACCTCGGCGATCTGCTCGGACGTCATCTTCGCGGCGGCCATCTCGCGCAAGCCGTCGGCGACGTCACCGCCCTGCGCGGCGGCGAGCGCGAACCAGCGATAGGCGAGACCGTAGTCCTGCGGCACGCCGCGGCCGTTGTAGTACATGAGGCCGAGATTGACCTGGGCCGCCGCCTCGCCCTGGTCGGCGGCCAAGCGGTACCATCTCACCGCTTCGGGTTCGTTGCGCGCCACGCCGTTGCCGTTGGCATAGGCGTAGCCGATGGCGAACTGGGCGGCGGCGTCGCCCTGCGCCGCCGCCAGCCGATACCAGCGCAACGCCTCGACCTGGTCCTGCTTGACGCCGCGACCCTCGGCATGGAGATCGCCGAGCGCGGTCTGGGCGCTGGCGTTGTCCTGCGCCGCCGCCAGCCGATACCAATGCAGCGCTTCGGCGACATCCTCGGCCACGCCATGGCCGTGATCGTACATGAAGCCGAGGCTGAACTGCGCCAGCGCGTCGCCGCGCAACGCGATCGGACGCCACAGCCGTATCGCCTCGGCATGGTCCTGCTTCACACCATGGCCGTGGAAGTGCATCAGGCCGATGTTGAACTGGGCATAGGTGTCGCCGCGCTCGGCGAGCGGTCGCCACAGGCGCAGCGCGGTGGCGTAGTCGCCCCGCCGCGCGGCCGCGTCGGCGTCCTCGAAGGGTCCCGCCATCGCCGGGGCGCACAGGCACAGCGCCATCGCGACAAGCGCGACGCCGAGGCGATCCCCCATGGCTAACTCCGGCGGCGAACGCGCGTGAAAGGCACGCGTGATCAGCGTTCCACAACCGGCTGAACGAGTCGAGAAACGATGATCGCACGCGGCACGTCAAAAGCCGGAGTCGAGGCGCCGGACAGGGGGCGGCGTTGTCCGCCGCTTCGCGTCCGCAGGCCGCGCGCCGCCGCCGCGCGAGCGTTGTCAGAACTCGGGGCTGTAGACGCAGGTCGCGTGGGCGTTCTCACGCCGGCCGATCCAGCAGTGGCCGCTGCCACTGACATAACCCAGCGCGTGGCCGTGCTCGTCGCACAGCGCCGGGTCGGGTACCACATTCCGCGGGCCGTCCCACGCGCCGAGTGCGGAGCGGACGATGATCGAGGCGTGTTCGTAGCTGTCGATCGGGTATAGGCAGTCGCCCACGCGCAGGTGGGTGACACGGGTGACGATCGCGGTATCCAGCGGCATCGGTGCCCCCTTCAGGCACGGCTCAGTCGTTGCACGTAGCGTGTGGAATCGTCGCGTGACGCGGTGGCGGAATTGCGGCGGCAATCGCCATTTTGCCGACTCAATCCGGCATCCGGCGATCAGACCGGCAGCCGGTTCCGATCGGGCCGGCCGACGCGCAGGCCGACATCGGCGGTCAGCCCGGTCATCGGCCTGGCGTTGTGCGACGGCTCGCTGGCGCGCCACGTCACCACCGGCTGCGTGCGCTGGAGCTTGGAACCTAGATACCGGACCTCGCCGTTGGGCAGGAAATCCCAAACGAGGCCTTCCCAATCGCCGAACGTATCGACCGCGAACGGCAGGTCCGATCCCTTGGTCTCGATCTGCGACGCGTTCGACGCGCGCACGATGGCGCCGCTGGCGGCCGCCAGCGCGAGGCAGAACGACAGGCCGTCGACTTTCGGCGGCCACTTGTATGATCGCCGGATCGCAAACGAGGCTTGCGTGCGCTGCGCAGAGCTTTGGTTCCTGCGCGTTCTGTCGGCTTCCCACGGCGCCCAATACTGACTGTTGATCGACTCGCCGTAGTCGTAGGGGGCGGCTCCGTCCGGCGCGCCCGGCCATTGGCTGCCATCCGGTTGGACCTTGAGGGGCACCTGGCAATCCACGGCCGCGACCTCGCAGGCCAGCAGCTCGATCAGCGAACCCGTCGCCATATGCGGCTTCAACAGCAGGCCGAACTCCGTGACGTTGGTATGGTCGATGAGTCCCCTCGGTGACTCGTCGGGCAGCAGCAGTCTAGCCGGCTGTCCATGGGATTGTACTTCGAGGCAGGAGACGGCCGTGTGGGGATCGAAGGCCAAACGCCGTTGGCCCAACTCGGCGACAGCGCGCCGCCAGCCGGCCGACGCATCGACCATGCGGCGGGCTTCGTAATGCGTCGCCGGCAGGTTGATGCCGGTCGCCCTGCCGCTCCACAGCACGTAGCGCATGAGACGTTCCCCCGTTCGCGCATCATAGCCGAACTCGCCGGATCGCCTTCCAGGCATTTGTTCGATCGGCATAGCCTCAAGCTATGAAGCGGACCTATGCTGCCGGCCAAGCAAAGGGGGAAACGTCATGACCCATCCGGGCGTGCATCTGATCGGCAGCGTCGCCATGCCGGACGCCGAGAGCGTGTTCCGCGCGGTGGCCGGCGAACTGGGGCCCTGGCTCAGGCGCATTCCCGACGGCGAGACCGGCAAGCGCCACCGCTGGATCTTCTGGCAGCAGCAGATGCTGCTCGACCACCCGGCGATGCAGATCGACAAAAAGGCGGAGACGCTCAAGCTCTACCAGTGGGACGGCCAGCTGATCCGCGAGAGCGAGCGCATCGGCTTCAAGCCCGGTGTCGATCCCAAGACGGTCGAGTACGAGACCGGCTACGCGCCGGCGGCGATCGAATCGTATGGCGTGTTCAAGCGCCTGCGCGACGCCGGCGCGATTCCCGCTGGTGTGCGCTTCCAGGTGGCGCTGCCCACGCCGATGGCTTCGGGCTACATGTATGTCAGCCCCGCCGCGCTGGCCGACTACCTGCCGGCCTATGAACGCTCGCTCTTGAAGGCGCTGAACCAGATCTGCGCGGCGATCCCGCATCGCGATCTGTCGATCCAGTGGGATGTCTGCCAGGAAGTCCTGGTGTTCGAGAACTACTTCAAGCACCGGCCCGCCGACTACAAGGCGCAGATCGACGCCGAGCTCGCGCGGCTGGGCAACGCCGTGCCCGCCGATGTCGAGATGGGCGTGCACCTCTGCTACGGCTCACCGCGCGACGAGCATCTGGTGATGCCCAAGGACATGGCGATCCTCGTGGAGATGTCGAACGGCTTCATTCCCGGGCTGACGCGCCGGCTCGACTACCTGCATCTGCCGGTGCCGAAGGATCGCAGCGATGACGCTTATTTCGCGCCATTGAAGAACCTGAAGCTGCCCAAGGAGACCACGCTCTATCTCGGCCTGATCCACTACGACGATCATCGCGGCGACATGCAGCGCGCCGCCACCGCGCGCAAGGTCGTGGGCGGGTTCGGCCTGTCGACCGAGTGCGGCTGGGGCCGCGCCGATCCCGAGCGCGTGCCCGGCCTGATCGCCGCGCACCGCCAGGCCATGGAAGCGCAGGCCCGCTGAGCATGGCCGACTCCGCGATCCGCCGGCGCACCGAGAACCGGGTCGCTTGGCTCGAATTCAACCGCCCGCCGGTCAACGCCTTCACCCGGCCGATGGTCGAGGAGGTGCGCGCCGGCATCGCCGCCGCGCTCGCCGACCCGCAAGCCCGCGTGCTCGTGCTGGCCAGCGCCGTCGACGGTTACTTCAGCGCCGGCGCCGACCTGAAGGCCTTCGCCAGCATGAAGGGCCCTGAGATGCGCGCCTGGGCTGAGCTGTGCCACGACATCGTGCGCCTGCTACGCGGCTCGCCCAAGCCGCTGCTGGCGGCGATCAACGGCACCGCCGTCGGTGGCGGGCTGGAGATGGCGTTGCATTGCGACATCCGCTTCGCCGCCGCCGACGCCAGGCTGGGCCAGCCTGAGATCAAGATCGCCTTCCTGCCGCCGATCGCCACGACGCAGGCGCTGGCGCGACTGATCGGCAGGCCGCGCGCCATCCGCTATCTCTACGACGGCGCCATGGTCGAGGCGGCGCGCGCACAGGAATGGGGCCTGGTCGACGAGCTCGTGGCGCCCGCCGATCTGCGCCGCCACGTGCAGGCCTACGCCGAGCAGCTCGCCACCAAGCCCGCCGCGGCGCTGGCCGCGATCCGCCGCACCATCACCTTGGGCGGCGGCATGCGCTTCGAGGAGGGCATGGCGATGGAGCTCGAAGCCGTGGAGCGTCTCGCCGACACGCCGGACTTCGCCGAGGGTGTCGACGCCTTCCTCGCCAAGCGCGCGCCGAAATGGTCGGACGGATGAGCGCGGTGTTGCGTCGCCTGCTGCCCTACGCCTTCGGCTTCTGCCTGGTCTTGCTGGCGGTGCTGTCATGGCTGCCGGGCGAGGACGTGCCGCGCTCCGGACTGAGCGGCAAGTTCGAGCACTTCATCGCCTACGCCGGCACGATGCTGGTGGGTGGGCTCGCCTGGCCAATGCCTCGGTACGCGGTGATATTGCCGGGCGGCGTCACCGCCTACGCCGCGGTGATGGAGCTGGGCCAGCTCGTGGCCCCGGGCCGTCACGCCTCGATCCTGGATTTCCTCGCCGGCGCCGCGGGCGTCGTCGTCACCACCATCCTGCTCCGCTTGTTCACGACACGACCCGCATGACCCGCCCGCTCGACGGCACCACGATCCTCGAGATCGACGGGCCAAACACGCCGCTGTGCATTCGCATCGCCACGTCGCTGGCGGCCAAGATCGCCGCCGATCTCGGCGCGCGCGTGCTGAAGCTCGAACCGGCGGGCGGCGACAAGGTGCGCGCCGCGCCGCCGCTGTTGCCGGCCGATGGAATCAGCGCGCTGTTCCAGTTCCTCAACACCTCGAAGCGTTCGATCACCCTGCCCGCCGACCGACGCGCCGCGCTCGACGCGCTGCTCGGCGGCCGCATCGACGCGGCGCTGTACGAGGAAGGCGATGCCGACGCCGCCGCCCTGCTCGCCGCGCGCGACATCGCGCGCGTCGAGATCGCCGGCTGGCCCGAGAGCATGCCGAGGCCGCATGCGCCGTTGAGCGGCTTCACCGTGCTGGCGCTGGGCGGCCTGCTCGACATGGTGGGCGACGCCGAGCGCGAGCCGCTGCGGCTGGGCGGCCATCAGGGCTCCTATCCCGCCGGCCTCGCCGCCTTCACCGCGCTGATGGCGCAGCTCGCGGCCAAGGGCGTGCCGCCGGCGCGGGTGTCGCTGGTCGAGGCCCTGCTGTGGGTGAACTGGAAGGCGGCCTCCGGCGCGCATGCCGACGGCAAGGCGCCGACGCGCGACGGCGCGCGCTCGGAATTCCAGGTCGTGCCCTGCGCCGACGGCCATGTCGCGCTGGTCTACGGCGTGACCCAGTTCGACGCCGTGGCCAAGCTCGTCGGCGATGCGCGACTGAACGATCCGCGCTTCGCCACGCGGCCGGAACGCCGCCGCCTGATCACCGAGATCTACGCCGTGCTGAGACCGTGGTGCGCCGCTCGCACACGCGCCGAGATCTACGCGGCGGCGCAGGCGCGCGGCATTCCCTTCGGCACGGTGGTCACGCCCTTCGAGCTGCTCGACGATCCGCAGATGGTCGATCGCGGCTTCATCGTCGACATGGCCGGCCTGAAGATGCCGCGCCTGCCTGTCCTGTGGAACGGCGCAGGCTTCGCGCCCGCGCCGCTGGTCGAGGAGCGCGCACCATGAGGCCGCTGGCGGGAATCCGCGTGCTCGATTTCGGCCTGCTGACGGCCGGCGCCAACACCTCGGCGATGCTGGGCGATCTCGGCGCCGAGGTGGTGAAGATCGAGTCCGGCGCCTACATGGATCCGTTCCGCGCCGTCGGCCAACGCGATACGGCGCCGGGCTGGTGGAACCGCTCGCCGCCCTTCCACTTCACCAATCGCAACAAGCGTGGTGTGGCGCTGAACCTCAAGCACGCCGAAGGCCGCCGCCTGATCCTCGAGCTGGCGAAAAGCTGCGATGTCGTGGTCGAGAATTTCCGCCGTGGCGTGCTCGAACGCTTCGGTCTCGACTACGCCGCGCTCAAGGCGGCCAACCCCCGCATCGTGCTGGCCTCGATCTCCAGCCAGGGCGACACCGGGCCCAACCGCCTGCACGCCTCCTACGGCTCGACACTCGACGCCACCGGCGGCATCGCGGCGCTGACCGGCTACGCCGACGACGGCCTGCCGCGCATTTCCGGGATGGACGTGAACTATCCCGACCAGGTGGTCTCGCTGCTCGCCGCGGGCCTCGTCATCGCCGCCGTGATGAACGCGCGCCGTACCGGCGAAGGCGCCCTGCTCGACATCTCCCAGCGCGAGATCGCGAGCTTCATGATCGGCGAGGAGATCGTCGCCGCCGCGGCCGACCCCGCGCGGCGGACGCCATCGCGACGCGGCAACGCGCAGGACGGCATCACCCTACAGGGCTGCTTCCGCTGCGTCGACGGGCACTGGTTGGCCGTCACGCTGCGCGATGCGGCGGATGAAGCGTCGTGTGCCCGCGCGATTGGCGGCGCCTCGCTCGCCGACTGGGCGGCCACGCGCGACGCCGCCGATGCCGCGCATGTGTTGAACCAAGCCGGGCTGGCGGCCGCGGTCGTGAAGAACGGCATGGACCTGATCCGCGACCGCGCGCTTGCCGGCGACACGCTGGCATGGCTGCCCGATGGCGGGCTTGTGAAGGGCATGCCCTATCGCTTCGCCGGCCTGCCGCTGGTCGTCGAGCGGCGCGCGCCCGATCTCGGCGAGCACACCGGCGAGACCCTGCGCGAGCTGCTCGGCCTCGACGATCAGGCGCTGGCGCGCCTGGCGGCGCTGGGCGTCACGTCGCGCGAGCCCGAGAGGATCTGAGGAGAGCATCATGTCGCGCATCCGCGAGATCGTCGCCGCGCTCGAGATCCCGGTGATCGCCGCGCCGATGTTCCTGGTGTCGAACCCCGCGATGGCGCTGGCCTGTTGCGCCGAGGGTGTCATGGGTAGCTTCCCGGCGCACGGCACACGCGATCGCGAGACCTTCGCGGCGTGGCTGGTCGAGATGCGCGAGGGCATGAAGCGCCTGCGCGACCAGCCGGGCGGCGCGCGCGTCGCGCCGTGGGCGGTGAATCTTGTCGTGCATCCCTCGAACCCGCGCATGGCGGGCGATCTCGAGCTGTGCGTCGAGCACAAGGTGCCGGTGATCCTGACCTCGAAAGGCGCGCCGGGCGATGTCTTCAAGCGCATCCACGACTATGGCGGCGTGACCTTGCACGACGTCGCCAGCCAGCGGCACGCCGAGAAGGCGATCGAGGCCGGCACCGATGGTGTGATCGCCGTGGCCGGCGGCGCCGGCGGCCACACCGGCACGATCAACCCCTTCGCCCTGCTCAACGAGATCCGCCGCATCTTCGACGGGATCGTCGTGCTGGCCGGCGGCATGACCACCGGCCGCGACGCGCTGGCGGCGCAGGCGATGGGCGCCGATCTCGCCTATCTCGGCACGCGCTTCATCGCCACGCGCGAGGCGAGCGCGGTCGACGCGCACAAGGCGATGATCGTCGACTCGCGCGCCACCGACGTCTTCCTCAGCGCCGCGATCGACGGCGCGCCGGCCAACTGGCTGACCAAGAGCCTGCTCGCCGCCGGCGTCGACCTCGACGTCCTTCGCACCACCTTGCCCGGCAAGATCGTCGCCGCCGGCGAGAGCCGCAAACGCTGGAAGGACATCTGGACCGCCGGCCACGGCGTCGGAAACATCGACGACGTGCCGACCACCGTGGAACTGTGCCGCCGCTTGAAACGCGAGTACGCCGACGCGCGTGCTGAATTCAGCCGCACGCTCGGCGCGGCGTAAAGGAGGTCGCACGTGTCGAAAGACATCAAGATCGCAACCACCAAGGCAACGCGCGATCGGCCACACCGCAAGGAATCGCGAACCGATCGACTGGCCAAGCTCGACGCCGCAATCAAGCGCGGACTCGCCGACGCCGATGCTGGACGGACAAGATCGGTGGAAGCCGCTCGCATCGCCCTGAAACGTCTTCCATAAGTCGCGACGCAGGCGACAACGCCGCTTAGGAGCAGCGTTTGCAGGATTTTCCTTCTCCCCGCGAAGGCGGGGAGAAGGTGTCCGAAGGGCGGATGAGGGGCTTCTGGGCGTTTCAACAGCGACAGCATTGGTCGTTGCACGAGGAAGCCCCTCATCCGCCTCGCTGACGCTCGGCACCTTCTCCCCGCCTTCGCGGGGAGAAGGGAACAACGCCAACTGTCATAGCCCTATCTTGCGATGAGGGACCCGGTGTGCAGAGCTTCAGCCAATCGGCCCCTTGAAGACGAAGAACGCGCCCAGCGCGATGAAGGCGAAGCCGATGGCGTGGTTCCAGCTCAGCGCCTCTTTCAGGTAGAGGACCGAGAAAGCGGCGAAGACCAAGAGCGTGATGACCTCCTGCATGGTCTTCAGCTCGGCGGCACTGTAGGCGGCGTGGCCGACGCGGTTGGCCGGCACGGCGAAGCAGTATTCGATGAAGGCGATGCCCCAGCTCGCCACCACCACCAGCCACAGCGGCTTGTCGGTGAACTTCAGATGGCCGTACCAGGCGAAGGTCATGAAGACGTTGGACACCAGCAGCAGGACGATGGGCGCGACATGCGCCCAGGAGACCGAAGCGAACGACATGGAACCTCGCGCCTGATGGACCGAACCGCCTACCTCAGAAGATCCCGCGCCTTCGCCACTTTTTCGTCGTAACAAAATTGTAACCAAGGAGTCGGGAGCGTATACGTACCAAGAGGAGGGCTTCGGCAGGCATCATGCACGGCCTTCGTCTGGTGATCGACCTGATCGGCGCGGTGGCGCTGCTGCTGTGGGGCGTGCGCATGGTGCGCACGGGCATGACGCGCGCCTTCGGCGCCTGGCTGCGCAAGGCGATCTCCGCCTGCGGTCGCAACCGGGTGAGCGCCTTCGGCGCCGGCCTGTTCGTCACCGGCCTGCTGCAGAGCTCGACCGCCACCGCCCTGCTGCTGTCCTCCTTCGCCGGCCGCGGGCTTATTGCCCTTCCGATAGCATTAGCGGTGATGCTGGGCGCCGATGTCGGCTCGACCATCGCCGCGCAGGTCTTCTCCTTCGACATCGGCTGGGTCTCGCCGCTCTTGATCGCATCAGGCGTGTTCGCCTTCCTCGGCTCGGAGTCCGAGCGCTTCCGGCACATGGCGCGCATCGCCATCGGCCTGGGCCTGATCCTGCTGTCGCTGCGCCTGCTGGGCGTCGCCGCCGAGCCGCTCAAGCAATCCCGGGCCTTTTCGG
>CAYTFW010000067.1:0-30179 GCA_964437145.1 uncultured Rhizobiaceae bacterium
GAGAGAGGATTGAACTCTCGACCTCACCCTTACCAAGGGTGTGCTCTACCACTGAGCTACCGCAGCAGCTCTCAGTTCGTATAGGCGGCCGGGGTATGCCATACACCCCCCGACGGTTCAACCCTGTCCCGGCCGGGAGGACAAAGTGGCCTATACGACCTTCGATTTCGACGTCGCCGACCATGTCGCGCATATCCGCCTGAACCGGCCGAACAAGCGCAATTCCATGACCCGGGCGTTCTGGGAGGAGATCCGGCACGTCTTCGCCGTCGCCATCGGCGAGGAGCGCGCCGACGCCAGGGTGGCGGTGATCTCCTCGACCGGCCCGCATTTCACCTCGGGCATGGACCTCTCGGTCTTCGGCTCGATCGTCGCTGAGGAGGCCGACCCGGCCCGCCGGCGCGAGCGCTTCCGCCGCGGCCTGCTGGCCTACCAGGACTCGTTCAGCGTCATGGAGAAGGTCCGCGTGCCGGTGCTGGCGGCGGTGCAGGGCGGCTGCATCGGCGGCGGCGTCGACATGATCTCGGCCTGCGACATGCGCTACTGCACGGCCGACGCCTTCTTCACCATCAAGGAGATCGACCTCGGCATGACCGCCGACGTCGGCACCCTGCAGCGCCTGCCGCATCTGATCCCGCAGGGCCTGGTGCGCGAGCTGGCCTATACCGGCCGTGCGCTCTCCGCTCAGGAGGCGTTACGCGCCGGGCTGGTCAACACCGTCTACGCCTCGCAGGCTGAGATGCTCGAGGGCGTGATGGGAATCGCACGCACCATCGCGGCCAAGTCGCCGCTGGCGGTCTACGGCAGCAAGGAGATGATCAACTACGCCCGAGATCACACGGTCGACGAGGCGCTGAACTACATGAGTGTCTGGAATGCCGCCTTCATCCACGGCGCCGACATGCCCGAGGCCTTCACCGCGACACGCGAAAAGCGCGCGCCGCGGTTCGCCGATCTCGATCTGCGCAAGACGGTCTAAGCCCTTGTTCTCGCCTTCGCGGCGAGAAGGCAAGCCCGCTACTTGAACAGGTAACTGCGGCGTACCGGCGCCGCGGCGGGGGCGTTGGCCTTGCGGCTCTCGAAGACTACCGCCTTGTCCGTGTCGCGGGTCGTCAGCGCCATGTCGGCGGGCAGGCGACGTTCTTTGGCCTGCCCCGATTCGGCGTCGATCAGGAAGGCGCGCACCGCCTCGACGGATGGCGCCGCCTCGCCGGTGGCGCCCTTGCGCTCCGACAGCGCCTCGACCGCGCTGGCGTGCAGCAGCTTGGGCCACATCTTGCGGAACAGCGCGCCCGAACCGTAGACCTCGGCGCTGTTGATCTTGCCGTTGATCGCGAAGACATAGCCGATGACGTCCGGCTCCTTGTCGATCGCGGGGGTCAGCGCCACGACCGTCTCCTTGATCGTCGCCTGAAGCTTCTGGTTCTCCAGCGAGAGCTGCAGGCTGCTGGCCGAGGCCGGCGCGGCGACCGGCGCCTGCACCGTGTCGCTGAGCTTGCGCTGCATCTCCGCGACGCCGGCCCAGACGCGGCCCTGGCTGTCGGCGGGCGCCGGCCGCGCGGTCTGGCGTTGGGTGCGCGGGTCGCGAGGCTCGGCTGCGGGATCGGGCCGCGCATCTGGCTTGGCCGGCACGCCGCGCGCGGCGAGCTTCAGGTCCTTCGACGGCAGCGAGGTGCTGGCACTCGAGAACTGCTTGACGTCCTCCGCGCCGCGCGCCGCCCAGCGGTCCGCCTCGACGCAGAACGCCGCCAGCGGGACGCGGCCCGAGCGCGGCGCCAGCACCAGATCGAGCCGCACCACGCGGTCCTGCTTGCCGCCCTTCACGATGTCGCCGGCCTGCACGAAGATGTCCTGATCGCCGACGTTCTCGATTTCGAGCTGGTCGACGTTGCCCGTCTCGCGTACGCGCACGAAGCCCTTCTGCAGCGCCTCCTGCAGGGTGAGCGGCGGCTCGCCGGTGTCGCCCGGCTTACCGTGGATCATGTAGAGGGTGAGGTTGCCGTGGGTGTAGGGCCCCGAGAGCCTGTAGTCCAAGGCCCTGAGATCGGCGGCTTCCGCCGCCGGGAGGGCGATGCCCGCGGCCAGAGCCGCCAATGCGGTGATCCTGATCCGCGCGCTGAGTTGACTCATCCTTGATGTCTCCCTTTCACATCGAGCGAGTGGGAGCATCGAAGGCGTTTGGGGCGCCGCCACGGTTCGTACGTGGCGGTATCAAGGAGAATGGGGCAGGAGCGTTGCCTATTGCTTGCCGACTGCCGGATCGCGCAGGCCGGCCAGCAGACGCCGGAACCCCGCCGTCATCGCCCGAGCCCGCGCAGGGCTGAGGTGGCGCATGAACAGCTCGTCGATGGCGGCGCGGTAGACCGGCCACATGCGCGCGCGCAGGGCCGCGCCTTTGTCGGTCAGCCCGGCATAGGCGCCGCGGCCGTCCTCGGGGCTGCGGCTGCGGCGCACGAGGCCGGCCTTCTCCAGTTGGCCGACCAGATGTGTCAGGTGGCTGCGGCTGAGCACCATCGCCTCGGCCAACTCGCCCATGCGTAGGCGCCGCTCCGGCGCGCGCTCCAGCGCCCACAGCGCGTCGTACCACAGCAGCGACGGCAGGCCGGCGGCCGACAGCCGCGCGCCGACGGCGCCGGTCAGCGCGGCGTGCGCGCGCAGGAAGAGGGGCCAGGCGTCCGTCGCGGTCATGGCGGCTATCATGTCCATAGTTGAAAATTGAAGCAATGGTGCCTATATAGTTCAATATTGAACTATGGGAACATCGCCATGACCGAGCTCATCCTCGTCAGCCACCACCTTTGCCCCTACGTGCAGCGCGCTGCCATCGCGCTGACGGAGAAATGCGTGGCGTTCGAGCGCCGCGATATCGATCTCGCGAACAAGCCCGACTGGTTCCGCGCCATCTCGCCCCTGGGCAAGACGCCGGTGCTGCTGGTCGATGGCAGGCCGCTCTTCGAATCGGCGATCATTGCCGACTACCTCGACGAGACGCGCCCGCCGCGTCTGCATCCCAGGGCCCCCTTCGAGCGCGCGCGCCATCGCGGCTGGGTCGAGGTCGCCTCGGCGATCCTCAACGACATCGCCGGCTTCTACGGGGCGCCCGACGGGGCGACGCTCGATGCGAAGCGCGACGCCATGGCGACGAAGTTCACGCGGGTCGAGGAGGCGTTGGGCGACGGGCCGTACTTCGCCGGCGCGAAGTTCAGCCTGGTCGACGCCGCCTTCGGACCGGTGTTCCGTTACTTCGACGTCTTCGATGCGATCGCCGATTTCGGGGTCTTCGGCGCCACGCCGAAGGTGCGGGGGTGGCGCAAGGCGCTGGCGGCGCGGCCCTCGGTGCGGGCGGCTGTCGCCGCCGACTATCCCGAGCGGCTGTGGCGTTTCCTCGCAGTGCGCCGATCCGAACTCAGCCGGCGCATGATGGCCAGGGCGGCATGAATCGCGGGCCTCCTGTCATTCCGAGCGAAGCGAGGAATCCAGGCAATCGCACTGGATTCCTCGCTTCGCTCGGAATGACAGGGTGTGGCCTCAACGTCGCAGGATCTTCCAGATTCCCTTGAGGTCGACCAGGGTGCGGTCGCCGACATAGACGCGGCCGGTGACGAAGACGAGGTCGCGGGTGGTGCGCGTGATCGATCCGGTGCACTCGATCCAGTCGCCGGCGCGGCCGGGCGCCACGAAGGACGAGGCGAGGTCGATGGTCGAGCTTGGCGCCTTGGCGCCGGCGAAGAAAGCCAGCGCGCCCAGGCAGGTGTCGGCGAAACTCACCAGCATGCCGCCATGCACGATGCCCACAGGATTCAGGTGCTTCTCGGTGGCGCGGAAGCCCCAGGCGTAGGTGCGCCCTTCCTTGGGCTTGCGCAGATAGAGCGGCCCGATCAGCGCGCCGAAGCCGACATTGCCGCGCAGCAGCTCGAAGTGCTCGGGGATGTCGGCGGCGGCGACGGGCTCGGCGCTCATGCCGGCTTCTTCCACTCGCGCAATGCGACGACGGCGCTGTAGTTCAAAAGCGGCATGCCATTTTGCAGCACCGTGCCAGTGGGGAACGCGAAGCGCTCGCTGGTCCGCGCGAGATCGACGGTGGTCTCGAGCGGCGCGCCGACCGTGCCGGCCGACAGGAACTCCGCCGTGAACATCACCGTCGACGGCGCCTTGTTGAGCCGCGAAGTGATCGCCGTGCAGAAGGCGTTGTCGGCGAAGGTCATCAACATGCCGCCATGCACCGAGGCGCCGGAATTCAGCATGTACTGGAAGGTCGGCTGGATCACGTGCACGCCATCCGGCGCGTCGCGGAAAAAGGTCGGGCCGGTGTGCAGCAGATAGGGGCTGGGGCGCAGCTCTCGCCGATAGCCCTCAGGCGCCGGCACATCGGCCGGCGGGCCCGGTGGGCGCGTGCCGCCGGCGACACGCGTCAAGCCTTCGCCGTCACGGCGTCCCATCGCCTTGTCGCGCGCGATGTGGCGGGTGACGCCGCTATAGGTCGCCAGCCGCTTGCCGTTCTGCGTCACCGAACCGCGCGCGAAGGCCATGCGGCCGGTCACCCGCGTCGCCTCGCCCATCGACTCGATGGTTGGGCCGATGGCGCCGGCCTCGAGGAACGACACGGTGAGGCTCACCGTCATGGCGAAGCTGCCGGGCATCTTGCCGCCCGAGGCGGCGTGGCCGCAGGTGGCGCAGAGCGCGTAGTCGGCGAAGGTCAGGATCGCGCCACCATGCAGGATACCGCCGGCGTTGGTGTGCTCGGCCGTGGTCGGCAGCGCGCAGTGCACGCCCGTCTCGCGTCGCTGGTAGTAGATCGGGCCGACATGGTCCTCGAAGGGATCCGACGGATCGAAGATGCTGTAGCCCGACAATCCTTGGGCGGTCAGCGAATCGGGCACGGTCATTCCTCTTGTCGGCGCGGGCTGGCGCTGTATTACGGGAAAAGGCGGGGCGCCGGAAGGCGTGCCGCGACGCTTTCGTCAGGCGAACCGGAGGAACCGTGTCGACGTCCGAACACAAGATCGAGGTCAGGCGAGAGACCCGCGAAGGCGGAATCGTGGCGCATGTCGTTTACGACAACTCCCGTCGGCTCAATGTCGTCGGTCCCGCGTCGCTCGACGATCTCGCAAAGACGTTTCGCGATCTGGCGAAGGAGCCCGCGTTGCGCGTCGTGGTGTTCGCCGGTGCCGGCGGCAAGGCCTTCATCGGCGGCGCCGACATCAACCATATGGCCGGCATGAAAACCGCCGAGGAGGCGCGCGCCTTCATCACGCGCATCCACCTGCTGTGCCAGGCGATCCGCGACTGTCCGGTGCCGGTGATCTGCCGCATGGAGGGCTACACCCTGGGCGGCGGGCTCGAGGTCGCGGCGGCGTGCGATTTCCGCATCGCGACCGACAGCGCGGCGTTCGGCATGCCCGAGGTCAACGTCGGCGTGCCCTCGGTGGTCGAGGCGGCGTTGCTGACGAGCCTGATCGGCTGGGGCCGCACCTCGTGGATGTTGATGACCGGCCAGAACGTCGGCGCGCAGAAGGCGCTGGAGTGGGGCCTGGTCGAGACGGTCGTGAAGCCGCGCGATCTCGACGCGGCGATCGAGCGCGACGTCGCGGCCATCGTCGCCGCCGCGCCCAAGGCGGTGCGCGCGCAGAAATCGCTGATACGCCGCTGGGAGGCGCTGCCGCTCGACGAGGCGATCCGCGCCGGCATCGACGCCTTCGCGCAATCGGCCACGACGGGCGAGCACACCGAACGCATGACCGCGTTCGTCAATCGCAAGCGACGGTAATCCGCCGCCCTGAGCGCAGCGAAGGGCCTTCTCTCGGTGGCACCGCATCGCTGACTGAGGCAAGGCCCTTCGACTACGCTTCGCTTCGCTCAGGGCGACGGCCTATTGCGGCTTCAGACCCGCGGCATCGGCGACCTTTTTCCACTTCACGGTTTCGCTGGCGATGTGCTTGGTCAGCGCCTCGCTGCCGCCGATGATCGGCGCGCAGCCGGCGTCCTTGATGCGCTTCTCGACCTCGGGCGAGCTCACACCTTTGACGATTTCGTCGCTCAGCTTTTTGGTGATCTCGGCCGGCAAGCCCGCCGGACCAGACACATACCACCACGGCGCCGCGTCGTAGCCGGGCACGCCCTGCTCGGCGATGGTCGGCACGTCGGGCATGGCGAACCAGCGCTTGGCCGAGGAGACGCCCAGCGCGCGCAGCTTGCCGGAATTGATGTGCGGGATGTAGGCGGGCAGATTGTCCATGGTCGAGGGGATGCTGCCGGCCAGCAGGTCCTGCAGCACCAGCGAGCTGCCGCGATAGACGATGTGCTCGAGCTTCATGCCGGTGATCGCCTGCAGGTACTCCATGGCCAGATGCCCGGTGCCGCCGATCGCCGGCGAGCCGTAGTTCATCTGGCCGGGCTTGGCCTTGGCGAGCGCGATGTACTCCTGGAGGTTCTTGGCCTCGACGCTGGGATGCACCGCCAGCACGTTGGCCACCTCGCCGACCAGCGCGATGTTGGTGAAGGCGGTGGCCGTGTCGAACGGCATGTTCTTGTAGAGGAACTGGTTGGTGACCGCCGATCCCACCGTGCCCAGCAGCAGCGTGTAGCCGTCGGGCGCCGCCTTGGCGACGAGGTCGGAACCGACATTGCCGCCCGCGCCCGTCTTGTTCTCGACGATCACCTGCGTGTTCCACGCCTTCGACAGATGGTCCGCCACGATGCGGGCGAGGATGTCGGTGGCGCCGCCCGGCGCGAAGGCGACGACGATGCGGATCTGCTTGTTGGGATAGGGGCCTTGGGCCAATGCCGGCGCGGCCAGCAGGCTGGCGCCGGCCGCGATCAATCGGCGGCGGCGAATGACGATTTTGCTCGACGGAATGCTGCTCATGACGCCCCTCGGTTTGTTGCCGGACACCGTAGCGCGCGCAAGCCGCCTACGCCATAACGCGGCCAAGGCGTCGGGAGGAACACCGCCATGTCAATTCCACGCAGGCCATCGCGCCGGCAGACCCTGCTCGGCATGGGCGTCGCGGCGCTCGCGCCGATGCCGGCGATGGCCCAGGCCTTTCCGTCGAAGCAGATCACCTTCGTGGTGCCCTTTGTCGCCGGCAGCGGCACCGACACCATGGCGCGGCTGGTGGGTGAACGGCTGTCGGCGACGTTCGGCCAGCCGGTGATCGTCGACAACAAGGCCGGGGCCAGCGGCTCGATCGCGGCCACGGCGGTGGCGCGCGCCGAGCCCGACGGCCACACGCTGATGTTCACCACCAACACCAGCCACGCGGCCAATCCCAGCCTGCTCAAGACCATGGCCTACGATCCGGTGAAGGATTTCGAGCCGGTGGCGCTGCTCGGCCTGGCGCCGTTCGTGCTGGTGGTGAAGCCCGACCTGCCGGTGAAGAGCTTCGCCGAGCTGGTCGCCAAGGCCAAGGCGGAGCCGGGCAAGCTGAGCTACGGCGCCGGCACCAGCACCGCCATCGTCTGCGGCGAGTCGATGAAGCGGCTGGCCGGCATCGACATCCTTCGTGTGCCCTATCGCAGCGCGCCGCCGGCGCTCAACGACGTGATGGCCGGGCAGATCGACATGACGTTCATCGACATCGGCACCGGCCTGCCGCACATCCGCGCCGGCAAGCTGCGCACGCTGGTCGCCACCGACGCCCAGCGCTCGCCGCATCTGCCCGACGTGCCGACCTTCCGCGAGCTCGGCGTCGAGTTCGATCTCGTCGCCTGGTACGCGATCTATGCGCCGGCGAAGACCCCGGCCGATGTCGTGGGCAAGCTCAACGCCACGGTCAACGATATCATGGCGTCGGCGGACATGAAGCAGCGCATGGACCAGTTCAGCGTCATTATCCGCACCAGCACGCCGGCCCATCTCGGCGAGTGGACGAAGTCCGAGATCGACAAGTGGTCCCGGCTGAGCAAGGCGGCGGGCATCGAGCCCGAGGGCTGAGGCTCAGCGCACCGGTCCCCAGTTGTCACGGAAGTGCACGACGCGGAAGCCCGTGCGCATCATGTTGCGGAAGGACGGGTTTGGCGCATCGGTGGTGTCCTCGCCGGTCTCGCTAACGACGACGCGGCAACCTTGCGCGAGCGCATCGGCAACGCGGCGCGCCAGCAAGGCGCATTGCCCGCCGCGCCCGCGATGCGAGGGCAGGGTGGCGCCCAGCCCGCACCAGCCGGTATCCCCCTTGATGTAGAGCGCGCCGGCCGCGACCGGCTGGTCGCCGTCCCAGCCCACATAGGTGCGCCAGCCCGGCCGGCCGACCATCGCCACCAGCCACGGCGCCAGCGCCGGCGGCATGCCGAAGCCGCCGACCGCGGCGGCGGCGAAGGCCTCGCCATCCTGCGGCCGTGCTTCCGCGATGCGCAGCGGAGTCGGCATCGACACTAACGGTTCGGCGCCGCGGACCGTCTTGGCCCAGCGGCTGCGCCGCTGCAGGCCTTCGTCCGCGAAGTCGGCATTCAGCCAGGGCGGCGGCTGCAGGAAGAAATCTGGTGCGCCGCTGTCGCGATGGCGCTTGAGCGCGACCCGCCAGTCCGGCGGCTTCTCCCAGCCGAAGGAGCGGTTGAACAGCGGGATCGGCATGCGGGGTGCAAGAGAGCTAGCGGCACCTCCGGCCTCGATCACCTGCATGCCCAAGGCCTGAGCCAGCGGTGGCGGGCAGGCCCGCACAAGATCTGCCCATCCTGCGGCCTCGACCGCTTCCACCAACCTCGATTCGTCGAACATCGTACCCTCCTTCGGTTTCCGACCTTACGATGTAAGGGTGGTGCACGGATGCACTTTACGATGTAAAGTCCCTGTGATGCGGACCAGATTGTCGCGCGAACGGATCGCCACCGTCGCCCTCGACCTGATTGACAAGGATGGGCTGGAGGCCTTCAGCACCCGTCGGCTGGGCGAGGCGCTGGGCGTTGAAGCCATGGCGCTCTATCACCATTTCCCCAGCCGCGCGGCGCTGCTCGACGCCGTGTCGGAGCGGTTGGTCGGCGCCATCGAGCTGCCGCCGCCGTCGACGGATATCCTGGCCTGGCTGGCCGAGACCGTACGCCGCTATGTCGCCGTGGCGCGGCGGCATCCGCAGGCCTTTCCGCTGCTGGCGACGCGGCGGTTCAATACCGAGCCGGCGCTGCTCTTCGTCGAGCGGGTCCTGGCGGAGCTGGCCGCGGCGGGCGCGCCACCGGCGCTGGCGGCCGATATCTTTCGCGGCGTCGGCGCCTTCGCCAATGGCGCGGCGCTGGCCGACCTCGCGATACGTAGCGGTCCGGCGCTCGCCGATCGCGGCATCGACGCGGCGCGCCTGCCGCATGTCGCCCGCGCGTCGCGCTGGCTCGGGGCCACGCAGGCCAAGAGGCAGTTCGAAGCCAATCTCGCGATGTTGATGGTGGGGGTCGCAGAGCGGCTGAAGCACCGTCCGGCATCTTCCGGCCGGCGCCGAATCGGCGCTAAGAAGACGCGGAGCGTGACGCGGGAGGACTGACCATGGCCGGCAAGACGGTGCGCATCGGCGGCAGCTCGGGATTCTGGGGCGACACCGAGACGGCGCCGGGCCAGCTCGTGCGCCACGGCCGGATCGACTATCTGGTCAACGACTATCTGGCCGAAGTCACCATGTCGATCATGGCGGCGCAGAAGATGAAGAACCCGCAGGCCGGCTACGCCACGGATTTCGTCACCGCTGTCATGGCGCCGCTGGCCAAGGAGATCGCCGATCGCAAGATCAAGGTCGTCACCAACGCCGGTGGCGTCAATCCGCAAGCCTGCGGCGACGCCGTGCGCAAGGCCTGCGAGGCGGCCGGCGTCAACCTCAAGGTCGCCGTCGTGATGGGCGACGACCTGATGGGCAAGATTCCCGAGCTGCGCGCCGCGGGCATCACCGAAATGGGCGGCGACGCGCCGCTGCCGGCCAAGATCGTGAGCATGAACGCCTATCTCGGCGGCTTCCCAATCGCCCGCGCGCTGGCCGAGGGCGCCGACGTGGTGATCACCGGCCGCTGCGTCGATTCGGCCGTGACCTTGGGCCCGCTAATCCACGAGTTCGGCTGGACGATGGACGACTACGATCGTCTGTCGGCCGGAACGCTGGCGGGCCACATCCTCGAATGCGGCGCGCAGTGCAACGGCGGCAATTTCACCGACTGGCGCCTGGTGCCCGGCTACGACGACATGGGCTTCCCGATCGCCGAGGTCTCGGCGGACGGCTCCTTCGTGCTCAGCAAGCCCGACAACACCGGCGGGCTGATCACCACGGCGACGGTGGCCGAGCAGATGCTCTACGAGATCGGCGATCCGCGCGCCTATCTCGTGCCTGACGTCGCCTGCGATTTCACCGAGGTGCGCTACGAGCAGCTCGGCAAGGATCGCGTGCGCGTTTCAGGGGCGAAGGGTAGGCCGCCGACCGACCACTACAAGGTGTCGACCACCTGGCCCGACGGCTTCAAGTTCGCCTCGATCTTCATGCTCTCGGGCCGCGAGGCGGTGGCCAAGGGCCGCCACAGCGCCGAGTCGATCATCAAGAAGACGCGGCGCATGTTCCGCGAGAAGAACCTCGGCGACTACCGAGACGTCAGCATCGAGGTGATCGGCGGCGAGGACACCTATGGTCCACACAGCCATGCGCTGGAGTCGCGCGAGGTGGTGGTGAAGATCGGCACGCGGCACGACCAGCGCGAGGCGCTGTCGCTGCTGGGTCGCGAGATCGCGCCGATGTCGACCGGCGGCGTAGTCGGCATGTCCGGCTCGTTCGGCGCCGGCCGCGTCTCGCCGCAGCCGGTGATCCGCATGTTCTCATGCCTCGTCCCGAAGTCGATGGTGCCGGTCCATATCGAGATCGACGGCAAGTCGATCCCGATGCAGGAGGGCGCCAAGGCCGGCGGCTTCACCGAGGCTCAGCTGCCGGTCGAGGCGCCGGCCGCGCCATCGAGCGCGAGCGGCGCGACCGAGACCGTGCCGCTGATCGCGCTGGCGTATGGCCGCTCTGGCGACAAGGGCGACAACGCCAATATCGGCATCTTCGCGCGCAAGCCCGAGTACGTGCCGATCCTCGAGTCGGAGGTGACGGAAGCGGCGATGGCGAAATTCTTCGCCCACCGCATCAAGGGCAAGGTGACGCGCTGGCGCCTGCCGGGCATCGGCGGCTTCAACTTCCTGCTGCGCGAGGCGCTGGGCGGCGGCGGCATGGCCTCGATCAAGGCCGACCCGCTGGCGAAGGCCTTCGCCCAGATGGCCCTCGACATGCCGGTAAAGGTGCCGGCGAGCTTGGCGAAGGAGCTGCGCGAGGTCTCGACGCGCGCCGCATAGGGGCGCCGGCGAGTTCACCGGACGATGATCGTCTTCTTGACCATCACGCGCCTGAGTGACGGCACGACATATCGCAGCTCGTAGGTGCCGGGCTGCTCCGGCGCCATCATGCGCATCTCCTCGTCGCCGTCGGCGTTAAGGATCACGTCTCCCGCCTCGACATCGGCGTCGGGCCTGGCCAGCGAGAACACGTTGTCGGCGATTTTCGGACCGGTCCATTTGAACTCGAATTCCTTGCCGGCTGGAACGCTCTGCGGCGCGTCGAGGGTGATGGTGAAAGCCTCGGCTCTGACTTTCGCGTGCGCCAGTACGCGAGGCTCGCCGCCGGTCACGTACCGTACCTCGTAGTCGCCGGGTCGCGCCGGCAGCGTGACCTTGCCGTCGTCGGGATCGGTGTCCCTGGGTCCGAAGTAGTTCGTGTGGGCGCCGCGGTCGTCGTCCGGCTTCACGACGGTGATGAAATCGCCCTCGTTGTTCGGCCCGGTCCACTTTACGCGGATGCGCGCGCCGGCCGGTGCCGACGGCGGCACGTCGAGCGTGGCCTGGACGGCAGTGACAGTGATGCTGCGCCTGGCGAGCGTTTCGTCCGAGCCGCCGACGACGTAGCGGATCTCGTAGGTGCCGGGCCGCGTTGGCAGTGGCAGGGTCGCCTCGTCGGGGTTCAGCCCCTTCGTGTTGAAGTACTGTGTGAATTGACCCTTGGGCGCATCGGGAGGGACCACGGTAATGAAGTCGCCGTCGTTGTCCGGTCCCGTCCACGTCACCTTGATGCGCGAGCCGGCGGGTGCGCTGGCTGGCGCGTCGAGCGTGGCGCTGGTTGCCGCCGCGATCAGCGGCCGGCGCGCCAGGATTTCGTTGGTCTGCGCCGTGACGTAGCGGATCTCGTAGAGACCGGGTTGCGGCGGCACAAGCAGCCTGGCGTTTTCGGGATCGACGTCGCGCGGGCCGAAGAACGCCGTGTGCGCGCTCCTCTCGGCGTCGGGCCGCACGATGGTGATGAAGTCGCCGGGGTTGTTGGGCGCGCCACTCCACTTCACCGGGATGGACGCGCCGGCGGGCGCCTGGTCCGGGGCGACGAGCTCGACGCGGGCGGCCAGCGCGACGACCGTGCGTCGTGCCAGGATCTCGTTCTGCTGGCCGGTGACGTAGCGGATCTCGTAGGTGCCGGGGCGGTCGGGCACCCGCACCTTGGCCGGCGAGCCGCCGTCGGTGGCCGAGAAATCTCGGTGCTCGCTATTCGCGGCCCCGGGCGGCACGATGGTGATGAAATCGCCGGGGTTGTTCGGCCCGGTCCACGCCACCTCGACGGTGGCGCCGACGGTGATGGTCTCGACCGCCTCCAGCGTCGCTCGGGCCGGCGTCACCTCGATCGGCACGCGCGCCACAATGCGGCCGGTGCCGCTGTCGAGATAGACGATCTCGTAGACACCGGGCTTGTCCGGCGCGCGCAGGCTCGCGGGGTTCTGCGCCGTGTCGACCGAATTGCCCGACACGCCCTCGCTGCGCGGCACGGTGAAGCCGATCGTGTCCGTTCGCACAGTGGCGCCGGTCCAGGTGACCTGCAGCGTATCGCCGGCGATCACCGTCTTCGTGACAGTCAACGTGATCTTCGGCGGTGCGGGCTTCGTGGCCGGCGGCGGAGCGGGCGGCTTGGGCGGCGCTGCCGCTTCCTGGCCCGCGGCGCGCAAAGCGTCGCGCAACTGCGCCGCGTCGCTAGCGCTGAAGTACTTGCCGCCGGTGGCGCTGGCGAGGCAGCGCAAGCCGCCTTCGTCCTGGCGTTGCACGGCGAAGCCGATGACATGGGCGCGGAAATCGATGCCCAGCTTCTTCAGCTCGGCGCCCAGCGCGCAGGGATCGGCCTTGCAGGTCTCGATGCCGTCGCTGATCAGGATCACGATGGCGCGCCGCTCGGTGTATCTCAGCGACTCCGCCGCCTGCTTCACCGCCGCCGACAGCGGCGTCATGCCCTGCGGCGTGATGCGCGCCGCTATACCGGTGAGCTTCGCCGCATCGACTGGGCCGGCTGGTGCGAGCACCTCGATGTCCGCGCAATCGTTCTTGCGGCGATGGCCATAGGCCATCAACCCGACCTCGACCTTAGGGTCCCAGCCTTTCAGCAGCTCGCCCAGCGCCTCGCGCGCCACCTCGATGCGCGCCCGACCGCCGACCGGCGCCCACATGCTGCCCGAGCCGTCGAGGACGATCATGGCGCGACCCGCGCCACCGGGAGCCGCCGCCGTCGGCGAGGTTTGAGCCCAGGCTGCAGACGAGAGGAGGGGCAGGGAAGCGGCGGCGGCGAGCATGATCCGATGCATCGACTGACTCCTGATCGGACGTGGCGCGTCAGTCTCGCCGCGGATATCGTTCAGAGCAAGCGGTGGGGGAGACAGTTGGATGCAGCGGCTCAAGATCACGGCGGTGACCGTTTACATCACCGAGATTCCGGTACGCCTGATGCGCCGACACGGCTCGGGCGATGTCGCGGGTTCGGTGAAGAACGCCATCCTCAAGCTGGAGACCGATGCCGGCATCACCGGCTGGGGCGACGCCGCGCCCTGGGCGGTGTTCACCGGCACCATCGAGGCCAACGCCGCCGCGCTCGACGTCTATCTGCGGCCGGTACTGATCGGCGCCGACCCGCATCGCATCGAGGCGCTGATGGCCGCCGCCGACCACGCGGTGGTCGGCCATCCCGAGGCCAAGGCGGCGATGGAGATGGCGCTGTTCGACATTTTCGGCCAGGCCTCGGGTCTGCCGGTGGCCGAGCTGCTGGGCGGCCGGTGCCGCGACGACATTCCGCTATCCTTCTCGGTCGCTGATCCGGATTTCGATCGCGACATGGAGATGGTGCAGCGGCTCTATGGCGAGGGGCTGCGGCTGTTCAAGATGAAGACCGGTTTTGCCGGCCACGCCGCCGACCTCAAGCGCATGGAGCGCTTTCGCAAGGAGCTGCCGGCCGACGCCGAGCTGCGCATCGACTACAACCAGGGCATGGACACGCACGAGGCGATCCGCCAGCTGCGCGATGTCGAGGCCTTCAAGCCGACCTTCATCGAGCAGCCGGTGCCGGGTCATCATCGCGCCGCGCTGGCCGAGATCACGCGCGCGCTCGACACGCCGGTGCTGGCCGACGAGAGCGTGTTCACGACCACTGACGCGTTGCTGGTCGCCGCCAACCGCATGGCAGACCTGGTCAGCATCAAGATCATGAAGCACGGCGGCATGATGGCCGGCCGCAAGGTGGCGGCGATCTGCGAGGCTGCCGGCATCGCCTGCTATGGCGGCGACATGTTCGAGACCGGCATCGCCCATCTCGCCGGCACGCACATGATCGCGGCGACGCCGAACATCTCGCTGGGCTGCGAGTTCTATCAGGCCAAGTATTTTCTCGAGCGCGACCTGCTGGCCGAGCCTTTCCCGATCGAGAACGGCCGCGTGATCGTGCCGCGCACGCCTGGCCTGGGCGTCAAGGTCGACGAGGCGCGCGTGAAGCACTACGCGGTGGCGACGCGGACATGAGGATCGGCGCACATTCAGCCTTCGCCCGTGGCGATCGCTTGACGAGGGCGAAGCGCGACACCTAGAGTCGGATCGCGTTCTACCTCCTCAGGCGCTCCGCACAGAGACCGGCGAAGACCGGTCGCAGCAAGACGAGCCATCGCGTCGATGAGGAGAACATCATGGGGATCCGTCGTCGTAGTATCGCGTTCGCGACCGCCGCCATCGCGGCCTTCGCCATCGCCTCGCCCGCAGAGGCGCAGCAGAAGCCTGAGTCGACCTGGGATCTGATCAAGCGCACCGGCCAGGTCCGTATGGGCGTCTTCGAGTTTCCGCCCTACTTCCTGCGCGACAAGACGAGCGGCGAGTGGGTCGGCGCCCTGGTCGAGATGGGCAAGGACATCGCCAATGAGCTCAAGGTCAAGTTCGTGCCGGTCGAGGTCGGCGGCTTCGGCGAGGCCGTGCTGTCGCTGCAGGCCGGCAAGGTCGATATGAATTTCGGCCTCCAGGCCACGCCGATCCGCGCCACGGCGATCGACTTCGCCGGCCCGATCTACTGGATCGAGTGGGTCACGGTGAACAACCCGAAATTCAACGGCAAAGTCTGGGCCGACTACAACAAGGAGGGCGTGAAGGTCGCGGTGATGACCGGTACGTCGGACGAGCTGCTGCTGCGCAAGATGGCGCCCAAGGCCACGCGCGTGGAGTTCAAGAACATCTCCGAGGTGGCGCTCGCCGTGTCCTCGGGCCGCGCCGACGCCTTCACCACCACGGTGCTGGCCAGCATGGTGATGAAGACCAAGAACCCGGGGCTCGGTGACTTCGTCAATCCGACGCCGCGCGTGGCGCTGCCGGGCTATATCGGCCTGCGCAACGAGGATGATCAGCGCTGGCAGAAATTCCTCAACCGCTGGGCGGAGTGGAACATCCTGCTGGGCCATAACGAACGGCGCATGAAGGAGTCGCTCAAGACCCTGGGCATCGACGAGATCCCGCCGACCGTCTCGTTCTCGCCGAACTGATGGGCCAGTCGTTCACCGTGATAGGCGCCGGCCTGGTCGGCGTCTGTTGCGCGCTGCACCTGCAACGCGAGGGCTTCAAGGTCCGGCTCGTCGAGAAGGGCGAGCCGGGCCGTGGCGCCTCCTTCGGCAACGCGGGCAGCTTCGGCATCGCCTCGTGCGTGCCGTTCTCCATGCCGGGCATCCTGAAGAAGGTGCCCAAGATGCTGCTCGACAGCGAGTCGCCGCTGAAGCTGCGCTGGGGCCACGTTCCGAGGGCGCTGCCCTGGTTCCTGAGCTCGATCGCCAATTCGCGCCGCGCCCGCGTCGAGGAGATCGCGGCGGCGCGCAATTCGCTGCTGGTGCACGTCCATGACGGCTACGCGCCGCTGATCGAGGACGCCGGCGCCGAGCAATGGGTGAAGGATGACGGTCTGCTGATGGTCTTCGAGAGCGAGGCCGCCTTCGAAGGCGCGGCTTACGCGCTCGACATCCGCCGCCGCCACGGCGTGCATATGGACATCCTCGACGGCAACGAGGCGCGCCAGATCGAGCCGGCGCTGGCGAAGACGGTGGTCAAGGCGGTATCGCTGCCCGACGTGCATCGCACCATCGATCCGTTCCGACTTTGCAGCGCGCTCGCCCAGCATTTCGTGCGCCGCGGTGGCGAGATCACGCAGGCCGAGGTGAGGGGCTTCGAGATCGGCGCGTCCGGCCCGACGAAGATTGTCACCAGTGCGGGCACGGTCGACGTCGAGCAGGTGGTGATCGCCGCCGGCGTCTGGTCGCGGACGCTGGCGAAGCAGGTCGGCACCTATGTGCCGCTGGAAGCGGAGCGCGGCTATCATGTGATGTTCGCCAACCCAGGCTTCGGTCTGCGCCGCGCCATCACCTCGGTCGACCGCAGCATCTCGCTGGCCGACATGCATGACGGCATTCGCGCCAGCGGCGTGGCGGAGTTCGCCGCGCCCGACGCGGCGCCCGACATGCGCAACGCCGACATGGTGATGCGGCACGCCAAGCAGTTGCTGCCCGGCCTCAACGGCGAGCCGGCGTCGAAGTGGATGGGGCCGCGCCCGTCGCATCCCGACTCGAAGCCGGTGATCGGCCGCTCGCCGCGCCACAACAACGTGCTCTTCGCCTTTGGCCACGACCATCTCGGCCTGACCATGGCCGGCATCACCGGCAAGCTCGTCGCCGAACTGGCCACCGGCAAGCCGACCACCGTCGACCTCGCGCCGTTCCGGCCCGACCGCTTCTGAGGGCCGATGCCGTACAAGTGGGACTTCAGCCTCGTCGTCAACTACGCCCATTTCTGGGTGAAGGGTCTGGGCGTCACCATGGCCTACTCGGTGGGCACGGTGGTGGCCGGCCTGCTTATCGGCGTGGTCTGCGGCATGCTGCTGCTCTATCGCCGCAGATGGGTGACACTGCCGATCCACTTCTACGTCGAGCTGTTCCGCTGCACGCCGCTCTTGGTGCAGATCGTCTGGTTCTACTTCGCGCTGCCGATCGTGCTGCAGGTCGAGCTGCCGGCCTGGTTCGCCGCCGGCATCGGGTTGACGCTCTACATGGGCGCGTTCTCCACCGAGATCGTGCGCGGCGGCATCATCTCGATCGACAAGGGGCAGTGGCAGGCCTCGCGGGCGCTGGGCATGACCGCCACCGAGATGATGCGGCACATCATCCTGCCGCAAGCGACCAAGCGCATGGTGCCGCCCTTCGTCAACCAGTCGATCATGCAGCTCAAGAACACGTCGCTGCTCTACGTCGTGGCGATCCCCGACCTGATGTACACCGGCTCGATCATCGTCTCCGACACCTTCCGGCCGCTCGAAGTCTACACCTCGGTGGCGATCGCTTACTTCGTCATCCTCTATCCGCTGACCCTGTGGGCGGCCCGGCTGGAGGCCCGAGTTGACCAATAGCGCGCTGACCAGTGATGTGATGGTACGCGTTGAAGGCCTGCGCAAGAGCTACGGCGCGGTCGAGGCGGTGCGTGGCGTGTCGCTCGAGGTGCGGCGCGGTCAGGTGGTGGTGATCATCGGCCCTTCGGGCTGCGGCAAGTCGACCTTCCTGCGCTGCATCAACCTGCTCGAGGAGCCCTCGGCCGGAACCTTGCAGATTGGCGAGCGCGGTATCGATTTCGGCAAGGGCCACACCATGCCGCGCGGCCGCGACCTGGCGCGCTTCCGCGCGCATATCGGCATGGTGTTCCAGCAATTCGACCTGTTTCCGCACATGACGGCGCTGCGCAATGTCATGTCGGGTCCGGTGATCGTGAAGAAGATGGCGGCGGCCGACGCCGAGAAGATCGCGCGCGACCTGCTGACCAAGGTCGGCCTTGGCGCCTTCACCGAGCGCTTCCCGCGCGAGATGTCGGGTGGCCAGCAGCAACGCGTCGCCATCGCCCGCGCCATGGCGATGGAACCGCAGCTCATGCTGTTCGACGAGGTGACCTCGGCGCTCGATCCCGAGCTGGTCGGCGAGGTGCTCGATGTCATGAAGCAGCTCGCCGCCGAGGGCACGACCATGATCGTGGTGACGCACGAGATGAACTTCGCGCGCGACGTCGCCGATCACGTCGTCGTCATGGACGCAGGTCAGGTGGTCGAGCAGGGCGCGGCCGAGGACATCCTGCTGCGACCCACCAACCCGCGTACCGTGTCCTTCCTGTCGCGCTTTCATAGCAGCATGGCCGAGCGCCGGAGTCCCACGCCATGACGATCGCGCGCGGCGGCAAGGCCGTTTACGGCGCACCCCTGGGCATCCTGATGCTGCAGGCGCGCTTTCCCCGCATCCCCGGCGACATGGGCAACGCCACGACCTGGCCGTTTCCGGTGCTCTACAAGGTGGTGAAGGGCGCCAGCCCGGAGAAGGTGGTGCTGAAGGGCGCCGAAGGGCTGCTTCAGGACTTCCTCGACGCCGCGGCCGAGCTGGTGTCGCTGGGCGCCGAGGCGATCACCACCAATTGCGGCTTCCTGTCGCTGTTCCAGCGCGAGCTTTCGGCGCATGTGCGCGTGCCGGTCGCCACCAGCTCGCTGATCCAGGTGCCATGGGTGCAGGCGACTCTGCCGCCGGGCAAGCGGGTCGGCGTCATTACCGTCAGCGGCTCGTCGCTGACACCGAAGCACATGGAGGCGGCCGGCGTGCCGCTCGACACACCGTTCGTCGGCACCGAGCGCGGGCGCGAATTCTTTCGCACCCTGATCCTGGGCGAGAAGGAAGACATGGATGTCGCGCGGGCCGAGCAGGACATCCTCGAGGCGGGACGCGCGTTGATGCAGTCGCATCCCGACATCGGCGCCATCGTCCTGGAATGCACCAACATGCCGCCCTATGCGGCGGCGTTGCGCGAGGCGCTCGACGTGCCGATCTACGACATCTACTCGCTGATCAGCTGGTTCCACGCCGGTATTCGGCCGCGACGCTTCCTGTGATGAGCGGATACGGCATCATTGGTCTCGGACATCTCGGAGGTCGACTGGCGACGCGGCTGGCCGGCTCGACCGACGCGCCACCGCTGGTGGCGGTGCTCGTGCGTCCGTCGCGGGTCGCCGAGGCTGCGGCACTGGTCGGTGCCGACAAGGTTTGCACGACGCTAGACTCTTTTGTCGCGCGCCGGCCCAGCGTCGCAGTCGAGAGCGCGTCGGCTGCGGCCCTGATCGAGCTTGGGCCGAAGCTGTTGGCCGCGGGCGTCGATGTCATACCGCTATCGTTGACGGCGATGACCGATCGCGAAGTCGAACGCCGGCTGACAGATGCCGCATGCACCGGTCCGGGCCGATTGGAGATAGCGCCGGGGGCGATGGCGTCGCTCGACCTGTTGGCGAGCGCGCGTGAGGAAGGGCTCGAGCGCGTCGTCTATCGCCAGACCAAGTCGGTGACGATGTGGAAGCGGACACCGGCGGCGGGCCTCGCGGATCTCGACGCGATCCGGGAGCGCGGCGTCTTCCTCAGGGGTAGCGTTCGCGAGGTGGCGAAGCACTTCCCCCACAATCTAAATACCTCGGTCGGCGTGGCGCTGGCCGGTCTGGGTCTCGATCGCACCGAGGCCGAGCTGGTCGCCGATCCCGCCGTGCGCCACACTGCGCATGAGCTCGATATCTATGCCGGGCCTGGCAACGCCACGGTGCGGCTGGGCGGCCGCGAGGTATCGCCCGATGGCGATCCGGTCGACTATACGACCTTCAGCCTGATGCGCCTGTTGCGGCGCCGGCTTTCGCGGGTGGCGGTCTGATGAGCGACCCGGTGGCCTTCCTCCAGCAACTGATCCGCGCGCAGCGCGATGGCGAAGCGGCCGTGCAGCGATGCGTCGCCGACGCCGCGCGGGCGCTGGGCTGCTCGGTCGAGACCGTGCGCTACAAGCCGAGCGACGTGCCGATGGTGGGCGAGTTCGCGAGCGCGCAGGCGATCGACGCCGCTGAGCGGGCGAGCGTCGTCGCGACCTTCAAGGGCAAAGGAAAAGGCCGCAGCGTCATCTTCTTCGCCCACCCCGATGGCGAACCGGTGGCCGGGACCGAGCGGTGGCGACGCGATCCGTTCGGTGGCGTCGTCGACAACGGCCGCGTCCATGGCTGGGGAGTCGCCGACGATCTGTCGGGCGTCGCGATCATGGTGGAAGGCCTGCGCGCCGCGCTCGCCGCCGGGCAGGCGCCGGCGGGCGACGTGATTCTCGCCAGCACGCCCAGCAAACGTCATGCGCGCGGCGTGTCGGCGCTGCTGCATGGCGGGCTGAAGGCCGGAGCCGCGGTCTATCTCCATCCCGCCGAGTCCGGCGTCGGCATGCGCGAGATCAAGGCCTTCTGCCTGGGGCAGCTCAACTTTCGCATCACCACCGATGGGACGCCGCCGCGGACCAACGAGATCAGTCACCTGGCGTTCGCCCATCGCTCGGTCAACCCGGCGGACACGCTGTGGGAGGCCCATCGGCGATTGCGGGAACTGGCCGACCGGCGCGCCGTCAGCCACCGCCATCCGTTGCTCGAAGACGCGATCGGGCGTTCGGCCAATCTGCTGATCTCTCACGTGGCACTTGGCGCGCCCGGCGTTCACACCCGGGTCGCACCGCGGGGCGTCATGGAAGGGGCCCTATCGGTATTGCCGGGCGAGGACCTGCGCGCGGTGCAGGCGGCCGTCGAGGGCGCGCTTCAGGGATGCGCGCGCGTCGAGTGGGTGTCCGGCATGTCCGGTGCCGAGGTTCCGCTCGACCATCCGCTCTATCGCCTCGTCGCCGGCGCCATCCTCGACGTCACCGGCCAGCCGCCGCAGGTCAATCCGCTGCACACCGCCAGTGACATTCGCAACCCCATCGTCCAGGCCGGCATTCCGACGGTCGGGCTGGGGCCGCTGGGTGGCGATCTGACGCAGAACGGCCACCATGACGAGTGGGTCGATGTCGAGGACTATCGGCGGGCCGTGAAAGTGGCGGCCGCGATCATCGCCGGATGGTGCGGGAATGCCTAGCGCGGCCGGCCATTCGGCCCCAAAATTGCATCGAATCAAGGGAACAACAGGGGGCAGGGACCATGGGCAATCTTAATCGACGCACACTTCTCAAAACCGGCTCGGCCGTCGCGGTCGCGGCCGGCCTGCCGGGCATCGCGCAGGCGCAGCCCAAGCTCGCGCCGCCCAACATCATCAAGGCCGGCGCCGTGGTGATGTCGATCAATCCGACGCTGCCGCCGCTTCAGTTCGTCGACGACAAGGGCCAGCTCCAGGGCATGCGGGTCGAGCTGGCCAACGATCTGTGCAAGCGGCTCGGCCTGGCGCCGGAATACATCCGCACCGAGTTCGCGACCATGATTCCCGGCCTCGCCGCCAAGCGATGGGACATGATCAACACCGGCATCTTCTTCACCGAGGATCGCTCGAAGCTGATGTACATGGTGCCCTACGAGCAGGCCGCGATCAGCTTCTTGTCGGCGCGCGGCAATCCGCTCGGGCTGAAGACGGTCGACGATCTCGCCGGCCGGCGCATTTCGGTCGAGCTGGGCGGCATCGAGGAGCGACGCACCCGCGAAGTGTCCGACATGCTGGTCAAGAAGGGCCTCAAGGCGGTGAGCGTCTTGACCTTCAACAATTTCGCTGAAGCCTTCCAGGCGCTGCGCGCCGGCCAGGCCGACGCGGCGACCAGCATCGATGCCACGGCGATGTTCATGCAGAACCGCGGCGACTTCACCCGCGCCATCAGCGGCGTGTTCCCGCAAACGGCCTGCTTCGCCTTCGCCAACAAGCCGCTGGCGCTGGCCATCGTCGACGCGCTGAACGAGGCGAAGAAGGACGGCTTCTACGACAAGCTGCTCGACCAGTACGGCGTGCTGAAGGTCGATGCGCCGTTCGCGATCAGTGGCCCCGGCCCGGCCTAGTACGCAGCCGTCATCCCGAGCGCAGCGAGGGATCTTTTCCGCGGCCTCAGAGACCCCTCGCTACGCTCGGGGTGACAGTGGTGAATCACCCTCCAGCGATTGTCGGTACAGATGAAGGTTTGGAACTGGGAAGGTTTCTGGGGCTATTTCACCAACCTCTACCTTCTCGAAGGCGCGCTGTGGACGATCGGGTTGACGATCAACACGCTCGTCTTCGGCGGCATCATCGGCCTCGTGCTGGCGACGATGCGACTGTCCAAGCACAAGGCGCTGTCGCGGGCGGCCCAGGCCTATGTCTGGATGTTCCGCGGCACGCCGCTCCTGGTGCAGCTCATCATCATCTACACCGGCCTGCCGCAGCTCGGCCTGGTGCGCTTCACGGTGCTCGAATCGGCGCTCCTCGGGTTGGCGCTTAATGAGGCGGCGTATCTCTCCGAGATCCTGCGCGGCGGCATCCTCTCGGTGCCCAAGGGCCAGACCGAAGCGGCGCGCGCGCTGGGGCTGAAGCCGTTCCAGATCTTTCGTCAGATCATCTTGCCGCAGGCGCTACGGGTCATCATCCCGCCGCTGGGTAATTCGGTGAACGGCCTTTTGAAGACCACGTCCATCGCTTCGGTGATCTCCATGGAGGAGGTGCTGCGGCGCGGCCAGATCCTGATGCAGCAGAAGTTCCAGGTTCTCGAAGTCTTCATGGTCGTGGCCATCCTCTATCTCGTCATGACCACGTGCTGGGATTTCGTGCAACGTCGCATCGAGGCGCATTACGGCAAGGCCTACGGCGCCGTCGTCGACAAGCAGCTGGCGCGCGACGATCGCTGATCAGGCGCTCGCCCTGAGCTTCGCGTCGCCCAGCAGGCCCATCTGCCGCAGCACCTCGCGCAGCGCCGGGCGCTGCGCTTCGGGCAGCGGCAGGCGTGGCGCGCGCGGCGGGCCCATCGGCATGCCCAGCATCTCGAAGGCGGCCTTGGTGCCCGACACGTAGCGCGGCCCGCCAACCCACCACAGCAGCGGCGTCATCTTCATGTAGAGCGCCAGGGCCGCGTCCATGTCGCGCTTGTCGGCGACCAAATTGAACAGCTCGGCCGACCAGCGCGGGATGACGTTGGAGCACACCGCGACCCAGCCCTCGGCGCCCAGCCAGAACGATTCGTAGCCCAGGACGCCGGCGAACACCGTCATCTTGTCGCCGGCGAGCCGGATGATGTCGCGCACGCGCGTCGGATCGAGCGTCGATTCCTTGACGTACGAGCAGTTGGGGATCTGCGCGATGCGCGCGATCAGCTCCGGCAGCATGTCGACATTCGCCGTCGCCGGATTGTTGTAGACCATGATCGGAATCGAGATCGCGTCGGCGACCTTCTTGTAGTGCGTGTAGAGCTCGTCGTCGGTCGGCACGCTGTAGAAGGGCGGGATGATCATCACGCCGTCGGCGCCCATCGACTCCGCCTCGCGGCTGGTGCGCACGACCTCGTCGGTCCATTCCGCGCCGGTGCCGATCAGCACAGGCACCCGGCCGGCCGTCTGCTTGACCACCGTCTCGACGATCTGGCGGCGCTCGTCCGGCGTCACGCTCAGGAACTCGCCGGTGCTGCCCAGCGGGATCAGCCCGTGGATGCCTTCGGCGATCTGGAAATCGACCAGCCGCTTCAGCGCCGGCACGTCGACGCTCTTGCCGTCCGCCGTGAACGGCGTGATCAGCACGGTATAGGTGCCGCGAAACTTCTTCATGCCGGACCTCCACGAACATTGTAGCCTTTTCGCATGCGCCTGACACATCGCGATCTGCGGCCCGCCGAGCCCACGCACATCGTTTTCGACGGCCGCGAGATCCAGGCGCTGCCGGGTGAAACGGTCGCGGCGGCGCTGGCGGCCGCCGGGATCGTCGCCGTGCGACAGGCGCGTTCGGGCGCGCCGCGCGGCCCCTTCTGCGGCATGGGCGTGTGCTTTGACTGCCTGGTCACGATCGACGGCAAGCCGAACCAGCGCGCTTGCCTCACGAAGGTGGTGCCCGGCATGGCGGTCGCGTCGTCGCCGGTGGGCGTCGGCGCGACGCTGGACCGTCCCGATCCGGTCGAGGAGAGCTGCGACGTGCTGGTGGTCGGCGCCGGTCCAGCCGGTCTGTCGGCCGCGCGTCGGTTGGCGCTCGCCGGTGCCAAGGTGATCGTGGCCGACGAACGGCTGCATCCTGGTGGCCAATACTTCAAGCCCCTGGCGTCCTCGCACCGCGCCGATATGTCGGCGCTCGATCGCCAGTTCCAGGAGGGCGAGGCGCTGCGCGACGCCGCGCGTGCGGCCGGTGCGACGCTTCTGGGTGAGACCACGGTGTGGGCCGCGTTCTCGCCGACCGAGGTGGCCGCGATCGTCGGCGATCGCGCCACGACCTTCCGTCCCAAGCGCCTCGTGCTGGCCACCGGCGCCTACGAGCAGGTCCGGCCGGTGCCGGGCTGGACCTTGCCGGGCGCCATGACGGTGGGCGGCTTGCAAACGCTGGTGCGCTCCTATCGCGTGTCACCCGGCGATCGCATCGTCATTGCGGGCAACGGCCCGCTCTGCCTGCAGACCGCCGTCGAATTGCTCGAAGGCGGCGCCAACGTCGTGGCGGTGATTGAAGCCGCGACCAAGCCTGGTGGCGCACGTCTCGGCGACATGCTCGCCGCCGCGGCGGCGCAGCCGTCGCTGATGTGGGATGGCGCACGGATGATGCGCAAGCTGGGCGCGCGCCTGCGCTGGGGAGAGCGCGTCGTGCGCGTGCTCGGCGAGGATCGCGTGCGCGGCGTGGAGACCACGCGCGGTACCATCGACGCTGATGTCGTGGCGCTGAACGATGGCTTCGCGTCGTCGTCGGAACTGGCGCGCGCGTTGGGCTGCGCCCATCGCTTCGTGGCGCGCGGCGCCGGCTCGATGGAGACGATCGTCGACGAGGCGGGCCGCACCAGCGTGGCCGAGGTGTTCGCGATCGGCGATGGGGCGCGGTTTGGCGGCGCGCAGGCGGCGCAAGCGCAGGGCGAGCTGGCCGCCGCCGCGATCTGCCGCGATCTCGGGCTCGCCGTGCCCGATGTCACCGGAGCGGAGAAGACGCTGCGCCGCGCGGCGCGCTTTCAGTCCGCGCTGTGGACGCTGTTCGCCGCGCCGCCCTTCGATCCGGCGACGATCGACGACGCGGCCGTCGTGTGCCGATGTGAGGAGGTGACGGCCGGCACATTGCGCGGCCTGATCGCCGAGGGCCACGACTCGCCGGCGTCGCTGAAGCGCGCCTGCCGCGTCGGCATGGGCCGCTGCCAGGGCCGCTACTGCGCCAGCACCGTCGCGCGGCTCTGTAACAGCGATCCGGTGGGCGAGTTCGGTCTGTTCGCGCCGCGTCCGCCGGCCAAGCCGGTACCGATCCGGCTGCTGACCGTCGAGCGACCGGAATGGACGGGCCACAAGGATTTCATCCCGCCCGACATGGCGCGCGCGCGCGACACCGCGGCGTTGCCCGAGGTGCGTGTCGACACCCTGGTGATCGGGGGCGGCGTCGCTGGGTCGTGCCTCGCCTATTGGCTGGCGCGCGAGGGTATCGAGACCATGGTGGTCGAGCGCGACGAGGTGAACCTGCAAGCCTCGGGCGCCAACGCCGGCTCGCTGCACGTGCAGCTCCTGGCCTTCGATTTCGCCCTGGGCGAACCGCCTGATAACCGCGCCGCCGACACGCTGCCGCTGGGGCCGGCGTCGGTGGCCCTGTGGCAGGAGATCGAGCGCGACACCGGCCAGGATCTCGAGGTCAAGGTCTGCGGCGGGCTGATGCTGGCGGAGAGCGCGCGCGACATCGAGTTCCTCAAGGGCAAGATCGCGCTCGAGAAAAGCCGCGGCGTCGAGGCCGAGCTGATCGGCGCCAACGAGCTGCGCGCGCTCGAGCCCTGTATCGGCGAGGCCGCCATCGCCGCCGAATGGTGTCCGGGCGAGGGCAAGATCAATCCGCTGAAAGCCACCTACGCCGTCGTCGCGCGCGCCAAGGCGCTGGGCGCGCGCTTCCGGCGCGGCAGCTCCGTGCAGGCGATCGAGCGCGACGGATCCGGCTGGCGTGTCGCCACCAGCCGCGGCGTGATTCGCGCCAGCCGCATCGTCAACGCCGCCGGACCGTGGGCGGCGCAGATCGCCGCCATGGCCGGAGTCACGATCCCGGTGCGCGGCGCGCCGCTGCAGATGGTCGTCACCGAGCCGACCGCGCCCACCCTGACGCGCCTCGTCGCCTATGCCGGCCGACACCTCACCTTGAAGCAGATGGCGTCCGGCGCCTTCATGATCGGTGGCGGCTGGACGGCGGGCCTCGACGAGCGGCAGAAGCTGTCGCGCGCCCTGCGCGACAGCGTCGAAGGCAATCTGTGGATCGCCAGCCGCGCCGTGCCCGCTTTGGCCGACCTGCACGCCATCCGCATCTGGGCCGGCATGAACGTCAACATCGACCGTGCGCCGATCCTGGGCGAGGTGCCGGGCCTGCCGGGCTTCTACAATTGCGTCAGCTCGAACGGCTACACGCTGGCGCCGGTGCTGTCACGGCTGACGACCGAGATGCTGGCCGGTCGCGAGACCAGCCTGTCGGTGTCGCCCTATTCGCTCAGCCGCTTCGGCTGACAACCCGCCCCTATCGCTTCCCCGGGAGCAGGGCGTCGCGGCGCTGGCACGTCGCTTGCTCTGGTTTCCATCAAACGCTCGTCTCGCGTTCGATGGAGGCCCCCATGGATATCGGCGTGTTCATTCCGATCGGCAACAATGGCTGGTTGATCTCGACGGCGTCGCCGCAATACATGCCGACCTTCGAGCTGAACAAGCAGATCGTCCAGAAAGCCGAGCGCTACGGCCTGGATTTCGCCCTGTCGATGATCAAGTTGCGCGGATTCGGCGGCAAGAGCGAATTCTGGGATCACAATCTCGAATCCTTCACGCTCATGGCCGGGCTCGCCGCGGTGACCACCCGCATCCAGCTCTATGCCTCGGTCGCGGTGCTGACCATCCCGCCGGCGATCGTCGCGCGCATGGCCTCGACGATCGATTCGATCTCCGGCGGCCGCTTCGGCATCAACATCGTCTCGGGATGGGCAAAGGACGAGTACGAGCAGATGGGGCTGTGGCCGGGCGAGAAGTACTTCGGCGTCCGCTACGACTACAGCACGGAGTACGTCACGGTGCTGCGCGACCTCTGGGAGAAAGGCAGCTCCGACTTCAAGGGCACCTACTTCCAGATGACGGACTGCAAGCTCAGCCCGCGCCCGCAGGCCGATATGAAGATTGTCTGCGCCGGCCAAAGCCCGCGCGGCATGGAGTTCGGTGCCACCTACTGCAACTTCAACTTCACGCTGGGCAAGGGCGTGAACACGCCGACGGCGCACGCGCCGCTGAACGAAGCGATGGCGCAGGCGGCGGCCAAGACCGGCCGCGACGTCGGCAACTACGTGCTGATGATGGTGATCGCCGACGAGACCGACGAAGCCGCCATGGCCAAGTGGCGGCACTACAACGAGGGCGCCGACATGGGCGCCCTGTCGTGGATGTCGGGCCAGGCCAATGCCGATCCGAACGCGCCGGACGGTGGGACCGCGAAGGCCATCTCCGCGCCCGAAGGAGCCATCAACTTCAACATGGGCACACTGGTCGGCTCCTACGCCTCCGTGGCGCGCATGCTCGACGAATGCGCCACGGTCGTCGCGACCAAGGGCATCATGTTGACCTTCGACGACTTCCTGATCGGCCTGGAGCAGTTCGGCCAGCGCATTCAGCCGCTGATGAAGTCCCGCCAGGAGAAGCTGAAGGCCGTCGCCTGACGGCCTTCAGCCTGCGGCGGCGAGAGTCGGCTGCGCCTCGCGCGCGCCGGCGCCGTCGTCCAGTAGCTTGACCTCGGACGCCGACCAGCGCGCGATCACGCGGTCGCCTATGTCGATCGGATCGGCGAAGAACTGCTCGTCGAGGATATTGGCGACGAACTCCTCGCCATCGCCCGACTCGAGCGTGACTTTCACGTAGGAGCCCTGGTTCTCGAGGGTATGCACCTCGCTCAGAACCGCGTTGAGGCCGACCGCCGGCTTGGCGCCCGTCGGGACCTTCTCGATGGTGATCCGATCGCGACGGATCGAGCCCCAGAGCTTGGCGCCCCGCGCTGGCCGTATGTCGCCGACCGGGAAAGCGAAACGTGCGCCGCTCTCCGCGATGACGGCGGCGGTGCCGTTCAGCACGCTCTCGACCGTGCCACTGAGCACATTCTGCCCACCGACGAAGCGGGCGACATAGGCGTTGCGTGGTGCCACGAAGATGTCCCGCGCACTGGCCGCCTGCTCGATACGGCCCTGCGCCATCACCACGACCGTGTCGGCCACCGCGATCGCCTCGAGCTGGGTGTGGGTGACGTGCACGAAGGTGATGCCGAGCTCCTTCTGCACGCGGCGCAACTCGCCGCGCATGCGCAGGCGCAGATACTCGTCGAGCGCCGACAGCGGCTCGTCGAGCAACAGCACGCGCGGATTGGTGATCAGCGCGCGGGCCAGGGCGACGCGCTGCTGCTGGCCGCCGGAGAGCTGTGCCGGCAGCCGGTCGGCGAAGGTCTCGAGCTGTACTTTCGTCAGCAGCTCGCGCGCCTTGGCGTGGCGTTCCGACTGGCTGACACCGCGCATCTTCAGCGCGAAGGCCACGTTGTCGAGCACACTGCGGTGCGGGAACAAGGCGTAGCTCTGGAACATCATCGCCGTGCCGCGCCGGATCTGCGGCAGCCCGATCACCGACTCGCCGCCGATCCGAACGTCGCCCGACGTCGGCGTCTCGTGGCCCGCGATCATGCGCAGGATGGTGGTCTTGCCGCAGCCGCTGGGCCCCAGCAGGCAGCAATAGGAGCCGTGCGGGATCGTCAGGCTCAGGTCGCGGATCGCCGTGGTCTCGCCGAAGCGCTTGGTGACGCCAACGACCTCCACTTCGCCGCTGCGATCGGACTCCGCCATGAAACTACTCCGCCGCTGTCATGGTGGCCTGGCGGGCGCCACGCGCCCGCCGGCGCTGAATCGCCGCGATCGAGGTCAGGGCGACGACGATGACGATGAACGACACAATCGTGGTGACGGCGCCGACGGCGTAGAGCGCCGGCGAGGTGACGTTGGTCGTCATCGCCCAAATTTCGAGCGGTAGAGTGTTCTTGCTGCCAGCGGTGATCGATGTGCGGGCGATCTCGTCGTACGACAGCGTGAATCCAAACAGCGCGACGCCGATGATGCCGGGCAGCAGCATCGGGATCGTCACCTCCTTCAGCCGCTGCCAGTTGGTCGCACCAAGGTCGGTCGCGGCCTCCTCGTAGGACCGGTTGAAGCGGCCCAGCACGGCGAACATGATCAGCAGGCCGAAGGGCAGCGTCCAGGTGAGCTGCGCGCCCAGCCCCGAGGTGAGCCAGTTGGTTTGCAGCCCGAGCAGGCGGAAGGTCAGCGCGATGCCCAGGCCGACGAACAGGCCCGGCATGATCAGGCTGGCGATCACCAGATAGAAGGCGGTGGCCGAGCCGCGGAAACGCCGGCGGAAGCCGAGCCCCGCGACCACCGACAGCACGACGGTGATGACGGCGACGATGGCGGCGAGCCCGATCGAGCGCGTGAACGAGCCGGCGATGTCGCCGACCCGCTTCTGCGAGAACAGCGCGTCGAACCAGTGCAGCGACACGCCGTTCATCGGAAACGTCATGCCGCCGCTGGGGCCCTGGAACGACAGGATGTAGATCACCGTCATCGGCCCGTAGAGGAAGACGACGAACAGCGCGAAGAAGGCCGCGTAGGCGTAGAAGGTCCAGGGGCGGCGGGCGTCAGCGGGCTGCATGGTGCCTCCTGGTCGCTGTCGTCCCGAGCGCAGCGAGGAATCCAGGGCGACGACAGGATCCCTCGCTGCGCTCGGGATGACGGGGTGGCTTGGACGGCGACCGTGTCATGCCTAACGCGCCAGTTCCTTGCGCACGTCGACCAGGCGCAGGATGCCCGCCACCATCAGGGTGACGATGATGACCATGATGACGGCGCTGGCCGCCGCCGG
>CAYTFW010000068.1:0-29949 GCA_964437145.1 uncultured Rhizobiaceae bacterium
GGACCCATCTCGAGCGCCAGCGCGGCGGCTTCGGCTTCCTCGGCGGCCCCGGCGAGTCGCAGCTCGAGCTCGACCGCCGCATGATCGAAGCGCGCATCCTGCACATCAAGCGCGACCTCGCGAAGGTCAAGCAGACGCGCGGCCTGCACCGCGCCGGCCGCAAGAAGGGCGCGATCCCCACGGTGGCGCTGGTCGGCTACACCAACGCCGGCAAGTCGACCCTGTTCAACCGCATCGCCGGTTCGGACGTCTTCGCCAAGGACCTGCTGTTCGCCACGCTCGATCCGACGATGCGCGCGATCCGCCTGCCCAACGGGCTGCGCGCCGTGTTGTCCGACACGGTGGGCTTCATCGCCGATTTGCCGACCAGCCTGGTCGCCGCCTTCCGCGCCACCCTGGAGGAGGTCGTCGAGGCCGACTTGATCGTGCATGTGCGCGATGTCGCGCACGAGGACAGCGAGCGCCAGCGCCACGATGTCGAGTCGGTGCTGCGCGAGCTCGGCCTGGAGGAGCGCATCGCCGAGGGCGACATGATCGAGGCGCTCAACAAGATCGACCTGCTGCCGATGGCCGACCGGGCGCGACTGGAGACCGTATCCTCGACGGGTCGCGAGCGGCGCTCGGTGTTTCCCATCTCGGCGGTGACGGGCGAGGGCGTCGACGCGCTCCTGGAAGCGATCGCCGAGCGGCTGTCGGCGGCCGACGCGGCCATCGAGGTCGAGCTGCCGCTGACCGATGGTGCCACCATCGCCTGGCTCTACCGCCACGGCGATGTGCGCAGCCGGCACGAGATCGACGACCGCGCCGTGTTCACCGTGGCGATGGACGCCGAAACCAAAGCCCGCCTGGCCCACCGCCTGGGCCGTGATTTGACGTGAGGGGTTGGCTGTCTTCGGGCCGCGCCGCTCCAGCGGCGCTCATGATGCGTCGCTGGAGCGACGCGGCCCCAAGACCTTGAAATCCGTTGTTTGGACTACCGCGCCTTCGCCTCATGAGAGCCATATCCATCGCCCCCGGGGTTGACGTGAGCGGAGCCGGTTCCTAAAACCGCGCCCGAAGCCGCATCCAGCAACCGGGGAAAATTCAATGAACCTCAAGCCCTTGCACGACCGCGTCCTGGTCCAGCCGACCAATGCCGAGACCAAGACCAAGGGCGGCATCATCATTCCCGACACCGCCCAGGAGAAGCCGCAGCAGGGCAAGGTGATCGCCGCCGGCAAAGGCGCGCGTCTCGAGGATGGCCGCCTGCAGCCGCTCGACGTGAAGGTCGGCGACACCGTGATGTACGGCAAGTGGTCGGGCACCGAGGTCAAGCTGGGCGGCACCGACTACGTGATCCTCAAGGAAAGCGACATCATGGGCGTGGTCGGCTGAGCCGACACGGTTCGACACCATGCTCCGCGACGCCGATATCGAGACCGTCGCCGAACTCATGAAGGAAAGCGCGACGGCGGAACTGCTGTCGCGCTTTCGTCGTCTGGAGCCCGGCGATATCCGCGAGAAGCGGCCGGGCGATCTGGTCACCGTCGCCGATATCGAGTCCGAACGGCGCCTGGCCGCCGGCCTGTCGCGCGTCCTGCGCGGCGCGCCCGTGGTCGGCGAGGAAGCGGTGGCGGCCGAGGCCGGACTGATCGCGCACATCGCCGAAGCCGAGGCGGCGTGGATCGTCGATCCGCTCGACGGCACCGCCAATTTCGCGCGCGGCGACGAAAGCTTCGCCATGATCGTGGCGCTGGTCGAACGCGGCGAGACCGTGGCCGGCTGGATCTACGAGCCGGTGACCGGCCGTATCGCCGTCGCCACCAAAGGCGGCGGCGCGACGCTCGACGGTGTGCGGGTCGAGCTGCCGGAGACCGAGGCACTGAACAAGGCGCACGGCTTCGTCGGCTGGAAGATCAAGCGCGAGGTCGAGCAGAACATGCGCGCCGGCGCCAAGCGGCGCTTCGGCGGCCTGACCTCGCTGAACTGCGCCGGCAAGGAGTACCTGGAGATCCTCGCCGGCCGTGCCCATTTCTCGCTCTATCGCCGCACCCGCGCCTGGGATCACGCCGCCGGCACCTTGATGGTGCGCGAGGCCGGCGGGCTGGCCAGCCGTCACGACGGCAAGCCCTACCACCCGACCCAGCCCGACAACGCCGGCATCCTCACCGCGCCCGACGAGAAGCGCTGGGTCGAGCTCTACGAGCTGCTGCTCGGCGCGCCCGCGCCGCTGCTGGATCGGGCGTAGGACTGGTCTTCGGGCCGCGCCGCTCCAGCGGCGCTCCTGGGGTGCCGCTCATGAGGCGTCGCTGGAGCGACGCGGCCCAAACGGCTTGCGGATGACAACCGCGCGGTGGCGGTCAGCGGCGTCTAAACACGACCGTCAGGTTGTTCGCCGGCATTTCGGTGATGTCGTCGAGATCGAGGCCGTGCGTGGCGGCGACGTCCGTAACGACACCGAGGTCACGGATGCCCCAGCTTGGATCGCGCCGACGCAGCTCGGCGTCGAACGCGGCGTTCGACGTGGCGGTATGCGCGCCCTCGCGCATGAACGGGCCATAGAGCACGAGCGGCGCGCCTGGCGGCAGCGCGCGGCTGGCGCCGCGCAGCAAGCCCTCGGTCACGCGCCACGGTGCGATATGGATGACGTTGGCGCTGAAGGCCGCGTCGGCGCGGCTCACCGGCCAGGCATCGGAGGTCGCGTCGAGCACGATCGGTGGTTCCACCGTCGACGCGCCATGCTCGCGGGCCCATCCGGTGATGCTGGCGAAATCCCCGTCGCTGGCGTCCGTGGGTTGCCAGCGCAGCGGCGCCAACGCGGCGGCGAAGTAGGCGGCATGCTCGCCGCTGCCCGAGCCGATCTCCAGCACCGTCCCGTCGCGCGGCAACACGCGACGCAGCACGGCCAGGATCGGATCGCGGTTACGCAGGGTGGCGGGGGCGTGACGCAGGCTCATGCGTATCCGATGGCACGGAAGCGGGGCGCGGGTAAAGCGCGCGGCGCGGCATTCGCCACGACAATGAAGACGCGTGCGCGCGATTCGCTCTAAGCTCGCCCGGCAAGACCAATCGGGAGACAACGCCATGAAGATGCGCGCCGCCGTGCTGACCACCTGTTCCGCGCCGCAGCCTTTCGCCAAGAGCAAGCCGCTCAGCATCGAGGAGATCGAGCTCGATCCGCCGGGCGAGGGCGAGGTGCTGGTGAAGGTGGGCGGCGCCGGGCTGTGCCATTCCGACCTGTCGATCATCAACGGCGATCGGCCGCGGCCGGTGCCGATGGTGCCGGGCCACGAGGGCTCGGGCGAGATCGTCGAGGTCGGCGCCGGCGTGCACGACGTGAAGGTCGGCGACCATATCTGCTTCACCTTCAACGTCAGCTGCGGCCGCTGCCGGCGCTGCCTGGAGGGCAGGCCCTATATCTGCGAGCGCTCGGTGGCGCCGCGCGCCGCGGGCGCGCTGCTGTCGGGTGAGAAGCGCCTGCGCCGTGGCGGCGAGTTCATCGGCCATGCGTCGGGCGTGTCGTGCTTCGCCGAGTACGCCGTGGTCGATCGCGGCTCGGTCGTGGTCATCGACCGCACCCTGCCGCTCGACATCGCCGCCCTGTTCGGCTGCGCCGTGGTCACCGGCGTCGGCGCCGTGGTCAACACCGCGCAGATCCAGCCGGGCAGTACGGTGGCGGTGGTCGGGCTGGGCGGCGTGGGATTGAGCGGCCTCTTGGGCGCGGTGCTGGCGGGCGCGGGGCGCATCATCGCCATCGATCTCTCCGACGAGAAGCTCGGCCTGGCGCGCCAGCTCGGCGCCACCCACACGGTCAATGCCGGCGAGGCCAACCACGTGCAGCAGGTGCACGACCTGACCAGCGGCGGCGTCGACTACGCCTTCGACTTCGCCGGCACGATCAAGGCGATGGAGACCGCCTACATGGTGACGCGCTGGGGCGGCACCACGGTGAGCGCCGGCCTGTCGCCCAACGCCGCCAAGTTCTCCTTCGCCCAGAGTGTCCTGGTCAGCGAGGAGAAGACCATCAAGGGCAGCTACATGGGCAGCTGCGTGCCGGTGCGCGACATCCCGCGCTTCATCGGCCTCTACCAGCAGGGCAAGCTGCCGGTCGACCGCATGGTCAGCCGCCGCGTGTCGCTCGACGAGATGAACGAGGGCTTCGACCGGCTGCAGGCGGTGGCCACCGTGCGCCAGCTGCTGGTGCCGCACGGCTGAGGCGCGATCGGAGGGCTGGACCGCGCCGGTGGCCGGCGTATCCTCCGTGGGCACGCGGAGGCGCAGATGACAAGCTCGGCCGAAGGCGCGGAACTCACCCAGACCGGCCCTGGCACGCCCATGGGCCAACTCATGCGCGAATACTGGATCCCGGCGCTCAAATCGTCCGAGCTGGAGCGCGACGGCGATCCGGTGCGTCTCATGCTGCTCGGCGAGAAGCTGATCGCCTTTCGCGACAGCGCGGGCCGGGTCGGCGTGATGGACCATCGCTGCCCGCATCGCTGCGCCTCGTTGTTCCTCGGGCGCAACGAGGAGGGCGGCATACGCTGCCTCTACCACGGCTGGAAATTCGACGTATCGGGTCAGTGCGTCGACATGCCGAGCGTGCCGCCGGACCAGGACTTCAAGCACAAGGTCAAGGCAGCAGCCTACCGGACGATCGAGCGTGCCGGGCTCGTCTGGGTGTACATGGGCGCGCGCGCCGAGGCGCCGCCGCTGCCGGGCCTGCAGATCCTCGATGCGCCCGACGACGAGATCAACATCAGCATGGTCCAGCGCGATTGCAACTACCTGCAGGCGATAGAGGGCGAGATCGACACGGCGCATTTCGGCTACCTGCATGGCGGCCACGTCGATCCCGGCAAGCTGAGCGAGGACGAGCCGCTCTATCACACGGTCAATATCCGCGCGCCGCAGTACCGCGTCGCCGATGTTCCCTGGGGCACGCAGTACGGCGCCTACAGGTCGGCGGGGCAGGGCCGGACCTACTGGCGCTTCGCCAATTTCCTGTTTCCCTTCTGGACGCAGGCGCCGAACGGCGAGTTCGACAGCCATGCCCATGGCCGCGCCTGGGTTCCGCTCGACGATCATCACACGATGTACGTCTTCATCTGGTGGAAGCGCGCCACGTCGGCGATGTCGCTGCCCCAGCCCGCCTACCGCGACGGCACGCCGATCGGCGGCACGGGCCGCGGCAACAGGCTCCTGCCCAACACCACCGACTGGCTCGGACGCTGGCGCATGGCCGACAGCGAGCGCAACGACTGGGGCATCGACCGCGGCGCGCAGCGCAGCAACGCGATCTACAGCGGCATCGACGGCATCCATCTGCAGGACCAGGCGATCACCGAGAGCATGGGGCCGATCGTCGATCACACCCGCGAGCACCTTGGACCGTCCGACCAGATGATCACGCGGACCCGCCGCCGCCTGCTGATGGCGGTGCGCGCGCTCAGCACGTCGGGCACCCTGCCGCCCGGCGTCGAGGACGGCGGCGTCTATCGCGGCGCGCGCAGCGGCTACTTCGTCAGCGACGACCAGGGCGCGTGGCGCGAGGTCTACGCGCGACGACTGGCGGCGGCCGCGTACCCCACCAACCCATCGGCGCGGGCGGCGGAGTAGTGGCGGACGGGGTGGGATTCGAACCCACGGTGAGCTTGCACCCACGCCGGTTTTCAAGACCGGTGCCTTAAACCGCTCGGCCACCCGTCCCCTGGGTACGGCGCACCTATCACGACTGGCCGGCAGCCGGCCAGCGCGGCGTTGACGGCGGCACGCGCGGGGCGCCTACTTGCGTCATGAGCACGACCCGCCAGCGCGCGCCGGTGAAGGACGCCAGCCACCTCTACGAGGCCGAGCACCGGGCCTATCATCTGCAGCGCCCGGGCTTCCGTATCGCCGAGCTGCGGCTGTCGCCGACGCAGAAGGTGCCATGGCACTACCACAGCAACATCAGCGACACGTTCTACGTACTGGAAGGCGAGATGCGGCTATTCCTGCAGGATCCCAAACAGGAGGTAAGGCTGAAGCCGGGCGAGAGCTTCGTCGCGGTGGCCGGCCGGCCGCATCTGGTGACCAACGCCGGCCAGACCTCGCTCACCTTCCTGATCATGCAGGGCGTCGGCGAATACGACTACGTGCCGCTCGTGTAGCGTCGTCAGGCATCTTGCGTAGAACGTCCGATCGCGAGATGGTGCCGATCGGGATGGCGTTAGGCGGTGCGAACGCGCCGCGTGGAGATAGGGTGTGCCGGGCTACGCGATTGGTCTTCTGCTTCTCCTCATGTTGGGCGTCACTGTCGCCTGGATCCTGTTCCGGGGCGGCGAACGGCTGTTGAACTGGCCGATCAGGATCCTGTTCGGTTTCCTGTTCGTGGTGGCGATCGCTTTGATCGCGGGCTTCTAGCGATCGCGCCTAGATCAGGAACGCCATGTTCCATTGCGGCGCCTCGGCGGTCACCAGCTCGACCACCTTGCGCGCCATGCGCAGCTCGCCGTCGATGCGGCGCAGGCCGTGCGTGACGCGGCCAGGCCAGATGCGCAGGGACGTGCCGGCCTGCACCGCCAGCTCGTAGAGCACGAAGTTCGAGCCGACCGTGTAGACGCCGGCATCGTGGTCGACGGCGAGGATCTCGATGTTCGACACCACGCGCCGCATCGGCGAGGGCGGCGTCTGGGCGTGGCGCAGCCCGGTCTTGAGCTGGCGGATGCGCGTGGCCAGTCGGGCGCGGTTATCGTTGATGTAGGACAGCCGATCGGCGGGATCGTAGTCGGCGCGCCCACGCGGCACCCAGTACTGCATGTCGTCGGCGACCAGCGCCTCCCACTCGTCGTAGCGCGACTCGTCGGCCAGCCGCGCCTCGCGATAGAGGAAGTCCTCGATCTCGCGCCGCAGCGATTCGGGCAGGGGACTCACGCGCGGCTCTCCATCACATGGCGGTAATGGCGCCAGAAGGAGCGGTTGGTGGTCTCGTCGCTGACATGGCCCACGCGCGTGCCGTCGGCTTCCAGGCTCTCGCGCGCGCGGCCGCGGCTGAGATCGACCCAGCCCGGCCCGTTGTCGTGGCCGTTGAGCGGCGGCTTCAGGCCCTGGAAACCCAGCTGCATGCGCTCGGCGATGATGGCGTCATCGGGCACGATGAAGCTCGCCGGCCCCAGCCCGGCCTCGGATTGGCGCACCAGGCGGCGATTGAGCGCTGGGTCGACGCCCTCGAGCTGCAGCGCGGTATGCACGTGCAGCACGGCGCCGACATCGATCGGATCGACGCGCGCCACGTTGCCTTCGCCGAGGAACAGATTGGGGAAGATGAAGCCGTGCGGCGGGCCGTCCCACAGCAGGCGCTCGGCGCGTTCCTTGCCGTGCCGCGTCTCCAGCGCCGCGCAGTAGGACGCGACCTTGTCGCGGCTCGTGCCCAACCAGGCGAGCTCGCGGCGATAGCTTGGCCGGAGGTCGAGCTCGTTGACGCCGCCGCCATGGTCGATGGCGCGCGAGACGTTCTTCGATTCGCCGCCGATCACCGTCTCGTCGTAGTAATTGTCGGGCACGGCGCGCAGCATCGAGGCGTGCACGAAGTCGAGGTGGTAGCCGTCGCTGTCGCTCTCCGGCCACATCTTCCAGTTCGACTCGACGCGATGGCCGATCCAGCCGGCGCCGAAATGGATCCTGCCGGTGGGCGACAGATCGCACAGCCGGTCAATCAGCGCGCGCCCGCCGACACCGAGATGATCGGAAAGCGGCTCGGCGTCGCCCGACATGTTGGCGAAGATGAAGCCGCGATGGCTGTCGACCTGGCCGGCGCGATCGAGCGGCATGTCGCCGCGAGTGGGGTCGAAGCCCGCCTTGTGCGACACCGCGCGCAAGCTGCCGTCGAGGCCGAAGGTCCAGCCGTGATAGATACACTGGAAGCGGCTGTCGTGGCCGCGCTCCTTCCAGCACAGCCGGTTGCCGCGATGGGCGCAGCGATTGGCCAGCACGCGGATCACGCCCTCGCGGTCGCGCACCAGGATCACCGATTCCAGCCCGATCGGACGCGTCACCCAATCGCCTGGCGTGGCGATCTCCGACTCGTGGCCGAGAAAGACCCAGCCGCGGCGGAAGATGCGATCCATCTCCTCGGCGAAGACGCCGGGGTCGGTATACAGGCTGCCGTGCACCCGATCGTCACGCACCAGGGTGGCGTATTGGCCCGCCATTCTTGTCCTCCCGAATCGTTACCGGCATTCAATCGCGCGATTGGCCGGCTGACAAACCGTTTCCGGCGCACACCAACCCTGCGATGCTGCCGCCACCATGGAAGATGATGAGCGCGGCCGCCTCGCCGCCCGCTATCGCCGCTTCGCCGAGGACGAGGCACGTGGCCGCTCGCCGAGCTACGAGGCCATCACCACGGCGATCGCCGAAGATCGCGCGACGCTCGATTTCCTGCTGAACCTGCCTGACGACAAGCGGCAGCCCAACCTGCTGCTGGCGGCGGTGCGCCATCTGCATGGAGCTCAGCCGGACTGGGATCGCTTCCGCGCGACGTTGATGGCCCATGCCGATGCGATCGGCGCGCTGATGCTGGCGCGCTCGACGCAGACTAACGAGCCGGCGCGCTGCGCCGTGCTGCTGCCGATCCTCGCGCGCCTGCCGCAGCCCATCGCGCTGATCGAGGTCGGCGCCTCGGCGGGGCTTTGCCTGCTGCCCGACTTCTACGGCTACAACTACGGCCGCCGTGCGCTGGCTCCCCGACCACTGTCGATCGAGGCGCCGATGTTTCCCTGCCAAGCGAGCGCTGACACGCCGTTGCCTGAGGCGTTGCCCTTCATCGTCTGGCGCGCCGGCCTCGACCTCAACCCGATCGACGTCGCCGATCGCGCGCAGGCGGCTTGGCTCGAGACACTGGTCTGGCCCGAGCAGACCGAGCGCGCCATCAGGCTGCGCGACGCGCTGAAGGTCGCCTCGCTTCAGACGCCGCGCATCGACCGGGGCGACCTGCTGGGCGACGACCTCGCACGCCTGTGCGCGCTGGCGCCAAAGAGCGCGACCCTGGTGGTCTTCCACACCGCCGTGCTCGGCTACGTCGCCGATCGCGCGCGACGCCGGCGCTTCGCCGAGACGGTGCGCGCGCTCTGCCCGTGCTGGATATCGAATGAATCGCCGCGTGTCTTTCCCGAACACGCCGACGGCGCGGGCGCGCCGCCGAGCGCCGGCGACTTCCTGATGGCCGTCAACGGCTCGGCGGTGGCCTGGACCGACCCGCACGGCGCCTCGCTGCGATGGATCGCCGACCCGGCGCTCTGATAGATTCTCGGGCAGGGGAGGCCTCCATGCCGCGTCACGCCTATCTGTTCAGCATCAATCCCAACACGCCGCCGGTGATGAAGGTGGCGCCCGACGAGGAGTTCCGCATCGAGGTGCTGGGCTCCCTGGCGGAGATCGAGGACGTCCGCACCGTGCCGGTGCCGTTCACGCCGGAATGCGAGGGCCATCCGCTGACGCCCATCGCCGGGCCGATCGTCGTGCATGGCGCCGAGCCGGGCGATGCGGTGGCGATCGACCTCTTGGAGATCACGCCCGGCCCCGACGGTGTTACCGCGATCCTCAAGCAATTCGGCGTGCTGAAGGAGGAGTTCGCCGAACCCAAGGCGCTTTCCTGCCCGGTACGCGACGGCAAGGTGTGGTTCGCCGATCGCATCCCGATTCCGCTCTATCCAAATCTCGGCACGATCTCGACCATGCCGCCCGACGGCTACAAGCCGAGCTACGCCGGCCCCTATGGCGGCGACTTCGACCAGCGCGATGTCGGCGTCGGCTCGCGCGTGCACCTGCCGGTGATCCATCCCGGCGCCCAGGTGTTCTTTGCCGATCCGCACGCCGTGATCAGCGATGGCATCATTTCAGGGACCGGCGTCGAATGCGGCGCCACCGTGCGCGCCCGCATCGGCCTCAACAAGAACGTCGCGCTCGACCGGCCGATCATCGAGCAGAAGGACACCATCCAGATCCTCGGCTGGGGTCCCACGGTCGAGGCGGCGACCGAGGACGCCTCGCGCGGCGCGGTCGATTTCGTGGCGTCACGCACGACGCTGTCGCGCGAGGAGGCCTACATGCTGCTGGGCATCACCGGCGAGCTGCGCGTCGGCACCTCGCCGCGCCCGGTGATGTGCGCCCGCCTGATGATTCCGCGTGCCGTGCTCGAGGCGGCGGGGATGACGAAGGTGATTTGATCGCTTTGTTTCCAATCGAGTGCAAGAACGACCATCGAATTCACCAAGAAGAACATCGAATTCACTGAGTGTTGTCGCCATTGAAACCGGCGATCCACGTGATCATGGCAGTGTCGGATGCGTCAGCCATCCACTCCGATCCCGAGGAAAGGCCATGCCCGACACCCCAACTTCATCAAGCTCGCCTTGGACTGGCCGCGTGGTCGGCGGCATCCAGGTGATTGGCGGCGCGCTGGAAATCGCCCTGGGAGCTGGTGGCGTAGCGGCACCGACCGGCGTCACCCAGGTCGGCGGCGTCATCCTGATCGCGCATGGCGCCGACACGGTCGTGGCCGGCTTTCGCAGCATGTGGTACGGCGCGCCGCAATCGACGTTGACGCAGCGCGGCGCGACGGCCGCGGCGCAGTCGCTGGGCGCCTCGGAGCAAACGGCGCGCTACATTGGCACGGGTACTGATCTGGTGGCCGGTGTTGGCCCGAGCATCGCCGTCGGCGTGTCGCGCAGACTGGCGATAGCGGGGGCCGAGCGCGCGACCGAGCGGGTCGCCGTCGCCTATTTGCATCGCGGTGCATTGGAGATGGGCCACAACGCCATCGGCATCCGGCAGGGCGGCACGACCGCCTGGGTGCACTTCGCCGGCGTGCCGACAGGATCGGTGGTGCCGACAGGGACGCCGAATGCCGCCCGATACATGGTCACGGAGTTGGCTGTCAGCGCACAGCAAGCGGCCAGGGGCGCCCAAGCGCAACGCAGTCTGATGGCCGCCGGCGAGCAGACCTGGCGCTATCTCGGGCCGAATTGCACGACGACGGCGATGAAAGTGCTGCAGGAGGCCGGCATCGTCGTGCCGGCGTGGTCGCGCACGCCTATGCTGCTGCACCTCGGTGTCAATGCCGGCGCGGAGATCACCATCGTCGGCGGCACCGCCGCTGCGGTCGCCGGCGCGCAGCAGCAACCGCCGCCGCAGCCACCACGGAGGCGACCTGGCGCATGAGTCTGGTTGTCGGGTCGTGGTTCATGCGCCAGCCGGAGTCGATCAGACCCGCCATGGTCGCTGAACGCCTGCGCGCCGCGACCGGTCTGGAGATCGAAGCTCGATCTACCGAAGACACGTTGCGAATCCCCGCGCTGCGCGAGGAGCTCTTCGACTGGACGACGGCCGGTGACGCGGTGACGGTGCACGGCTTCATGCCGGCGCATCCCTATCTGTGGGAGAACCTCGACGCGGTCATGGGCGCGGCGGGCGGCCAACGCAGCACCGCCGGCCATGTCTGGCGGCCGAATCCTGCCCATGCGCGTCTGCGCGTGCATTGGAGCACACTATCGCCAAGGGACCGCTTCATCCTGTCGACGCGTTCGATCTTTGGCGCGAGACCGCTCGATCGCTTGCTGGTCCGGGGCCTCACGTGATCGGGCTTTGCCCCGTTCTGTCGCGATTGCCCCAGAAGATCGCCAGCACAGCGGCCGCCAAGAGCGACAGCATCAGCGTCAGGCCGTGATCAGGTGACAGCTGTTTCGCCAGACCGCCGAGGCCGAAGCCGATCAGCGAGCCGAACGTGAAACCGAGCGCCGTGCTCGATGCGGTGGGAATGACGAAGGTCGTGTAGAACTCGCCTCGCGTCGACGACGGCTCTTTCCGAGCGCGGCGAGGACTCCGATATCCTGTAGCCTCAACGCTTGAGAACGACTTTCTGGATGCCTTCTACGGTCGCGTTCAGCCGGCTCAGGATTTCGCTGTGGTTGTCGGTCATCACCGCCGCCGACGTGGTGATCGCGATCGCGTGATTCACTCGCCCGCTCGGCGCCACCAGCGCCGCCGCAAGCGAACTCAGGCGCGCGTCATACTCCTGTACCTCTTGCGCCCAGCGCTGGCGCCGGATCGCGCCGAAATCGCGTCGCAGCAGCTCGAGGCTGGTCACCGTGTACGGCGTGCGCGGCGCCAGTGGACGATGGCGAAAAATGGCGTTCACCTTGGCTTCGGAGCAATGCGCCAGAAGCAGCTTGCCGAGAGCGGTGGCGTGCGCGTCGACATGATCACCGGCCACCAGTGGATACTCGAACGTGTCGGTGCCGACGACCTGGAGGTCGATGACCGCCTGCGAGCCTTCCAGGGAGCCGAGTTGAGCGACGCCGCCGATGTCGGCCGCCAGCCGCCGCAGGAACGGCGCGGTGTGGCGGCGCAGTGCCGCCACCGCATTGCGCTTGGCGCCGATGGCGAAGATGCGCGGACCTAGGACATAACGGCGAGTTCGAACGTTCTTACGCACCAGGCCGTGCGTATCGAGCGCCGAGAGCAGCCGGAACAAGGTCGCTGGCGCAACACCCGTACGTCGCTCGACATCCTTGAGGGACAGCGGCACGGAACTCTGTCCCAGGCACTCCAGGACGATCACGAGCCGCTCCAGGTTATCGAGGCGATAGACGGCCATGGCGCGACGATAGGGAAAACATCGATTCCCCTCAACGGAATCCCTGAGGCAACCCTTCTTGTTGCCGCGCCGACTGCGTGTCTAGCTTCGCGTCATGATCCGCTTCCATCCGACACGACGTTCGATGCTTACCGCTCTGCTCGCGGCGACGACCGGCGGCCTGTCGTCCGATGCCGCGGTGGCGCAAACCGCACCGTCTCTGCTGATCATCGCCCCCGGGCCCGAAGGCGGCGGCTTCGACCGCGCCGCGCGCGCCGTGGGCAAGGCGTTGGAGCAGGCCGCGCTCGCAAGTCCCGTCACCTATGAAAACGTCGGCGCCGCCGGCGGCGTCACAGCGCTGCCGCGGCTCGCCGAGGCGAGCGCCGCTCGGCCGGGCGTGCTGATGATCACCGGTGCTGTGATGGTGGGCGCGTCTGTGTCGACGGGCGGCGACCTCTTGGCCCGGGTCACGCCGATTGCCCGCCTGGCCGTCGATCCCCTGGCGATCGCCGTGCCGTCGGCTGGGCCGGCTAACATCGCCGCGCTCGTTGAGGCGCTGCGCACGCCGGCCGGTGCCGTGATCGCGGGTGGCCCCAACGGTAGTCCCGATCATCTCTTGCTTCTGGCGATCGCCAGCGCGCTCAGCCTTCCCGACGGCCGCGCCGTCTATCAGCCGCATTCGGGCGGACGGCCGGCGGCAGAGAGCGTGCTGGCCGGCAACGCGGCGGCGGTGTTGACCAACTGGAGCGATCTCGTGCCGTTTGTCGTCGAGGGAAAGCTCCGGGTGATCGCTACGACAGACCTGCCGCCCAACGCCGCAGCAGTGGCGCCGACCCTGCGCGACGCCGGCATCGCCGTCTCCGGCGGCAACTGGCGCGGCCTCGTTGCTGGTCCGAATATCGCGGCGGCGGAGCGCAACCGGTTGATCGCCATGACGGAGGCCCTGGCAAGATCGGAGCCCTGGCGGCAGGAGCTGGCGCAGCGCCGCTGGGTCGACTCATTCCTGGGCGGTGACGCCTTCGCCGCTTTCCTGGCCGACGACATCGCCAGGGTGCGCGCGGCGGTCGGCGCCGCACCTCGGCCTGCCGCGCGGCCTTGACCATCGCAAGGATGTCCCCGATGCCCGATGCCGCGATAGCCCAGCAGCCCGATGTTCACAGCCTCGCCGGCCGGATCCTTGGTGAGATCGGCATCCCTCTCGACACCGGACCGCTCTCCGTCACCGGCGCCGATCCGGTGCTGTCGTCGCCGTTCCCGCTGGGATCGGCGGTAGCCTCGGTGGTCGGCGCCGGCGGCCTCGCTCTGGCCGAGATCTGGCGCCAGCGCACCGGCCGAACGCAAACGGTGTCGGTCGATGTCCGCGAGGCGGCGGCGGCCCTGGTGAGCTTCCGCCTGCAGCAACTCGACGGCCGGCCGACGCCCGGACCGGGCGACGGTCATCCCCTGGTCGGCCTCTACCGCGCTCGCGACGGACGCTGGGTCGCCATCCACGGCGGCTTCCCTTCGCTCGAAGGCCCGGTCCGTCGCCTCCTGGACGGCGCGATGGATCGCGACGATGTCGCGCGCGCGATTGGCCGGCGCGACGCACTGGAGTGGGAGAACCTGTTCGCCGATGCGCGGCCACGGCAATGTTGCGTCGCGGTGCGCACGGCCGAGGAGTGGCGCGGCACGAGCCAAGGCGCGCTACTGGCTGGCCGGCCCTGTGTCGACGTGATCCGCATCGGCGATTCGCCGCCCGAGCCGCTGCCGTCCGACCCGGCGCGACCGCTGGCCGGCGTGCGCGCGCTCGATCTCACGCGCATCCTGGCCGGCCCGATCGCCGGCAAGTTCCTGAGCGCCAACGGAGCCGAGGTGCTGGTCATCAACTCGCCGAAGCTGCCCAACGTCGACGCCTATCTGCTCGAGACCGGCCACGGCAAGCGCTCGACGTGGCTCGATCTCGACGAGCCCGAGCAGGCGGTCGCGCTGCGTCGCCTGGTCGCCGGCGCCGACGTCCTCGTGCAAAGCTTTCGCACCGGGGCGCTCGCCAGGCGCGGCTTCTCGCCCGAGGAGATGGCGGCGTTGCGGCCGGGCCTCATCTACACATCGATCAGCTGCTTCGGCTCGGACGGCGAATGGGGCGAGCGTCCCGGCTGGGAGCTGCTTGGCCAGAGCGCCACCGGGATCGCCATGGGGCAGGGCAGCGCCGAGCAGCCGTCGCTGGTGCGCGCCTATCCCTGCGACTACACGACCGGCTACCTCGCGGCACTCGGCGTGCTGGCGGCCCTGATCCTGCGCGCGCGTCACGGCGGCAGCTACCACGTCCGCGCCAGCCTCTGCCGGACCGGCATGTTCGTCGAAGGACTGGGCGCCCGCTTCCCGCGCCGCGACGCGGGCTCGCGCTTCGCCGATCCGCATGCACCGACCGAAGGTCTCGAAGCCTTTTGCCGGGAGGGCCAGTCGGCGTTCGGCCGCGCGCGCTACCTGCCGCCGCCGTTGTCGATGTCGGAGACGCCGCCGCACTGGGCGCGGTTGGCCGTGAAGCCTGGCAACGACGCGCCGGTCTGGCTGGAAGGAGATGCTCGGCGGCGATTGCGCGACTAGACGCAAGTCGGCCGGCACACCCGCGATCTCGGCGGGCCTTGGCGGGAGGAGGACAAGATGGGCATGCGCATGATCCTGTCGGCGGTGCTTTTGTGCCTTGCCGCATCGCCCGTGGCCGCGCAACCGGCCAGTTATCCCAACAAGCCGATCCGGCTGCTCATTCCTTACCCGACCGGCGGGCCAGCGGATTTCTTCGCCCGCCAGCTGGCGCAGAAGCTGACGTCGTCGCTCGGCCAGAACGTCATCGTCGACAGCAAGAGCGGTGCCGTCGGCATGGTGGGAACGGACGCCGCGGCCAAGTCGGCGCCCGACGGCTACACCATCCTGCTGAGCGGCCTCGCGCCACTGGCGATCGGGCCCTACATCGCCAAGACCAAGCTCTACGATCCATTGACCGATCTCCAACCGATCGCATTGGTGGCGAAGTCGCCGCAGATCGTGTCCGTCAGTCCGCAGGTTGGCGTGAAATCACTTGCCGAGCTGATCGCCTATGCCAGGAAGAACCCCGGCAAGCTCAACTACAGCTCGAGCGGCAGCGGTAGCCTGCCGCATTTCTCGATGGAATTGCTCAAGCGCGAGGCCGGCGTCGACATCGTGCACGTCGCCTATCGCGGCGCCACACCGGCGATGAACGATCTTCTGGCCGGCCACATCCAGATGTCCTTCGGCGATCTGGCCGCCCAACTGCCCCACATACAGGCGGGCAAGCTTGTACCGCTCGCCGTCGCAAGCCGGGAGCGGACGCCGGCCCTGGCGGATGTGCCGACAACGGCGGAGGCGGGGTTCCCGGGCATCCTCGCGGAGAACTGGTATGCCATCCTGGCACCCGCCGGCACGCCAGAGCCAATTGTACGCAAGCTCCACGCGGCGATCGCCGCCGCCCTGAACGACGCCGGCATAAAGGAGGCCTTCGCCCGGCAGAACTCCGTGCCGGGACGTGAGGGCCCGGCCGAGTTGGCAGCCTTCATGCGTGCGGAGAGGGACCGCTGGGTACCGCTCGCCGATGCGATCGGCATTCGGTTGGACTGATCCGCGGACCGCCTTCGGAGAGAGCGCGCGGTTAGCCTGCCGCGACTGCGGGGCGACGCGGATCGTCGACCTGCGGTCTCTGCCCGTTGGCGTCTGGGCTTCGATGGCGGTCAGGAGGCCAATGAATTCCTGATGGCGACGCTGCTGCATGCGGCACCCGATGACCTTTTCTTCCAGGATGCTGGGAGCCGCGAACAACGTGGCCGTGCCGTTGCGTTTGTAGTCGTGCGTCATTGTGCCGACGCGACCCTTCCTCAGGCGAAGGCCCGGCCGCGTGCGGCCCAGCGCTTGGACTTCGCCCACTCCCTGCCATGATAGGTTTCCAATCTAGTGCTTGGGGAGGAGGAGGGGATCATGAAGTTCTTGGGCCTGTCGGCGGCGGCCGGCGTCGTGCTGCTGGCCTTCGGTGCCTGCACGCCGCAAGACCCGCCATCGACAGCCGGAGGGCAGACCACGGTGTGCACTGGCCAACGTCAGCAGGCCTGCACGCGCGAGTACCGGCCGGTCTGTGGCACCGATGTGCGCGGCGCCTCGCGCGCCTACGGCAACGCCTGCGAGGCCTGCGCCGACAAGCAGGTGGTGAGCCATCGGCCGGGAACGTGCTAGTGACGGCGCAGCAAGGGAGGATCGCGTGACGTCGATCGATCGTCGGAGTTTCATCGTCGGCGCGGGCGCGCTGATTCTCCCGTCCGCGGCGCAGGCGCAGGACGCCTGGGCGACCTGGCTGCAGGGCGTGAAGGTCGAGGCCATGGGCAAGGGTGTGCCGGCCGATATCATCGACCGCGCCTTCGCCGGCCTGAAGCCTATCGACCGCGTGCTCGAGCTCGACCGGCATCAACCGGAGTTCAAGCTGACCTGGAGCGAGTATCTCGGCCGCGTCGTCACCGACGAACGCGTGCGGCGCGGCCGCGAGCTTTTCCACGAGAATGCCGCGCTGCTGTCACGCACCGTGGGACCGCACGGCGTGACGCCCGAGGTCGTCGTCGCGTTGTGGGGCGTGGAGAGCAACTACGGTACGCGCATGGGCGACTTCAACGTCATCGCCGCGCTGGCCACGCTCGCCTTCAACGGCCGCCGCGCGCAGTACTTCCGCGCCGAGCTGATCGCGGCCCTGCGCGTGCTGGCCGGCGGCCACGTGCCGTTCGACAAGATGGTCGGCTCCTGGGCCGGCGCGATGGGCCAGTGCCAGTTCATGCCGACCAGCTTCCTAGCGCTGGCGATCGACGGCGATGGCGACGGCAAGCGCGATATCTGGGGCAGCCGCGCCGACGTCTTCGCCTCGGCCGCCAACTACCTGCGCAAGGCGGGCTGGAAGGCGGGCCTGCGCTGGGGCGACGAGCTGCGGTCCGGCGAGGCGCTGGCCGGCAAGGGGGATCGCATCGTCACGCCGGAGGGCGCCAATGGCCGGCGCTACGCCACCACGGTGAACTTCCGCGCCATCCGCGGCTGGAACCCGGCCGATTTCTTCGCCCTCTCGGTGGGCATCCTGTCCGACCGCATCGCCGTCGGCCGGTGATGGCGCCTTCCCTGGTTGGCCGGGAGGTAGTTGCCGGGGGCGTCCTGTGGTATTATTGCAACACCCCTCTGAAACGCCGATAACGAACCGATGATCTTTTCCGCTCCCGCACCGTTGCGTGCCACCGGCGCCGTCGTGTCCGTCCTGATGCTGGCGGCCTGTGGCACCACGTCCAAGCCCGACGGCCGCAGCAGCTACAAGGTCGGCGGCACCTATGTCATCGCCGGTCAGGTTTACACGCCCAGCGAGGACCTCCGGTACAACGAGTCGGGCATGGCCTCGTGGTATGGCCCCGGCTTCCACGGCAAGCGCACCGCCAATGGCGAGGCCTACGACCAGCAGGCCATGACGGCGGCGCACCGTACCCTGCCCATGCCCTCCGTGGTGCGCGTCACCAACCTCAGCAACGGCAACACCGTGATCCTGCGCGTCAACGATCGCGGCCCCTTCGCGCATAGTCGCATCATCGACGTCTCGCGCGCCGCCGCTGAGCGCTTGGACATGGTGAAATCCGGCGTCGCCAGCGTGCGCGTCGAGATCCTGCCGGAGGAGAGCAAGCGGGTGAAGGAGATCGCGCAGAACGGCGGCGGCGTGTTGGAGCAGGTGGCGGCGATGCGTGGCGCGGCGCCGGCGATCGCGGCCGCGCCACCGCCGCCGCCGCCACCGCCCCAGACGGTGGTGGCGCGTCCGGCGCCCACAGCGGCGCCGTCGCCGTCGATCACCACCGTCGCCGCGGGCTCGGTACCGGCGGGTCCCGGCTATTTCGTGCAGGCCGGCGCCTTCAGCAGCGTCGATGGCGCCGAGCGCGTGCGCGCCAGCCTAGCGCGCTTCGGCGACAGCGCCATCAGCCAGACAAGTTTCGGGCCGACCAGTCTCTATCGCGTGCGGCTGGGCCCCTTTGCCAGCGCCGACGCCGCGCAATCGGCGATGGGGCGCGTGCAGCAGGCCGGCTATCGCGACGCCCGCGTCGTCAACGAGTAGTTTCGGCAGGGAGTCCGGCGTATGCCGTCTTGGTCACGGTTTCTGATGGGTGGCGCGGCGCTCGCTGTGGCGACGTCGCTGGCGCTCGCCGTGGCCTCGGCACAACAGCAGGGCACGCCCAAGCCCGCCAAGCCGGCGCCGACCAAGCCGACCAAGCCCGGACGGCAGGCGCCCAACTACGACGCGCTGCCGCCGTCGCAGATCGGCATCGGCACGCTCGCCAAGACGGCTTACGTGATCGACGCCGTCACCGACACGGTGCTGCTGTTCAAGGACGCCGACCAGCGCACGGCGCCCTCGTCGATGGCCAAGATGATGACGGTGTACATCATCTTCGAGGAACTCAAGGCCGGCCGTCTGAAGCTCGACAGCAAGTTCCGCGTCAGCGAGCGCGCGCGTGCGATGGGCGGCTCGCGCATGTTCGTCGAGGTCGGCACCGAGATCTCCGTCGAGGATCTGATCAAGGGCATCATCACGCTGTCGGGCAACGACGCCTGCGTGGTGATCGCCGAAGGCTTGAGCGGCACCGAGGACAATTTCGCCGCGCGCATGACCAAAAAGGCGCGCGATATCGGCATGCCCAACTCGGTGTTCCGCAACTCCAGCGGCTGGCCGGCCGAGGGCCAGTACACCACGGCGCGCGACCTCGCGGTGCTGGCGCGGCGCACCATTCTGGACTTCCCGGAGTACTACAAATACTACGCGGTCGCCGACTTCACCTGGAACAACATCCGCCAGGAAAACCGCAATCGCCTGCTCAGCATCACGCCGGGCACCGACGGGTTGAAGACCGGCCACACCGAGGAGGGCGGTTACGGCCTGGCGTCGTCCACGATACGCGACGGCCGCCGTATCATCCTCGTCGTCAACGGCTTGGCCGACATGCGCCAGCGCGCCGCCGAGTCGGCCAGGCTCACCGAGTGGGCGTTCCGCGAGTACACCAACAAGGTGGCGTTCCGCAGCGGCGACAAGGTGGTCGACGCCGAGGTCTGGCTGGGCGATCAGCGTACCGTACCGCTGGTCACGCAGCGCGCCATCGCCGCCACCGTGCCTGTGGGCCAGGACGCCAATGTCCGCGTCACCGTGCAGTATGACGGGCCGATCCGCGCGCCGATCCGCAAGGGCGACCAGATCGGCAAGGTGATGGTCTCCGCCGCGCCCGGCGCGCGCGCCGTCGAGTACCCGCTGTTCGCCGGCGCCGACGTGCCCAGGCTGGGCGCCTTCGGCCGCGCCGTGGGCGTGATCAAGCACTACCTGTTCGGCTGGATGGCGTGAGCCCGCGCGGCCGGTTCATCACGCTCGAGGGCGGCGAAGGCGCCGGCAAGTCGACGCAGATCGGCCTGCTCGCGGCGTTCCTGCGCGGCCAGGGCAGGGAGGTCGTCACCAGCCGCGAGCCGGGCGGCTCGCCGGGCGCCGAGATGATCCGCAAGCTACTGGTCGAGGGACCGACCGACGCCTGGGACGGGCCGACCGAGGCGCTGCTGATGTTCGCCGCGCGCCGCGACCATCTCGTGCGCACGGTCTGGCCGGCGATCGAGCGCGGCGCCTGGGTGATCTCCGATCGCTTCGCCGATTCGACTCGCGCCTACCAGGGCCATGGCCATGGCCTGCCGCTGGACCGTATCGAGTTGCTCTACACGGTGGCGGTCGGCGATTTCGCGCCCGATCTCACCCTGATCCTCGATCTGCCCGTCGATATCGGCCTGGCGCGCGCCGCCGCGCGCCGTGGCGCGGAGACGCGGTTCGAGGGCTTGGGCCCGGGCTTCCACGAGCGCGTGCGATCGGGCTTTCGCGCCATCGCGGCGGCCGAGCCCAAGCGCTGCGCCTTGATCGACGCATCGGGCGATGTCGACGCCGTGCACCGCGCCATCGTGCGCGTGGCGCGCGAACGGCTGGGGCTGGTCTGATGGCGCGCAAGCCGGAGAAGGTCGACGATACGTTGCCGTGGCCATCGCCGCGTACCAACACGCGGCTGGTCGGCCACGATGAGGCCGAGCGCGCGCTGCTCGATTCGTTCAACTCAGGCAAGCTGCCGCACGCTTGGCTGATCTGTGGCCCGCGCGGCATCGGCAAGGCGACCCTGGCGCATCGCTTTGCCCGCTTCCTGCTGGCGGGCGACCACGGCGGCGGCCTCTTCGGCCCGCCCAAGTCGCTCGATGTCGACCTCGACAGCCCACCCGCCAAGCGCATCGTCGCCGGCAGCCACGCCGACATGCGCAGCATCGAGATCGGCATCAACGAGCGCACCGGCCGGCGGCGCACCGAGATCATCGTCGACGACGTGCGCGACCTTGGCTCGTTCATGCGGCTGACCCCGGCGGAGGGCGGCTACCGCGTCGCCGTGATCGACGCCGCCGACGAGATGAACCGCAACGCCATGAACGCGGTGCTGAAGCTGCTCGAGGAACCGCCGCCGCGCGCCGTGTTGCTGCTCGTGGCGCACGCGCCGGGCGCGCTGCTGCCGACCATCCGCTCACGCTGCCGCCGGCTGTCGCTGAAAGCGCCGCCCGAGCCCGTCGCCGCCGAGCTGGTGGGCCAGTACATGCCCGACTTGCCGGCGGCCGAGCGTGCGAGCCTCGTGCGGCTCACCGAGGGCAGCGTCGGCCGCGCGCTGGAGCTCGCGCGCGCCGGCGGGCTGGCGCTCTACGGCGATCTCTTCGGGCTGCTCGCCGGGCTGCCGCGGCTGGACGCCAACGCCATCCACGCCTTCGCCGAGAAGGTGGCCCGGCGCGGCGACGACGGCGAGCGCGACTTCCGCACCGTCGCCTTTTTGCTCGACTGGTGGCTGAAATCGCTGCTGCGCCAGGGCGCGACCGGGGAGGCGTCGCCCGATCTGCTGGCCAATGAGGGCGCGCTGCGCCAGCGTCTGCTGCAGGGTGCCGGCCTTGATCGCTGGATGCAGGTGTGGGAGAAGGTCGCGCACCTGTTCGCCCGCGCCGATGCGGTGAATCTCGACCGTAAGCAGGTCGTCCTCGGCAGCCTGTTCGCCTTCCAGTCGGCGATCCGCTGATCGCGCGCCGGACAGGCGGAAGCAGGCGGAGCATGAGCGACAACAGGTTCTACATCACGACGCCGATCTATTACGTGAACGACGTGCCGCACATCGGCCACGCGTACACGACGCTCGCGTGCGATGTGATGGCCCGCTTCATGCGCCTCGACGGCAAGGACGTGCGCTTCCTCACGGGCACCGACGAGCACGGCCAGAAGGTCGAGCAGGCGGCGGCCAATGCCGGCATGGAGCCCAAGGCGTTCACCGACAAGGTGAGCCAGTCCTTCCGCGACCTCGTGCCGGCGATGGGCTACAGCCCCGACAACTTCATCCGCACGACGGAGCCGCGCCACTACGCGGCCTGCCAGGCGCTGTGGAACAAGGTGCTGGCGGCCGGCGACATCTATCTCGGCAAGTACGCCGGCTGGTACTCGGTGCGCGACGAGGCGTTCTACGCCGAGAGCGAGACCGAGGTCGGCGCCGACAACAAGCGCCGCGCCACCGCGAGCGGCGCCGAGGTCGCGTGGGTCGAGGAGCCGAGCTACTTCTTCCGGCTCTCGGCTTGGCAGGACCGCCTGCTGAAGTTCTACGAGGACAATCCGCGCTTCATCGCGCCGCAGAGCAGGCGCAACGAGGTGATCAGCTTCGTCAAGGGCGGGTTGCAGGACCTCTCGGTGTCGCGCACCACCTTCAAGTGGGGCGTGCCGGTGCCCAACGATCCGGCGCACATCATGTACGTGTGGTTCGACGCGCTGACGAACTACATCACGGAGTGCGGCTACCCCGACGAGACCGCGCCGAACTGGAAATACTGGCCGGCCGACCTGCACATGGTGGGCAAGGACATCGTGCGCTTCCACACGGTGTACTGGCCGGCCTTCCTGATGGCCGCCGGCGTCGCGCCGCCCAAGCGCGTCTTCGCCCATGGCTGGTGGACCAACGAGGGTCAGAAGATCTCGAAGTCGCTGGGCAACGTGATCGATCCGCTGGCCCTGGTGAAGGAGTTCGGCCTCGATCAGACGCGCTACTTCCTGCTGCGCGAGGTGCCGTTCGGCAACGACGGCGATTTCCGCCGCGCCGCCATGGTGCAGCGGATGGATTCGGATCTCGCCAACGCCTACGGCAATCTCTGCCAGCGCGTGCTGTCGATCGTCGCCAAGAACTGCGGCGGCGCGGTTCCCGCCAAGGGGCCGCCGACCGACGCGGACAAGCCGCTGCTCGACAAAGCACGGGGCGCGCTGGCCGCCGTGCGCGAGAAAATCAACGAGCAGGCCTTCAACGAGGCGCTGACGACGATCTGGGAAGTGATCGGCGACGCCAACCGCTATGTCGATTCGCAGGCGCCGTGGGCGCTGGCGAAAACCGACCCGGTGCGGCGTGACCACGTGCTGTGGGTGCTGATCGAGACCATCAGGCGCGTGACCTTGCTGGCGCAGCCCTTCATGCCCGGCTCGACGGCGCGCATCCTCGATCAGCTCGCGGTGCCGGCCGATAGCCGGAATTTCGCCGCCTTCGATCGCGAGATGGTAGGCGGAACCGCGCTACCGGCGCCGCAGGGCGTGTTCCCGCGCTACGTCGATCCGGCGGCGCCGGCGCCCGCTCCCAAGCAGGCGCGCAAGAAGGCGTAAGCGGCGTCATGCTGGTCGATTCTCACTGCCATCTCGATTTTCCCGAGCTGGCGAGCGAACAGGACGCCGTCGTCGCGCGCGCCCGCGACGCCGGCGTCGGCGCCATGCTGACGATCGGCACGCGGCTCGATCGCTTCGAGACCGTCCGCGCCATCGCCGAGCGGCATCCGAACATCTGGTGCAGCGTCGGCGTGCACCCGCACGAGGCCAAGGAGGAGGGGCAGCGCGTCCCCGATCGGCTGGTCGCGTTGGCGGCGCATCCCCGCGTCGTCGGCATCGGCGAGACCGGGCTCGACTATTTCTACGAGCACAGTCCCCGGGCGGAGCAGGCCGAGAGCTTTCGCGCCCATATCGCGGCGTCGCGCGCCACCGGGCTGCCGCTGATCGTCCACACCCGCGACGCCGACGACGACACCATCGCCATCCTGCGCCAGGAGCAGGCGGCCGGCGCCTTCCCCGGCCTGATCCATTGCTTCTCCTCGGGTCGCGCCGTGGCCGAGGCGGCGCTCGCGCTGGGCATGTATGTCTCGATCTCCGGCATCGTCACCTTCAAGGCGGCCGAGGATCTGCGCTCTATCGTGCGCGACATCCCAATGGACCGCCTGCTGGTCGAGACCGACGCGCCCTACCTCGCGCCGATCCCCAAGCGCGGCAAGCGCAACGAGCCGGCCTTCGTCGCCCACACCGCAGCCAAGGTCGCCGAGATCAAGGGCGTGAGCATGGCCGAGCTGTCGGCGGCGACGACCGACAATTTCTTCCGGCTGTTCGGCAAGACCGATCGCGCCGCCGCCATCGAGCGCGCGGCGTGACGACCAAGGTCACGATCCTCGGCTGCGGCACCTCCGGTGGCGTGCCGCGTCCCGGCGGGCCTGGCGGCACCGGCGCCTGGGGCGCCTGCGATCCCAACAACCCCAGGAACCGCCGCAGACGCTGCTCGATCCTGGTGGAGGAGGCGGGCAAGACGATCCTGGTCGACACCTCGCCCGACCTGCAGCGCCAGCTCATCGACGCGCGCGTCACCAGGCTCGACGCCGTGCTGTGGACGCACGACCACGCCGACCAGACGCACGGCATCGACGACGTGCGGCCGCTGGCGATCCATCAGGGGCCGATCGACGCCTGGGCGTCGAAGAAGACGCTGGCGTCCTTGTATACGCGCTTCGGCTATGTCTTCGCCCAGCCCGATGTCAGCGTCTATTCGACGCTCTATCGCGCCCATGAGATCGGCGAGGGGCCGTTCACCGTCGCCGGCGTGCGCGTCGTGCCGTTCGAGATGGACCACGGCTCGACCGTCGCGCTGGGCTTCCGCTTCGGTGGTATCGCGTACTGCAACGACGTGGTGCGGCTCGACGAACGCGCCTTCAAGGCGCTGGAAGGGGTCGACACCTTGATCGTCGACGCCATGCGTTACCGGCCGCATCCGACGCACGCCCATCTCGACCTGACCCTGGAGTGGGTCGCGCGCATCAAGCCGCGCCGCGCCGTGCTCACCAACATGCATGTCGACATGGACTATGATGAGGTGAACCGCGTGACGCCGGCCAATGTCGAGCCGGCCTATGACGGGCTTGTGCTCGAGGCATGATGTGTCTATATTATGGAAAATAACGAGTGGGGCCATCCTGGCGGCCGCGCTGGCATGGCCGGCCGCAGCGCAGGACGCCGGCCGCTTCAGCGGGCCAACCACGACGTTCCGGACGTATTCGCTGGATGAGACAACCCGGACGCTGATCGACCCCGACGAGGCGCTGAACCGGCAGTACACCGGCCAGACCGCCGAGACCCTGCTGGAGCTGGTCAACGCAGTGACCGCCGAGGGCTTCGCCCGGATGCGGTCCAGGGCGGTCGACGCCGAGTTGGCCATTCCGCTGGGCTGGCACGCCATCGAGGACAACGAGCGGGTCGCGATCTTCAACCCCAGGCGCACGGTCCGGGTGATCCTGTGGCGGGTCGATCTCGAGTTCGAGGGCGCGGCCGACATCGACAAGTTCCTGATCGCCAAGGCGGCGGCGCTGCGCACCCGGTTCCCGACCATCAAGGCGAGCTTCGAGACGCTGTCCACGGGCGAGCGGATCGGGCTGTTCGAGAACGTGCCGCCCAGGCGCGGGGATCGCGAGTATCGGGTCGTGGCCGATCTGCTGATCCCGAACCCGCAGAACGACAAGCGCGCGTTCCTGATCACGCTGGGCGCGCCACAGAGCGAAGCGGAGCTGTATCTGCCGTTGCTGATCCTGATAAAGCGAGATTTGAAAATAGTTTGGCGGAAAGATCGGTGAGGTAAGATTAAATGTTACGCTTATCTATCTGTTAATAAGTTTTTATATCATATTTACCATAATATATATTATACGATAATCAGATTTAGACCTTTCAGCTGAGAACCCGTGATGGACAAGCCGACGCCTGACGACCTGCCGGCCGATCCGATGGAGCGGCTGATCGCGATCATGGCCTGGCTGCGCCACCCCGAGCGCGGCTGCCCCTGGGATCGCGAGCAGAACTTTGCGAGCATCGCTCCCTATACTATTGAAGAAGCGTATGAAGTTGCCGACGCCATCGAGCGCCGGGATATGACCGACCTGCGCGAGGAGCTGGGCGACCTGCTGCTGCAGGTGGTCTACCACGCCCGCATGGCCGAGGAAGCAGGCGCCTTCGCCTTCACCGACGTGGCGGCGGCCATCAATCGCAAGATGATCGACCGCCATCCCCATGTTTTTGGCTCGGAATCCGTCCGCGACGCCGCCGCCCAGACGACCGCCTGGGAAGCCGCCAAGGCAGCCGAGCGCGCGGGCAAGGCTAAGCCCGACGATAGCGTGCTGGACGGGGTGGCGCTCGCCCTGCCCGCGCTGCTGCGCGCCGAGAAGCTGCAGAAGCGCGCCGCGCGGGTCGGTTTCGACTGGGGTGCGCCCGGGCCGGTGATCGACAAGATCGAGGAGGAGATCGGCGAGGTCCGCGCCGAGATCGCTGCTGGCGCCCCGGTCGAGCGCCTGACCGACGAGATCGGCGACGTGCTGTTCGCCGTCGCCAACCTGGCGCGCCACCTCCAGATCGACCCGGAGGCGGCGCTGCGCGCCACCAACGACAAGTTCACCCGCCGCTTCCGCCACGTCGAAAGGTCGCTCAAAGCCCAAGGGCGCTCGCCCGAGGCTGCCAGCCTCGAGGAGATGGAAGCCCTGTGGGTCGAGGCCAAGCGGGCCGAGCGGCCCTAATCGGCGGCGGCGACCGTCGGCTTCAGACGCCGCGCATAGGCGGGATCGGCCAGCTTCTTGGAGCTGAAGCGCTCGTCGCCACGGGCCACCAGGAACTCGATATAGGGCGCGAGGATCGCGGGCGGGGCCGGCGGCTCCTCCCTGCCCTCCGGCATCTCGACCTCGGCCAGGGCGAAATAGGTCCGGCCCTCGTCCTTGAAGAAGTCTATGTCCCACAGGCATTCGCCGTCGGGGATCGTGTAGCGCACCTTCTCCAGCGTTTCGCGGCGCAGGGTCCACAGACGCTCGAAGTCCAGCGCATCGATCTCGCGCTCGATCTCGACCATCGCGTCGCCAACCGGCCGCTTGTAGGAGAAGATGTGGCTCACCATCCCGTCGCGGTCGAAGCGCCTGATGCGCAGGCCCACCGTATCGAGATAGGCCTGCCGGATGGCGGCGCGGCGGATCGCCGGCCGCGTGGTCGACAGCCGCCGCTCCAGCTCGCCGCGGGGGTCGTCGAGGACGAATTTGCGTTCGTTTTCGATCGGCATCGGGCGATCCTAGTCTGACGCCATAACGACAGGCGACGCACTTGTTGACGCAGGCTGGGGATTGCAAGATCGATGCCGCGGGCTCCTGGCCAACGCCATGCGCCCTCGCCTTGCTAAAGATACGGGCGGCATGGCCTGATGGATCATCCCACCCAGAACGGCCCCGATATGAGCGAGACGCTGGATACCCTGCCGACCCCCGCCCTGATCCTCGATCGCGCCATCCTGCTGCGCAATACCAGGCGCATGAGCCAGCGGCTGGCCGCCGCCGGCGTGGCGCTGCGCCCGCATGTGAAGACCGCGAAGTCACTGGAGGTCGCGCGGCTGGCGACCGAGGGCCATGACGGGCGCATCACCGTCTCGACCCTGGCCGAGGCGCGCTACTTCGCGGCGGGCGGCTTCAAGGACATCTTCTACGCCGTGGGCATCGTGCCCTCGAAGCTGCCGGCGGTCAGCGCGCTACGCCGCCAGGGCGTCAACCTGCGCGTGGTGACCGACAATCTGCCGGTGGCGCGCGCCATCGCCGAGGCCGGCCGCGCCGGCTCCTCCTTCTCGGTCTTCGTCGAGATCGACAGCGGCGCCGGCCGCGCCGGCCTACCCTACCCCGATCTTTCGGCGCTGATTGACATCGCCCGCACGCTGCACGAGGCGCCCAATGTCGAGCTCGCCGGCGTCATGACGCATGGCGGCCACTCCTATCACGAGAACACCGTCGCCGGGATCCGCCGCGCCGCCGACCAGGAGCGCACCGCGGTGACGGCGGCGGCGAAGATGCTGCGCGAGGCCGGCCTGCCCTGCCCGATCGTCAGCGCCGGCTCAACGCCCACGGCGATGCACGCGGCGGCATTCGACGGCATCACCGAGATGCGGCCCGGCGTTTATGTCTTCAACGACCTCGACCAGGTCGGCATCGGCTCCTGCGGTTCGGGCGACATGGCGCTGTCGGTGATGGCCTCGGTGATTGGCCATTATCCCCGTCGAAACCAACTACTGATCGACGCCGGCGCGCTGGCGCTGTCGAAGGACATCAGCGCCCAGGAATTCATGCCCAAGGCGGGCTACGGCACGATCAAGGACTCGCCGGTGCCCGAGCTCGCCGTCGTCGCCTGCTCGCAGGAGCACGGCTTCGTCGGCGCCGACGCCAAGCTGCCCTACGACAAGCTGCCGATCGGCTCGCGGGTGCGCATCATGCCCAACCACGCCTGCATCACGGCGGCGGCCTATGACCGCTACTACGTCGTCGACAGCGAGCAGGGCGACGGCCGCACCGTCGTGGCGACCTACGATCGGGTCAATGGCTGGTAGGCTGACGCGCCGGGCACTCGCCGGCGCGTTGTTTCTACCCTTCGCCCGACCGGCCCTCGCACAGCCCCGCTACGATGTCGGCGCCCGGGTGATGACCGTGCCGCATCCCGGCCTCGCCCCGATCCCGGTCACGGTGTGGTTCCCGGCGCCGGCCAGCGGCGCCGTCGCCAAGCAGGACCGCAAGCCGGCGTCCGGCAAGCGCCGCCTGATCGTGATCTCGCACGGCTCCGGCGGCGGCCTCGACAATCACGGCGACACGATCCACGCGCTGGTCTCGGCCGGCCTGCTGGTCGCCACGCCGGTGCATCCCTACGACAACCGCCAGGACATGAGCGGCATCGGCAGTGATCTCCAATTGCTGGGCCGGCCGAACCACATCGTGCGCGTGCTCGACGCGATCCTGGCCGATCCGATCTTGGCGCCGGTGATCGACCCGTCACGCATCGGCTTCTTTGGCTTCTCCGCCGGCGGCTATACCGGCCTGGTGCTGGCCGGCGCCGTGCCGGATTTCAGGCTCGGCCTGGCGCATTGCGCGCAGCGCGACGCCGACTCCTTCTTCTGCAATTCGATGAACCGCGGCGGCGTGCGGCGCGCGCGCAGCGATCTGAAGGCCGCGCACGATCCGCGTGTCCGCGCGGCCGTGCTGCTGGCGCCGGCCTACAGCATCTTCTTCGACCGGCATGGGCTCAGCGACGTCAGCATCCCGCTGCGCATCTACCGTGCCGCCAACGACACGACGGTACGTGCCGCCACCGGCGAAGAGCATCTGCTGAAGCTGTTGCCCACGCCGCCCGAGTACGTCGTGATCCCCGGCGGCGATCACAACGTCTTCCTGGCACCCTGCGGCCCTGGCATGCGCGGCCCCGCCTGCGTGGATCCCAAGGGCGTCGACCGCGTGGCCATCCACCGCGTCATGAACGCGGAGATCCTCGACTTCTTTGACCGCACCTTGGGCAAGGACCCATGAAACAGGCGCTCCTGATCATCGACATGCAACAGGGCTCGTTCACGCCGGTGACGGCGCGCCACGACGCCGTCGCGCTGGTGGTGCGGCTCAACCGGCTGGCGGAGGCGGTGCGCCGTCGCCGCGGCGTCGTTGTCTTCATCCAGCACGACGGGCCCGAGGGCGATCCGCATCATCCCTCGTTGCCCGGCTGGCGCCTGCTGCGCGAGCTCGACGCGCAGATGACGGATACAGTGATCCGTAAGCGTTCCTGCGATTCGTTCCTCGAGACCGGCCTCGACGATTTCCTCAAGCAGCAGAGCGTCGAACAGCTCATCATCACCGGCTGCGCGACCGACTATTGCGTCGACACAACGGTGCGCAGCGCGCTGGCGCGACGTTGGCCGACGATCGTGCCGTCGGACGGCCACACCACGTCGGACCGGCCGCATCTGCCGGCATCGAAGATCATCGAGCACCACAACGCGATCTGGGCCGATTTCATCGCGCCCGCAGGGCCGGCGGTGATCTGCCGCTGCGCCGACGTGTGATAAACAAGGCCGCCAGCGTCTTCCTTCTCCCCGCGAAGGCGGGGAGAAGGGAAGAACGCCAGGCGCGATAGCTCTATAGCGAATTCACCGTGT
>CAYTFW010000069.1:0-19961 GCA_964437145.1 uncultured Rhizobiaceae bacterium
CATCACGGATCGACTGTGGGCTCACATCTGACTACTTCTGTCGGTTGGTATTATTCATTCGAAATTGGCTCCGGAGGAGGGATTCGAACCCCCGACCCGGCGGTTAACAGCCGCCTGCTCTACCACTGAGCTACTCCGGATCACGGCGTCGCGGACGACCTAGCGTCCGCCCAGCGCGGGGCGGTTTCTTGCAGACGCGGCAGGCGCTTGCAAGCGGATTCTCCCCCGTGGAAGCGCTGGAGGCCCGAGCCGGAATCGAACCGACATAAAAGGATTTGCAGTCCTCTGCATAGCCATTCTGCCATCGGGCCGGCATCGCTGGCGCCACGCGGTATAGGAGGGAGCCCCCGCAGGGTCAAGCCGTTGCACGGCTTTATCGCGGCCGCGCCGCAAAGGTGCCAATATCGCCGCGCAATCATCACCAGGCATTGTCGTTATCGGGGAGATCCTATGATTGCCGCCGCCATGACCCGTGTGCCTCGCGTGTTCGGATTGGCGGCCTTCGGAGCCGCCCTTTTGATGTCGGCCTCGACGCTGGCCCAGGAACTGGCGCTCAAGCGGGTGATGCTGTCCTCGGGCGGCGTCGGCTATTTCGAGTACGAGGCCGCGGTCGAGGGCGACGCGGCGCTGAAGCTCACCGTCGGGCTGGAGCAGGTCGACGACGTGCTCAAGAGTCTGGTCGTCTACGACGACAAGGGCGGGGTGGGTGGCCTGAACCTGGCGGGCCGCGAGCCGCTGTCGCAGACCTTCAAGGACCTGCCCTTCGACCAGGGCGCGCTGGGCTCGCCGGCGGCGCTGCTCAACGCGCTGCGTGGGGCGGAGATCAGCATCGGTGGCACGCGCGCCATGACCGGCCGCGTCGTGGCGGTGACGCCCGAGAGCGTGATGACGCCCGAGGGCCGCGCGCTGCAGACGCGCAACCGCGTCACCATGATGACCGACAAGGGCCTGCAGCAATTCGTGCTTGAGGAGGCGGAGAATTTGCAGTTCGCCGATCCCGCCTTGCGCGAGCAGGTGCAGCGCGCGCTGGCCGCCGTCGCCAACAACCGGGCCAAGGACGCGCGCACCATCGAGCTGACCTCGAAGGGCAAGGACCGGCGCACGGTGCGCGTCGCCTATATCGTCAGCGCGCCGCTGTGGAAGGCCTCGTACCGCCTGACCGTGCCGGCCGACGACGCCGCGACCAAGGCGCAGCTGCAGGGCTGGGCGGTGGTCGAGAATCTCAGCGGCACGGACTGGCGGAACGTCGAGCTCACCCTGGTGTCGGGCCAGCCGGTGATGTTCCGCCAAGCGCTCTACCGCGCCTACTACGTCGAGCGGCCGGAGGTGCCGGTGGAGGTCGTCGGCAGATTGCTGCCCAATGTCGATACGGGCCAGACGGCGTTTCCGCCGCCAGCCCCGCCACCGCCACCGCCGGCGATGATGCCGCGGCCGACGACGGCGCCGGGTCAGGCGCGCGCCGACGGCCGCGCCGTCGGCATGGGCCAGCCGGGTGCGCGCGAGGTGGAGCGCGCCGCGCCGACCAACATGGCGGCGCCAGCCGACGCCGTGGCGGCGCAAGAGGCGCTGACCCAGGTGCTGTTCAAGTTCCCGACGCCGGTGACCGTCGCCAACGGCCGCACCTTGTCGGTGCCGATCATCAACGGCGACGTGCCGATCAAGCGCCAGGCGCTCTATCAGCCGGAGACCAGCCCGCGTCATCCGCTGGCTTCGGTGCGCATGGCCAACGACGGCAGCAGCGGCCTGCCGCCGGGCGTGATCACGATCTACGAGCGCCAGGGCGCGCCGGGCTCGGGCGACATCACCTATGTCGGCGACGCCCGACTGGGCGCGCTGCCGCCGGGCGAGAACCGCCTGCTGTCCTACGCGCTCGACCAGAAGATCAACGTCGAGCGCGATCAGGCGCGCACCGAGACGCTGGTTAAGGGCAGCATCGCCGGCGGCGTGCTGAAGTTCGAGACCCTGCAGCGCCAGACCATGACGTACCGCGTGCGCGCGCCGGCGCGTGAAGGCCGTCAGCTGCTGGTCGAGACGCCGCGCCTGCAGGGCTGGAAGCTCACCAAGCCGGTCAACCCCGACATCGGCCAGATCGAAGGCAAGTATCGCGTGCCGTTCGATCTGAAGGGCGGCGAGGCCTACACCTTCGAGGTCGTGCAGGAGCAGACCGTGTCGCAGGAGATGCGGCTGGTCGACGCCGCGGTCGAGCAGGTGCGCTTCTACGCCAGCGCCAAGGAGTTCGACCAGAAGACGCGCGACGCGCTCACCCGCCTGATCCAGCTGCAGGGCGCCGTCGTCGCCGCCGAGAAGGTGCTGGGCGAGATCGACGGCCAGCGTCAGCGCATCGTGCAGGAGCAGGCCCGTATCCGCGACAACCTCGCCCGCGTGCCCTCAGGCACCGACCTGCATCGCCGCTACCTGACGACGCTCGATCGCCAGGAAACCGAGATCGAGGCGCTGGCCAAACGGCGCGGCGAAGCCGAGACCGCCGTCCAGACCGCGCGCGAGGCGGTCTCCAAGTACGTGGCCAGCATCGGCTGACGGGTCGGACTGAATCAATCTGTCATCCCGAGCGTAGCGAGGGATCTAGGCAGCTTCCCTGGATCCCTCGCTACGCTCGGGATGACAGAAGGTTCGACCCGATCGGATCACGCGCCAGGCAGCCGGTGGGAATCACCGCATCTCTTTGATTTCGCTCCGATCTCGGCCGCTGGTCTTGCCCGGGGAAACGTGTTACGAAGCGCCGTTATCGCCGCCGACCCCCCGTCGGCGGCTGCGTCTTGTGAACGGCGCCGAAGCCAACGGCGACGAGAGATCCTGAGTGAGGGAAGAACAATGAGCGACGTCGCCGACCGCGTGAAGAAGATCGTCATCGAGCATCTCGGTGTCGAGGACGGCCAAGTGAAGCCGGAGGCGAAGTTCATCGACGATCTGGGCGCCGACAGTCTCGATACCGTCGAGCTGGTCATGGCTTTCGAGGAAGAGTTCGGCGTGGAGATTCCCGACGACGCCGCCGAGAAGATCCAGACGGTCGGCGACGCCATCAAGTTCATCGAGGCCAACTCCTGAGCGGCGTTGCGCGAGCGCCGGCCATCGCCGATGGCCGGCGTTCGCGTGTCTGGCTGGATTGATCGACGGACCGGGGAGAGCCGATGCGACGCGTGGTCGTGACGGGCATGGGCATGGTGACGCCGCTGGGCGATGGCGTCGAGACGACGTGGCGCGGGCTTCTGGAGTCGAAGTCCGGCATCCGCGCGGTCCAGGGCTTCGATGTCTCGGACCTGCCGACCAAGATCGCCGGCAACGTGCCGGTGGGCGACAAGGCCAACGGCCATTTCAACGCCGACCTCTACATGCTGCCCAAGGACCAGCGGAAGGTCGACCAGTTCATCATCTACGGCATGGCCGCGGCGACGCAGGCCGTCGAGGACGCGGGCTGGACCGCGCCGAGCGACGAGCAGAAGGAGCGCACCGGCGTCCTGATCGGCTCGGGCATCGGTGGCCTGCAGACGATCGCCGAGGCCGCTGTGACCCTGAAGGAGCGTGGCCCGCGCCGGTTGAGCCCGTTCTTCATCCCCTCGGCGCTGATCAACCTCGCCTCGGGCCAGGTGTCGATCAAGTTCGGCTTCAAGGGGCCGAACCATGCCGTCGTCACCGCCTGCTCGACCGGCGCGCACGCCATCGGCGACGCCGCCCGCCTGATCGCGTTCGACGATGCCGATGTCATGGTCGCCGGCGGCGCCGAAGCCACCGTGTGCCGCATCGGCATCGCCGGCTTCAACGCCTGCAAGGCGCTGTCGACCGGCTACAACGACACGCCCGAGCGCGCCTCGCGCCCGTGGGACAAGGACCGCGACGGCTTCGTCATGGGCGAGGGCGCCGGCGCCGTCATCCTCGAGGAGTACGAGCACGCCAAGAAGCGCGGTGCCAAGATCTACGCCGAGATCGTCGGCTACGGCCTGTCGGGCGACGCGTACCACATCACCGCGCCGGCCGAGGATGGCGACGGCGGCTTCCGCTCGATGCGCGCGGCGCTCAAGCGCGCCGGCCTCTCGACCGACAAGATCGACTACGTCAACGCGCACGGCACCAGCACGCCGCTGGGTGACGAGATCGAGCTCGGCGCGGTCAAGCGCCTGTTCGGCGCCGACGCCTACAAGCTGTCGATGTCCTCGACCAAGTCGGCCACCGGCCACCTGCTGGGCGCCGCCGGCGCGATCGAGGCGATCTTCGCCATCAAGTCGATCACCGACCAGACCGTGCCGCCGACGCTCAACCTCGACGACCCGTCCGACGGCTGCGACATCGACCTCGTGCCCAAGGTTGCCAAGCAGCGCAAGGTCCGCTACGCGCTCTCCAACTCCTTCGGCTTCGGCGGCACCAACGCCAGCGTGCTCTTCGGCGCGGTTTGAGTGTTTTTCCTTCTCCCCGCGAAGGCGGGGAGAAGGTGCCGAGCGCTAGCGAGGCGGATGAGGGGCTTCCTCGCGCAACGACACCGGCTCGGCCTTCTCGTTCAAAGCCGCCCAGATCGCCTCATGAGCACTCTCGGGATCGCGCAGGAAATCCGCGTTCCAGATCCGCACGACACGATAGCCGGCGCTCTCGAACCAGACCGATCGGCGCATATCGTACGCTTCTTGTTCGACATGCTGGCTGCCGTCCAGCTCGACGATCACACCGCGCTCAATGCAGGCGAAATCGGCGACGTAGTCGCCAATCGCAAACTGCCGGCGAAACTTGAAGCCGCCGAATCGGCGGCCACGGAGCACAGACCACAGTCGGCTTTCAGTCTCGGTCGCCGTTGTGCGAAGAGCGCGCGCATTGGCGGTATGAACGTCGCGGTAGGGGCGAGGCATGGACCGAGGCTCGCCAGCGAATGCGGCGGTGTTGAGGCGTCTTGAAGCCCCTCATCCGCCTCGCTGACGCTCGGCACCTTCTCCCCGCCTTCGCGGGGAGAAGGGCTAACGCGAGAACTTTCGGAGCAACCAATCGGTCGCGTTGCCGGGCAACGTCGCGCCGAACCAGACGGCGGCTTTGGTGCCGATCGGAAACGCGATGCGGGCGCGGTCCTGCGCCAAGCCTTTGCGGATGATCGCCGAGGCGCGCGTGGCGGTCATCATGAAGGGCATCGGGAAGTCGTTGCCCACGGTGATGCGGCTTTCGACGAAGCCCGGGCAGATCACGCTGACGCCGACATTGTCGGGATGCAGCTGGTGGCGGATCGACTCGCCCCAGATGCGCATCGCCGCCTTGCTGCCGTTGTAGGCCGCGGCGCGCGGCAGGCCGACGAAGCCGGCGAGCGAGGCGACCAGGCCGATCTGGCCATTGCGGCGGGCGCGCATCGCCTCGAGCAGCGGGAACACCGTGTTGAAGGTGCCCTCGACATTCACCGCGAAGGTGCGTCGCGTGCGCTCCTCGTCGATGCCCTGGCCCTTGCCCTTCTCGATCGAGATGCCGGCGTTGGCGATCACCAGATCGACCGGACGCGCCGTGTCCTGCGCGCGCAGCCACTGGGCCATGGCCTCGCGGTCGGCGATATCGATCGTACGCGCCTCGACCTCGGCGCCGCGCGCGCGGCAGGCGGCGGCGACCGCGTCCAGCCGCGCCGTGTCACGACCGCCCAATGCCAGGCGGACACCTGATTGGGCGTAGTCGAGCGCCAGCGCTTCGCCTATGCCGGACGACGCGCCGGTGATGATGATGGAGTGGAAGGTCTTCATTCGGGCTGGGCACCGGCCATCAGATCGCGGGGACGCAGGAAAGCCTCCAGATACGCGCCGCCGCCGAGGCCGGACCAGTCGTCGAGCGAAACCTTGAAGCAGGCGGCGGCGCCGGTCGGATACTTGACGCGCAGCGCGGCGAGCGCGACGGGATCGCCGCCAGTGGCCAGCGCGCGCGCAAGCTCGGCCATGCCGTCATTGTGCCCGATCAGAATCACCCGCTCGACGTCAGCCGGCAGTTGCCGCAAGCGCGCGAGAAGCGACGGCGCGCTGGCGAGATAGAGGCCGGGCTCGATGGATACCGGCGGCGCCGGCTTCAGCCGGGCGAGCAGGGGTTCGAGCGTCTCGCGGGTGCGCAGCGCGGTCGAGCACAGGATCAGGTCGGGCGGCGCGCGTCTCGCGACGAGAGCCGCCGCGATCGCCACGGCGGCCCGCCGGCCTCGCCCCGTCAGCGGGCGGTCATGGTCGGATCCGCCGGCCTTGGCCAGCCCGGCTTTGGCGTGACGGTACAGGACGATATCGCGCTCCATGCCACACACTCGCCGTATTCGGTTGTATTTTCAATATGTTAAGAGTGCGTAATCAGAATTTAATGGGCGGCGGCGGGCGATTGTGGCTACCCTCACCGAATACAGGGAGGACGGGCCGACACCCGTTTGGACCATGAACGCCAGCGTGCAGCCGATGCCGTCGTCCACCGCGGGCGCGACCGACGCGCGGCCCTCCGACGCGCGGATGGGGCACGGCCGGCTGATCAATCGCGAACTCTCCTGGCTCGCCTTCAACACGCGCGTGCTGGAGGAGGCGAGCAATCCCAATCATCCGGTGCTCGAGCGCGTGCGCTTCCTGTCGATCAGCGCCAACAATCTCGACGAGTTCTACATGGTGCGCGTCGCGGGCCTGCGCGACATGCTGCCGACCCGCGCCAGCCAGCTCAGCGACGACGGCCTGACCCCGGCCGAGCAGCTTGCCGCGATCCGCGAGGCGGCCAGCCGGCTGATGACGACGCAGCAGACGGTGTGGTCGCAGCTCTGCGAGGAACTGCGCAAGCACGACATCGCCGTGCTGGCCGATTCGGAGCTGACCGATGCGGAGCGGGCCTGGCTGGAACAGTACTTCATCGGCCAGGTCTTCCCGGTGCTCACGCCGCTGGCGATCGACCCGTCGCATCCCTTCCCGTTCCTGCAGAATCTGGGCTTCTCCGAGATGCTCAAGCTGCGCAGCGTTTCCGGCAACCGCACCATGATGGCGTTGCTGCCGCTGCCGCCGCAGATCGACCGCTTCGTGCGCCTGCCGGGCGCCGCCGTGCGCTTCCTGCCGCTGGAAAACCTGATCGGCCTGTTTCTGCACCGGCTGTTCCCGGGCTACGCCGTCGAATCGCGCGGGCAGTTCCGTGTCATCCGCGACAGCGATGTCGAGATCGCCGAGGAGGCCGAGGACCTCGTGCAGGTCTTCCAGAGCGCGCTCAAGCGGCGGCGCCGCGGCGACCTGGTGTCGATCGCGATCGATTCCGACATGAACCAGGAGCTGCGCGCCTTCCTGTTCGACCAGCTGGAGGTCGTCGCCGGCGACGTCGACATCTTCGAGCTCGACCGCATCCTCAATATCGGCGACGTCAGCGCGCTGATCGTCAACGATCGCCCGGATCTGAAATTCCCGCCCTACGAGCCGCGCTTCCCCGAGCGCATCCGCGACTATGGCGGCGACTGCTTCGCGGCGATCCGCGCTAAGGACATCGTCGTTCACCATCCCTATGAGAGCTTCGATGTCGTGGTGCAGTTCCTGCGCCAGGCGGCGCGCGATCCGGCGGTCGTCGCCATCAAGCAGACGCTCTATCGCACCAGCAAGGACTCGCCGATCGTCAAGGCGTTGATCGAGGCGGCCGAGGCGGGCAAGTCGGTGACCGCGCTGGTCGAGCTCAAGGCGCGTTTCGACGAGGAGGCCAATATCCGCTGGGCGCTCGACATGGAGCGCGCCGGCGTGCAGGTGGTCTATGGCTTCCTCGATCTGAAGACGCACGCCAAGGTCTCGATGGTGGTGCGGCGCGAGAGCGGCTCGATCCGCACCTACGTGCATTTCGGCACCGGCAACTACCATCCGATCACCGCGCGCATCTACACCGACACCTCGTTCTTCACCTGCGACCCGGCGATGGGCCGCGACGCGGCGCGGGTGTTCAACTACATGACCGGCTACGCCCAGCCCGACGCGATGGAGAAATTGTCGGTGGCGCCGGCGACCTTGCGCGCCACATTGGTGGCCAATATCGATCGCGAGATCGCCAACGCCGCCGCCGGCAAGCCGTCGGGCATCTGGGCGAAGATGAACTCGCTGGTCGACGCGCGCATCATCGACAAGCTCTACGAGGCGTCGAAGGCCGGCGTGCCGATCGAGCTGGTGGTGCGCGGCATCTGCTGCCTACGGCCGGGCGTGAAGGGCCTGAGCGAGACCATTCGTGTGAAGAGCATCATCGGCCGCTTCCTCGAGCATTGCCGCATCGTCTGCTTCGCAAACGGCCATCCGCTGCCGTCGCCCGAGGCCAAGGTCTTCATCTCCTCGGCCGACTGGATGCCGCGCAACCTCGACCGCCGCGTCGAGCTGCTGGTGCCGATCGAGAACCCCACGGTGCACCGCCAGATCCTCGACCAGATCATGGTCGCCAACCTCAAGGACGAGGCGCAGTCCTGGGATCTCGACGGCGAGGGCGTCTATGTCAGGCGCAAGGCCGGACCCGACGTCTTCAGCGCCCACACCTGGTTCATGACCAACCCGTCGCTGTCGGGCCGCGGCAGCGCCCTGCGCCAGCCCGGCGCGATCCCCAAGCTGATCCCGGGGCGTGAGGGCAAACGCGGCAAGGCCGGCACCGCCAGCGCGTCTTGATCCCTTCTCCCCGCGAAGGCGGGGAGAAGGTGCCCGAAGGGCGGATGAGGGGCTTCGCGGAGTCTCAACGACGCAGACGCGAGTCGTGGCGCGAGAAGCCCCTCATCCGCCTCGCTATCGCTCGGCACCTTCTCCCCGCCTTCGCGGGGAGAAGGATTCAGGTGAAAGCCGGCGCTTCCGGCCCGACGTAGCGTGCGCGAGGGCGGATCAGCGTGCCGCTCTCGGTCTGCTCGATGAAATGCGCGGTCCAGCCGATCGAGCGGCCGAGCAGGAAGAGGCCCAGTGCCGCGCCCCGGGGCATGCCGCAGGCGCGTTCGATCGCCACGGTGGCGACGTCGATCGTCGGCTTCAGGCCGGTTACCTTCGTCACAGAGGCAATCAGCCGGCGCGCGTAGCGCACCTCCTCGCGATCGCCGAGGCGATGGCTCAGCCGCTCCAGCAGGTACTGCGCGCGCACGTCGCCGTCGGGATAGAGGCGATGGCCGAAGCCGGGGATGCGCGCGCCGCTTTCGATGCGCTCGGCGACGGCGCGGTCGAGATCCTCGGCGCCGCGCAGCGCCTCCATCATCGAGGCGACGCGGCGTGTCATGCCGCCGTGATAGGGGCCCTGCAGCACGGCCAGCCCGGCGACGGTGGCGCCCCACGGCGTGGCGCCGGTCGAGGCGGCGATGCGCACGGCGAAGGTCGAGGCGTTGAGCTCGTGGTCGGCCGACAGCACCAAAGCGGCGCGCACCAGATCGGCGCCGTGCTCGTCGAGCGTCCAGGCCGTGGCGATCTGGCGATGCAGCGGCATGGAAGAGGGCGGCCGCGCCGCGACGATCGCCGCCAGCAGCCGCACCACGCGCGTGCCGGTCACGGCGAGCGCCTTGGAGTCGCGGCTCCAGGCGCGCGTGTCCTGCGCCGCGGCCAGCGGCAGCATGGCGAGGCAGCGGTCCATCGGCGCCAGGCGCGCGCTGGCGATCCAGCCACGCTTCAACGCCTCGTCGATCTCGGGCAGGGCGGCGTCGGCGAAAGGGTCGGAGTCGATGTTCCAGAGCAGGCGCGCCACGTCCTCCAGGCTGGCCTCGGCGGCCAGCGCGCAGGCGTCCTTGCCGCGATAGAGCAGGCGGTCGTCGTCGATCAGGGTCAGGCCGGATTCGAGCACCGGCGCGCCGAAGTTCATCGCCTGCGAGGCCACCGCCTCGGCGCCGCGGCCACGCGCCTTGCGGTCGAGCAGGGCTTGGACGTCCTCGGCGTTGTAGCGCCGGCGGCGCCCCGGGCCGGGCTCGGGGTCGGAGCGGATCATGCCGCGGCTGACATAGGCGTAGAGCGTCTCGCGACTGACGCCCAGCCGCTCGGAGGCCTCGAGGGCCGTTATCAATTGTTGATCAATCATGTCTGTATATTGATCAATATTGTCAAAGTTGACAAGATTGATATGCAAGCAGATTCCTTTTCGCAACTGCGAAGGAGGGATCCATGCAAGCGCTCATCCATGAGAACAACGGCCTCGACGGTGTGGTCGCCGGCGCGACGGTGCTGAGTCACGTCGATGGCGAGGCCGGGACCCTGATCCTGCGCGGCCATTTCCTGGAGGAGATCGCCGGCCGCATCGGCTTCGAGGGTATCGCGGCGCTGCTCTGGGACGGTTTCGACGACAGCGGCGGTGACCGCGACGCGGTGCTCGGCTTGTTCGGGCGGGCCCGGGTCGAGGCCTTCGCGCTGGTCCCCGGCCTGCTGCAGGTGAGCCAGGGGCTTACACCGATCGAGGCGCTGCGCGCCGGGCTGGGCATGCTGCCGGACGAGGGGACGCTGCCGGCGCACATCAGGGCCTGCGGTGCCTTGCCGGTCTTCCTGCCGGCGCTGCTGCGACGGGCCGAGGGCAAGGCGCCGATCGCGCCCGATCCGTCGCTGGGCACGGCGGCCGACCTCCTGCGTTGCCTGCGCGGCACCGCGGCGTCGGCGAGCCATGTGCGGGCGCTCGACACCTACCTCACCACCATCGCCGATCACGGCTTCAACGCCTCGACCTTCGCCGCGCGCGTCGTGGCCTCGACGCAGGCCGGCATGATCTCGTCGCTGATCGCCGGGCTGTGCGCACTGAAGGGACCGCTGCATGGCGGCGCGCCGGGGCCAGTGCTCGACATGCTCGACGAGATCGGCACCGAGGCGCGCATCGCGCGGTGGGTGGAGGAGGCGATCCGCGCCGGCGATCGCCTGATGGGCTTCGGCCACCGCGTCTATAAGGTGCGCGATCCGCGCGCCGACGTGCTGAAGAACGTCGTGCGCGATCTCGGCTCGCATGCCGGGCGGCTGGCCTTCGCCGCCGCCGTCGAGCAAGCGGTGATCGCCACCCTGCGCCGGCTCAAGCCCGGCCGGCGGCTCGACACCAATGTCGAGTTCTACACCGCGCTGATGCTCGAGGCGGTCGGCATCCCGCGCGAGGCGTTCACGCCGCTCTTCGCCGTCGGCCGATGCGTCGGCTGGTCGGCGCACGTCATGGAACAGGAGCGTCATGGACGCCTGGTGCGGCCGCTGTCACGCTATATCGGGCCTGAGCCAAAGGCCGCGGCGTAATCCATCTTCGGGCCGCGCCGCTCCAGCGGCGCTCAAGATGCGCCGCTGGAGCGGCGCGGCCCGAACGGCTTCAACGGCGCGCCCACACCTGGAAACGCGTCCTTCGGACGCTCCTTGGGGTGAGGTCGGGGCGCACCTTTTCGGCTGCATTGCGGACGCGCTTCGGCTACACGGGGCGCGCATGCAGAGCAGCGGTCGCGTCGCCATCATCGACATCGGATCGAACTCGATCCGCCTCGTGGTGTACGAGCGCGCCACGCGCTCGCCGCTGCCGGTGTTCAACGAAAAGGTGCTGTGCGGCCTGGCCCGCGAGCTCGACATCACCGGCCATCTCTACCCGCCGGGCGTCGAGATGGCGGTCGGCAATATCGAGCGCTTCACCAATCTCGCGCGCAACATGAAGGTGGCCAGGCTCGACCTGCTGGCCACGGCGGCGGTGCGCGACGCCGCCGACGGCGTGCAGTTCATCGACCGCATCGGGCGTATCGCTGGCAAGACGCCACAACTGATCAGCGGTGAGGAGGAAGCGCGGCTCTCCGGCCTGGGCGTGATGTGCGGCATGCCCGGCGTCGATGGCGTGATGGGCGATCTCGGCGGCGGCAGCCTGGAGCTGGTGGCGCTGTCGGAGTCCGGGCTGGGGCCATGGGTGACCCTGCCGATCGGCCCGCTGCGGCTGTTGACCGCCAAGCGCGATCCGAAGCAGGCGGTCGAGACCGCGATCGCCGGCGTCGACTGGCTGCCGCGCTATGCCGGCCGCACCTTCTACCCCGTGGGCGGCGCCTGGCGCGCCTTCGCGCGCCTGCACATGGAGTACAAGAAGTACCCGCTGCACATCATCCATCACTACACGGTGCCGGGCGACGAGGCGCGCGACTGGGCCCGCTTCATCGCCGCGCAAAGCCCGAAATCTTTGGAGAAGATGGCCGGCGTGTCGCGTCGGCGCACCGAGTCGCTGCCACTGGCCTGCGTGGCGTTCGAGCGCGTGCTGGCCGCGCTCAAGCCACGCCGCGTGGTGTTCTCGGCCTTCGGCCTGCGCGAGGGCTTCTACTTCACCCAGCTGCCCGACTCCGAGAAGGCGCGCCATCCGCTGGTCGCCTTCGCCGAGGATGAGGGCGTCGCCTGGCGCCGTTTCGACCTGTCGCCGGTCGAAGTCTTCGATTGGCTGACGCCGATCTTCACCGGAGAGTCGGCGGGCGAGCGCACGCTGCGGCTGGCGGCGTGCCACATCAGCGACATCGCCTGGGACGATCACCCCGACTATCGCGCCGAGCAGGCGCACGCGCGCGTGCTGCACATGCCGGCGCCGGGCATGGATCACCGCGAGCGGGCGACCTTGGCGTTGGCGATGGCGTGGCGCTACGACAGCATCCCGCGGGTGCCGTGGACTGAAACGGCCACGACCTTGGCCGATGGCGCCGCGCAGAGCTTCGCGCGCCGGCTCGGCACGGCGTTGCGGCTGTCCTACAACCTTTCGGGTGGCGCGCCGGGCCTGTTGCCGCGCGTCGGATTGCGGCGCACCGAGAAGCAGCTCGAGCTGCTGGTGCCCGAGGCGCTGCGCAATCAGTTGGGCGATGTCACCGAGCGCCGCCTGGCCGCCGTCGCCTCGGCCTTCGACCTCAAGCACGAAGTGCGGATGGTTTGAGCCCCTCCGGGGCCGGGACGTCAGGCCGGCTGCGCGGCCACCACGTCGATGACGCGGATCTGGTCGTTCTTCAGCACCAGCGCCAGCTCACCGGCGATCAACCGCAGCGCGTCGTTGCCGAAGATCTCCGCCCGCCAGCCCTGCAGGCAGGGCACGTCGCGCTTGCCGGCGGCGAGGCGGTCGAGCTCGTCGGTCGCCGCGACCAGGCGGTGGGCGACCCCGGTGGCGTCGCAGCGCAGCCGCAGCAGCACGCGCAGCAGGTCGACCACGGCGCCCGGCACCTGCAGCGGCTCCGGTCCGCGCTCGCGGCGCGGTAGTTCACTGTCCGGGATCGCGAGTGCGCGCGCCACGGCGGCGAGAACCGCCTGGCCCTGCTTGCCCTCGACGAAGCCCTTGCCCAGCCCGCGTGTCGCGCCGAGATCGGCGACGCTGGCCGGCGCGTGGGCGGCGATCTCCAGCAGCTGCTCGTCGCGCAGGATGCGCTGGCGCGGCACGTTGACCCGCTGCGCCTCGCGCTCGCGCCACGCCGCCAGCTCGCGCAGGATGACGATCTGCCGTGGGCTCGGGTTGCGCGGCTTCAGGCGCCGCCAGGCTTCGTCGGGCTCGACGACGTAGATCGACGGATCGCGCAGGATCGCCATCTCCTCGGCGATCCACGCTTCGCGGCCGGTGCGCGCCAGCCGATCGCGCAGCTTCTCGTAGACGACCCGCAGATGCGTCACATCGGCCAGCGCATAATGCAGCTGCTTCTCCGACAAGGGGCGGCGGCTCCAATCGGTGAAGCGGCTGGACTTGTCGATCTTGGCCTTGGCCATGCGCGCGGCCAGGGTGTCGTAAGCAACCTGTTCACCGAAGCCGCAGACCATGGCGGCGACCTGGGTGTCGAACAGCGGCTGGGGCAGGTGGCCCATCAGCTTGAGGAATATCTCGAGGTCCTGCCGCGCGGCGTGGAAGACCTTCAGCACGGTGGGATTGTCGAAGAGCGTGAAGAGCGGCGAGAGGTCGATGCCCTCGGCCATCGAATCGATCGCCGCGGCTTCTTCCGGCCCGCCGATCTGCACCAGGCAGAGCTGCGGCCAGTAGGTACGCTCCCGCATGAACTCCGTGTCGACGGTGACGAACTCGGCGGTCGACAGACGCTCACAGAACGCGGCCAGTTCGGCCGTTGTCGTTATCATTTGCATGTTCGGGTGGCTGTATAGACCGATGGCCCGGTCAGGGCCAAGCGCCGAAGGCCGCAGGTCGGGCCATTCGGTTGACTTTGGCCGCCAAACCGTGCCTTTTCCCGCGCCGCCGGACGCGTTTTTCAGGAATCCGCCCCATGCACGCCTACCGCTCCCATACCTGCGGGCAGCTCCGCCCGGAGCATGTCGGCCAGACCGTCCGCCTGTCCGGCTGGGTGCAGAGCAAGCGCGACCACGGCGGCCTGCTGTTCATCGACCTGCGGGACCACTACGGCGTCACCCAGATCGTCTTCGACGGCGGCTTCTCGGCCGATGCCTTCCACAAGGCCGAGGCGGTCCGCAACGAGAGTGTGATCACCATCACCGGCCCCGTCGTGGCGCGCGAGGGCACGGTCAATCCCAAGCTGCCGACCGGCACGGTCGAGGTTCGCGCCGCCGAGATGGTCATCCAGTCGATGGCCGAGGGCCTGCCGATCCCGGTCTACGTCGAGAACGACACCACGCCCGAGGATCTGCGGCTGAAGTACCGCTTCCTCGACCTGCGCAAGGACAAGCTGCATCGCAACATCATGCTGCGCAGCCAGGTCATCGCCTCCTTGCGCCGCCGCATGATCGAGCAGGGCTTCACCGAGTTCCAGACGCCGATCCTGACGGCCGACAGCCCCGAGGGCGCGCGGTCGTACCTGGTGCCCAGCCGCCTCCATCCCGGCAAGTTCTATGCGCTGCCGCAGGCGCCGCAGATGTTCAAGCAGCTGCTGATGGTGTCGGGCTTCGATCGCTATTTCCAGATCGCGCCCTGCTTCCGCGACGAGGACGCGCGCGCCGACCGCGCGCCGGGCGAGTTCTATCAGCTCGATTTCGAGATGAGCTACGTCACCCAGGAGGACGTCTTCGCCGCCATCGAGCCGGTCTTGCGCGGCGTGTTCGAGGAGTTCGCGGGCTACGCGAAGGACAAGCCGTGGACGGTCACGTCAGGCGCATTCCCGCGTATCCCCTACGACGAGGCGCTGCTGAAGTACGGCTCCGACAAGCCCGATCTGCGCAACCCGCTGGTGATCAGCGATATCGGCGAGGTCTTCGCCGGCTCGACCTTCAAGGTCTTCGCCTCGATCGTCGCGTCCGGGGGCGTGGTGCGGGCGATCCGTGCGCCGGGCGCCGGCGCCCAGCCGCGCAGCTTCTTCGACAAGCTGAACGCCTGGGCGCAGGGCGAGGGTAAGCCCGGCCTGGGCTACATCGTGCTGGAAGGCGGCGCGGGGAAGGGGCCGATCGCCAAGTTCGTCGACGAGCCGCGACTGACCAAGCTCAAGGCGCTGACCGGCGCGGTCGACGGCGACGCGGTGTTCTTCGTCGCCGACAAGCCTGACGCGGCGTGGAAGTTCGCTGGCCAGGCGCGCAGCCGCATCGCCACCGATATGGATATAGTCGAGAAGGGCGCGTTCCGCTTCTGCTGGATCGTCGATTTCCCGATGTTCGAGTACGACGAGAAGGCCAAGAAGATCGACTTCAGCCACAACCCGTTCTCGATGCCGCAGGGCGGGCTGGAGGCGCTGGAGTCGAAGGATCCACTGACCATCAAGGCCTACCAGTACGACATCGTCTGCAACGGCGTGGAGCTGTCCTCGGGGGCGATCCGCAACCATCGGCCGGAGATCATGTACAAGGCCTTCGGCATCGCGGGCTACAGCCGCGAGGAGGTCGAGCAGCGCTTCGGCGGCATGCTCAACGCCTTCAAGTACGGCGCGCCGCCGCATGGTGGATCGGCGCCGGGCGTTGACCGCATCGTCATGCTGCTGGCCGACGAGCCCAATCTGCGCGAGGTCATCGCCTTTCCGATGAACCAGCAGGCGATGGACCTGATGATGGAGGCGCCGGCCGAGGTGCCGGCCGAGCGGCTGCGCGAGCTCAGCCTGCGCGTGGTTCTGCCGCCCAAGAAGGCCGACTGAGACATGCGCGCGCTTCCGATCATGGCGGGTCTCATCGCCGTGCTCGGAAGCGCCTCGGCGCTGGCGCAGGGCGAGGCGCCCCATACGGTGTGGGAAGCGCCCAAGGCCGGACGCTGGACCGTCAAAGCCATCAGCTCCGGCTTCACCGGCCCGGTGCAGTGCCTGATGAGCAATATCGGCGAGGGCTCCGGCGTGGCCTACGCCATCTTGCCCGGCGACGTGCAGCGCCTGGTCCTGCAGAACTCGCATTGGCGCATTCCCGCCGGCGCGAGCGCGGCCATCCGTCTACGGGTCGGCCGGCATGGTGCCTGGGAGGTGATGGCCCGGCGCTCGCCCACCGCGTCCGACACTGTGTTCGTCGATGCTCGATTCGACGCAGAGGCTCGCCGCTTGCTGGAGCAAGTGCGGACAGGTGGTTGGATGACCATCGCTTTCCCGCATGGCGACAGCTACCGGGTGTCGCTGGAGGGCAGCAAGCAGGCTGGCGGTCACCTGCTGGAGTGCTATCAGCGCTTCGTCAGGAACGCGCCTTGATAATCTAGTTGATGAGTTTGGGATTCAATGATATATTTCAAATGAATATAGAAGAGTCTTAAACTAATAATGAAATCCCCTCTCGTAGCCACGCTGATTGTCGTCATGGCCGGTGCCCTCCCGGCTTGCACCATGCCGATCGGCGTGACGGTCGGCAGCTATGCGGCCGATGGCGGCCTGCTCATCGGCACCGGCAAATCGAGCACCGATCACCTGCTGTCGATGAACACCCAGCGCGACTGCGGCGTCTTCCGGGCCGTCATTAAGGGCGGCCCGCTGTGCAAGGAACGGCCCGAAGGCACGCCGGACCCATACAACGTCGATATCGACGCGCCGTTCCGGTCCACCGGCGAGAGCGGCATAGAGGTCGTACGTGCCGGCCGCGGTGGCGGCGACCTGCTGACTGGCGATGAAGCCCGACAGACCCTGGCGAAGCACAAGCCGCCGGTCGTCGACGCTCCGCCCACTCCCATGACCGCCGCCGCTTCCGTGCCTGGCGAGGCACGTTTCGGCTCGGCCGGTCAACCCGCCGTCGCGCCGACACCTGAGGGGGCTGGAGTCGCGGCGGCGGGTTCTCGTCTCAAGCCTCGGCGCTAGGCGCCCACCAGGTTGGGTGGCCGCTCGCCGCGCAGCAGCAGCGCCTCGAGATTATCCAGGGCCTTGAAGCCCATGGCGTTGCGGGTCTCGATCGTGCCTGAGCCAAGATGGGGCAGCAGGAAGGTGTTGGGCGCGCTGTAGTAGCCGTCGTGGATGCGCGGCTCGCCGTCGAAGACGTCGAGGCCCGCCGCCGCCAGTTTCCCACTCTTTAGAGCGGCGATCAGCGCGTCGTCGTCGACCACGCCACCGCGCGCGGTATTCACCACGATCGCCCCATCAGGCAGCAGGGCGATGCGCCTGGCGTCGAGCCATTTGCGGGTCTGCGGCGTCATCGGCGCGTTGATCGACAGGAAGTGGCAGAGCGGCAGCATCGCCTCGGCGTCGGCGTGGAAGGTGGCGCCCTTTTCCTGCGCCGCCGGCAGGCGCGAGCGGTTGCTGTAGTGGATCTCCATGCCGAAGGCGCGGGCCCGATCGGCGGTGGCCTGGCCGATACGGCCCATGCCGAAAATGCCCAGCCGCTTGCCGCCCAGATGCGTACCCATGAACTGGGTCGGCGCCCAACCCGTCCAGCGGCGTTCGCGCAACACGGCCTCTGCCTCCTGCGCCCGGCGCGCGGCACCCAGCAGGCAGAGCAGCGCGATATCGGCGGTGGCGTCGGTGAGCACGTCAGGGGTGTTGGTCACGGCGATGCCACGGCGCGTCGCGGCGGCGACGTCGACATGCTCGTAGCCGACGGAGAAGGTGGCGATGATCTTCACCGAGGCGGGCAGCGCGTCGATGGTCGCGGCGCCGAGGGGGTCGCCCGCGGCGCACATCACACCGTCACAACCCTCCGCCAACCTGATGACGGTGGCGCCGTCACGGACCTGATCATCGGGGTTCAGGATGGCATCGAAGCCGCTGGCGAGCCGTGCTTCGACGGCGGGCGGAAATAGCCGGGTCGCTAATACGCGTGGTTTCCTGTGGATCATGATGCCTCATCTCTCCCCTGCGGCGTGTTGCGACTCGACTTTTGGCGATGGTGGTCTAGGCTGCCTGCTCGGCGCAGCCCCCAACATCCGGCGTTCGGAGTGTCGTTTCTTACCACAATTTGTCGGACGCTCGGCGGTGGCTTGATCGCCGGCGCGGCTACCGCCGTGATCGTCGGTAGCGCGTCGGCGGCCGACCTCGTGGCCCACCGCGCGACCTACGAAATGCGCCTGAGCACCGCCAAGCGCTCGAGCGGTGTCGTCGACGTGCGCGGCACCATGATCCTCGAGACGGTCGACGCCTGCGATTTCTGGGAAACCAAGCAGCGCATCCAGCTCACCTTCCTGCGCACGGACAGCGACGAGTTCACCACCGACTCGACCTTCGCCAGCCTCGAGAGCAAGGACGGCACGAACCTGCAGTTCAGCGTGCGCAACGCGCAGAACGGCGAGCTCGAGGACGAATTGCGCGGCGTCGCGGATCTGTCGGCCGACGGCACCGGCAAGGCGCGCTTCACCCAACCGGAGGAACGCGAGTTCCCGTTGCCGCGGGGCACGATCTTCCCGGTGCAACACCTCTCGCGCCTGATCGACGATGCGCGCGCCGGCGAGACGGTGAAGTCCTACAGCCTGTTCGACGGCGCGCGGTTGGACGGCGCTTTCAAGGTCAACGCGGTGATCGGCCCGTCGCCGCGGCGGCAACTATCGCCGACGCCGCGCGGCGATCTTTCGTTGTTGCGCAACCAACAGGCTTGGTCGGTCCGGCTGGCGTTCTACGCCGCCAACGACCAGGAAGGGCAACCCGAGTACGAGGTGTCGATGGATCTGCAAGCCAACGGCGTGGCGCGCTCGATGGTTCTGGACTACGGCGATCTCGCCATCAACGCGAGGCTGCAACGCATCGACGCGTTGCCGCGCCCGCGATGCTGATCGGCCGTTTGCTCGGCGCGTTCGTCGCCGCCTGCGCGCTGTCTTGGCCGGCGATGGCGCAGGTCCAGGAACTCGTGCCGCATCGCGCGCTCTACAAGATCCGCCCCGCGCCCGCGGCAACCGGTACGCTCCCGGTCAACGCATCGGGCACCATGGCCTATGAGCTGAAGCACACCTGCGACGGGTTGGAGTGGCGCCAGCACATGGATCTGACCGCGTCGAGCAACGGTCAGGAGATCCGCCTCGAGCAGACCTGGAGCGGCTCGGAGTCGCGCGACGGCAAGCGCTATCGCTTCGAGACGCGCAGCAAGCACGACGGCGCGACGCAACCGGTGATTCGCGGCAGCGCCGAGCTCAAGGACGGCGGCGAAGGCGAGGCGAAGTTCACGTCGCCCGCGCCGCGCAGCGTCGCCCTGCCGGCCGACACGCTGTTTCCCATGGCGGCGTTGGCCAAGGGCCTCGCCGACCGCAAGGCCGGACGGGATGGCTTCGAGTACAAGGTGTTCATCGGCGAGAAGGCCGAGCCGCCCTATCGCATGACCGGTATTCTCGGCATCGCGCCGCGCCGGGCGCGCGAGCTGCCGCCACCGCCGGGAGACGGCGACCTCGTCGCCGGCCGCGAGCCGTTCTACATGCACATGTCGTTCTTCGACAGCAAGGAGCGGGACGCGATGGAGCCGTCGCACACCTGGGGCGCGGCGATGCTCGACAATGGCGTCGAGATCCTCGGCGTGCAGACGGCGGGTTCGCTGCGCTTCGAATACGTCATCGAACGCATCGAGAAGGTGGCGATGCCAAAGTGCTGAGGTCCGCTCAGGACCCCAGCCGCACACGCCGTCGCTGGACGTAGCCGACGGCCAGCACGACACAGATCACCAGCGCGGTGGCGCCGAGGCCGGGGAACACCACCTTGGCCGGCAGGAATTCCAGCAGCGCGCCGATGGCTACCGGGCCGGCCACCTTGCCGAGGTTGCGCAGCGCGCCATAGACGCCGAGTCCCAGGCCTATGT
>CAYTFW010000069.1:19971-29656 GCA_964437145.1 uncultured Rhizobiaceae bacterium
TGCCGCCGCCCTCGGCCCGGCCGGCGCCGGCCTCGGCGGAGATGGTGTTGCTGATCACCGACACCGTGGCGGGGAAGGTGAGCCCCTGGCCGATCCCGACCAGCACCGCCAAGATCAATAGCGCGGTGGCGCTGGGCGCGAAAGGCAGCAGGATCAGCGCGGTGCCGATCGCGACCATGCCCATGGCGATGGTCGGCGCGGCGCCATGGCGGTCGGCCGCGCGCCCGCCGAAAGGCCGCACCAGCAGATGCGCGCTTTCCTGCAGGGTGAAGAACAGGCCAGCCGCCCACACGCCATAGCCGGCCTGCAGCGCGAAGATCGGCAGGAATGCCTTGAGCGAGTAAAGCGAGCCATAGACCGCGAACTCGAGCGCGCCCACGCCCCAGATCTCGGCGCGGCCAGCGGCGTGGCGGAAGCCATCGGCGAGCTGGCGCAGAAGGCTCGGCCGCTTGACCGGCTCGATCCGGCTGGAGTCGAAAGGCACGAACACCGCCGGCACCATCGCCGCGCAGCTCAGCAGGCCGACCACCGTGAAGACCGTCGACGCGTCGGTGGCCGCGAGCAGGAAGCCGGCCGCTGCGGGCGCGATCAGGTGCCCGGCGCCACGCGCCATTTCATAGATGCCGAGTCGAGTCGCCCGGTTGTCGCGGCCGAACTCGGCGACGATCGCCAACGTCACCGGCCCGAAGATCGCCGTCGCCGAGCCGTGGACGATCCGCAGCAGCATCAGCTGATCGGCTGTTTCGACAAAGCGGTAGAGGAAGGGAAATCCGGCGAACAACAGCAGCGCGGTGAAGAACCAGATCTTGCGACCCCAGCGATCCGACAGCGCGCCGACGAAGGGCTTGAACACCGTGCCGGTGAGTGTCGACACGCCGACGATGGCGCCGATCGTGACCTTGCTGGCGCCCAGCGACGCCGCCAGCAGCGGCAGCACCGGGCTCTTGGCCATCTGATAGCCCGCGCGGACGATCAGGTCGGTGATGAATAGCGGCCAAAAGCCCGATGGCTGACGCCACATGCCGCGCCCTCAGCCGATCGCGTAGGCGGCCGACTGGCCGATCGTGCCGTTGAGCGCCGCCAGCTCGTTGACGATCAGCGCCTCGAGCTTCGCCAGCTCGCCGTCGACACGAGCCATGGTCTCGCTCGACACCGCCTCCGTCTGCGTCGTCGGCGCGGCGTCGGCGATGATCACCATGTTGATCATGTCGGCCAGCGTGTCGTTGAGCCCCGCCGGATTGCGCAGCACGTCGCGCACCGATTGCCGGTTGACGTCGACCAGCACGCCCTCGATCCCCGACAGGCTCTCGCTCAGCGTCTTGGCGCTGAGCCCGAAACCCTCGGGCAGGCCGCTGGCACGGCTGGTCAAGTCGCCGATCTGGCGGCGGATGCGGCGGACGCGGTTGACGCCCTCGTGCAGCCGCCCGACGCAGTCGACCAGCTTGCGATGCAGGGCGTACTGCTTGGCGAAGGCCTCGTCGCTGGTGCCGACGCGTGGGTCCTTCACGACGCGGAACGGCGCCGTGCTCTTGTGGGCGCCGGCGGCCAGCTCGACTGTGTAGCCGCCGGGCACGGCGGCGGGGCCGGCCACGCTATCCGGCTCGGTCGCCAGCGGCTTGTTGCGCGCCGGCGCCAGCGCCGGATCGAGCTTGGTCGGACCGCTATGCTTGAGGTCCCAGATGAAGCGGTTGAGTCCCGCCTTCGCCGAGGGGCGCCGCGCGGCCGTCAGCGCCTGGTCGTCGCCACGGAACGTGGCAACGACAGCGCCCGACGCGTCACGGATCGCGAGCGTGACCGGCGCGTCGGCGGCGTCGGCTAGCCAGTAGTAGATGATGGCGCCGTTAGGCGGGTTCTCGCCGACATCGAGGTATTCGCGCCCCTTGGTGCCGTCGGGCTTGTCGGTGCTCAGGATGGCGCCGCCGATGCCGAAGGAGAGCTGGTAGCCGGTGCCGGTGCGTAACCCGGCCAGCGCGCTGAAGGTCAGCTTCTGCCGCACCGTATCACGCGGCGTGAAGACGCGCGTGGCGCGCCGCTCGACGTCGATCTCGCGCAGCGGCGTGATGTCGTCGAGGATCCAGAACGATCGGCCGTGCGTGCCGGCCACGAGGTCGGCACCCTTGATCTTCAGATCGTAGACCGGAACCACGGGCAGGCCGCCGGGCATCCGCGACCAATGCCGGCCGTCGTCGAGGCTGTAGAACACACCGGTCTCGGTGCCGACGAACAGCAGGCCGGCGCGTACGGGATCGGCGCGCACGACGCGGCTGATCTCGTCCGACGGGAAGTCGCCGACGATCGACGTCCAGCTCTTGCCGCCATCGGTGCTCTTGAACAGGTGGGGACGATAGTCGGCGAGCTTGTAGCGCGTGGCAGCGAGATAGATCGTGTCGGCGTTGTGCCGCGAGATCTCGACGCAACCGACATAGGCCAAAGGCGGCATGTCCTTGGGCGTGACGTTGGTCCACGTCTTGCCGTCGTCGCGCGTGACATGCACCAGGCCGTCGTCGGTCGAGGCCCAGATCTCGCCCTTGCGGTGCGGCGATTCGACGACGCTGGCGCAGGTGGCGTGGATCTCCGCGCCGGCGCTCTCGCGCGTGATCGGCCCGCCGGAGGCGCCCTGGCGCGAGACGTCGTTGAGGCTGAGATCGGGCGAGATCGCTTGCCAGCTCATGCCCTCGTCGCGCGTGCGGAAGACGCAGTTGCCGCCGGCGTAGAGCACGCCGCTGTCGTGCGGCGAGAAGACGATCGGAAAGGTCCAGGCGAAGCGATATTTCAGATCCTTGGGCGCGATGCCGGTCGATTCCTCGGGCCATACGTTGACCAGCTGCATCTGCCGCGTGCGTAGGTCGTAGCGCTGCAGCGCGCCGGCGCCGCCCGGGCTCGAGCCCACGGCGCCGCAATAGACGATGTTGGGATCGTCGGGTTTCACCGCGATGAAGCCGCTCTCGCCGGTGCCGGGGTAGATACAGTCGCCGAGCGTGATCGCACCCCATTCGGCGGCGCTGGGCGCGGAGATCGAGGTGTTGTCCTGCTGCGTGCCGTAGACGCGGTAGGGGTACTGGTTGTCGACGTCGATGCGATAGAACTGCCCCGTCAGCTGGTTGTAGATCGACGACCAGGTGTCGCCGCCGTTGAACGAGACGTTGGCGCCGCCATCATTGCCTTCGATCATGCGGCTGGGGTTGGCCGGATCGATCCACAGATCGTGGTTGTCGCCGTGCGGCGTCGTGATTTCGCTGAAGCTCGTGCCGCCATCGGTCGACTTCCACATCTGTAGATTCGTCACATAGACCGTGTCGGCGTGGCCGGTGTCGGCGAAGACGTGCGTGTAGTACCAGGGGCGATGCATGAGGTCACGGTGCGTGGAGACCACCTTCCAGCTCGCGCCGTAGTCCTCGGAGCGATAGAGCCCCGTTTTCTCGGCCGCGGTCTCGATCAGCGCCCAGACGCGGCCGGCGCGTACCGGCGACACGGCGACGCCGATCTTGCCCAGCATGCCGTCGGGCAGACCGGTGTTGCGCGAGATCTCCTGCCAGGTGTCGCCGCCGTCCATCGAGCGGAACAGGCCGCTGCCGGGGCCGCCGCTGGAAATGTTCCAGAAATTACGCCGCGTCTCCCAGATCGTCGCGAACAGGATGCGGGGGTTGTTGGGATCCATCGACAGGTCGACGGCGCCGCTGTCGGCGTTGCGGAACAGCACGCGCTCCCAGCTCTTGCCGCCGTCCTTGCTGCGGTAGACGCCGCGCTCCTCGCTTGGGCCGAAAATGTCGCCCAGCACCGCGAGGTAGACGAGGTCGGGATCCTTCGGGTGGATGCAGACGCGGCCGATGTGCTTGGAGTTGCGCAGGCCGACATGGGTCCAGGTGCGCCCGGCGTCGGTCGATTTGTAGACGCCGTCGCCGTAGGAGACGTCGAGGCGGATCGTCGTCTCGCCCATGCCGGCGTAGACCACGTTGGAGTCGGAGCGCGCGACAGCGATGGCGCCGACCGCCGCGCTGCCCAGGAAGCCGTCGGAGACGTTGCGCCAGTAGACGCCGCCATCGGTGGTCTTCCAGATGCCGCCGGCGCAGGCGCCGAAATAGAACGTCATGGGATTGTTGTAGTCGCCGGCCACGGCGACGACACGGCCGCCGCGCGGCGGGCCGATGCAGCGCCACCGCAGGGCATCGAGGGTGGCGGGGTCGGCGGGCAGACTCTCGGCGGGCATATCGCTTGATCCTTCAGAGGCATCGAGGCGCAGGGAGCCTAGGGCAGGATCGAAGCCGACCGCAATGAATCATCCGCCATCCGACGGCCATAACCACGCCGCGCCGCGCACGCCGCTGGAGTCGCCGTGCCGGGGTGGCAACAGGCGCGTGCGGATGTGACCGGGCTCGCTGAAGACGCTCTGCCGCCATAGCTCGGGAACGCGACGGTAGAGCAGATCGATGCGCGACAGCCCGCCGCCGAGCACGATGGCGTCGGGGTCGATGAGGTTGATCACGCTGCCCAGCGCGCGCGCCAGGCGATCGCAATAACGCTCCATCATCGCCGCCGCCTGTGCGTCGCCGGCCTCGGCCGCCTGGGCGATCTCGGTGGGGCGCAGGCTTCGGCCGCTCAGCTCCTCGAACTTTCGGGAGAGGGCGGGGCCGCTGAGCCAAGTCTCGATACAGCCCCGTCGGCCGCAGTAGCAGGCGGCGCCCGGGCGCTCGTCGTCGTGCGGCGCCGGCAATGGATTGTGGCCCCATTCTCCGGCGATGGCGTGCAGGCCCGTCAGCGGACGGCCATCGATCACCACGCCGCCGCCGACACCGGTGCCGAGGATGACACCGAACACGACAGAGGCGCCGGCGGCCGCGCCATCGGCCGCCTCCGACACGGCGAAGCAATTGGCGTCGTTGGCCAGCCGGACCGGTCGGCCGAGCGCGCGGGCGAGATCGGCGTCGAGCGGGCGGCCGTTGAGCCGTGTCGAGTTGGCGTTCTTGATCAGGCCGGTGGCCGGCGAGATCGCGCCCGGCGTCGCCACGCCGACCGTGCAACGCCGCCCCACGGTCTGCTCGAGTCGGTCGACGAGCGCGCGGATCGCCGCGATCGTATCCTCGTAGGGCCCTTGCGGGGTGTCGACACGCTCGCGCGCCATCTCTTCCCCGGATGGCCCGAGCACGATGCCTTCGATCTTGGTGCCGCCGAGGTCGATGCCGATGCGCATGCGCGATTTCCCGTGAGTCCGTTGACCAGCATAGCGCGGCCCTGTATAGAAGCGCCCATGAACGGACGCACCATCGCCTCGCGCTGGTATTTTACGTCGCTCCCATAGGGCGGCGCGTTCGGTCACGACCAGACAAAGCCGCCGCGGTCCGGCGGCTTTGTTGTTTCAACATCTCACCTCCGGGCCCGCGGCGGCAGGACCCCGCAACCGGAGGAGAGCACCATGCTCGCGGAAAAGATCGAGGATACCGACACGGCGGCGCTGCCGCCGCTGCCGATCACCATTCGTGCCGGATCGCCGCGCGACTACGACGGCATGAACGCGCTGTTCGCCGAGATCGACGCGCTGCATCGCGCGGCGCGGCCGGATATCTTCCAGGCGTTCGACGGCCCGGCGCGCTCGCCCACGCACATCGAGCGCATCCTGTGCGGGCCCGCCTCGAACATGCTGGTAGCGGTGTCGGCGGACGGCCTGGCAGGGCTGGCCGTCCTGCTGGTCCGCCCACCTCATGAGTTCGCCGGCGCCGCACCGCGCGTCGTTGTCGAGATCGACACACTGGTCGTGCGCGAACGCCATCGCCGCCGCCGCGTCGGCCGGCGCCTGCTGGCGGCCTGCGTTGAATGGGCCCGCCAACGCCGCGCGACCCATGTCGAGCTGGTGGCGCACAGCTTCAACGCCGAGGCGATCCGCTTCTACGAAGCGTTCGGCTTTTCGCCCTCGACCCAGCGGATGATTATGTCAGTGTGATCCGCGAGCGAGGGAGGCCGGTATGGTTGGCGCATTCGACCTCATGAGCGCCTACGCGCAACTGTGCGACGACGGCACGGCCTTGGTCGTCGAGGGCGGCGACGCCTTCTGGTCCACCTTGGCCAGCCGGCCGGAGCTGCATGCCGGGCGCCTGCTGGGCGCCACGGCGCAGACTAAGAATTGGCCGCATTGGGAGATGCATCCCGCCGGCGACGAGATCCTGATCCTGATGTCGGGTGCCTTCGGCCTGCAGATCGAGCGGGCCGACGGCGTGGTCGAGACGATCGAGATGCGCGCCGGCTCGACCTGCGTCGTGCCCAAGGGCCTGTGGCATCGCGGGCTGGCGCGCGAGCCCGGCACGCTGGTGTTCATCACGCCAGGTGCCGGCACGCAGCATCGCGCGGCGAGCTGAAGCTACTTCTTGGCCGCCTTGGGCTTGGCCTTGGCGGTCTTGTGCGCCAGCACGGCGCGCGAGCGGGCGATCTTCTTGGCCTGGCGCTGCTTGGCCGGGGACGCGTCGGCCTTGGCGGCGGCGATGCGCTCGTCGAGCGCCTTGAGCTTCTCGGCGCTGCTCTTGATCTTGCGGATAGCCATCGTCTTGTTCTCCTGTCGGCCGATCAGGTGATCGCCGGGGTTGCGGCGCCGACATACATCGTGCGCAGCTCGCGCTTCAACACCTTGCCGGTGGCGTTGCGCGGCAGCGCCTCGACGAACTCGACCGACTGCGGCACCTTGAATTTCGCCAGCCGCGAGAGGCAATGGCGGATCACGTCGTCCGCCGTCAAGGCCTGATCGGGTTTCAGCACCAGCACCGCCTTGCCGACCTCGCCCCAGCGCTCGCTGGGCACGCCGATCACCGCGGCGTCGGCGACCTGCGGAAGCTGGAACAGGACGTTCTCGACCTCGGCCGGATAGACGTTCTCACCGCCCGATATGTACATGTCCTTCCAGCGATCGACGATGAAGATGAAGCCGTCCTCGTCCTCGCGCGCCGCGTCGCCGGTGTGCAGCCAGCCGTCGGTGAAGGCCTTCGCCGTCGCCTCGGGGTTGTTCCAGTAGCCCGGCGTGATGTGCGGGCCCTTGGTCCACAGCTCGCCGATCGCGCCACGTGGCACGTCGCGGCCCGAATCGTCGACGATGCGCACCGCCGTGTGCATCAGCGCCTTGCCGGCGGAGCCCAGCTTGCGCAGGGCGTCGCTGGCGTCGAGCATGGTGCCGGCGGGGCTGGTCTCGGTCATGCCCCAGCCCTGCACCAGCGCGATGCCGCGCGCCGCCCAGCCTTCGAGGATGGCGAGCGCACAGGGCGCGCCACCGACGCCGGCGATCCGCAGCCGCGACAGGTCGCAGTCCTGGAACTTCGGATGTTGCATCATGAACTGGTAGGGCGCCGGCACGGCGAAGAAGTGGGTGATGCCCAGATCGGGGTCACCGATATGGTCGAGCGCCTGGCCAGGATCGAAGGCGCGCATGATCAGGATCGTGCCGCCGGCGTGCAGGACGGGATTGGCGTAGCAGTTCAGCCCGCCGGTATGGAACAGCGGCAGCACGACGAGCTGCACCGTGCGCGGCGAGATCAGCGCCGGGATGCCGAGGTTCACGCAGTTCCAGAAGTTCATCCCGTGGGTGATGACCGCGCCCTTGGGGTGCCCGGTCGTGCCTGAGGTGTACATCACCATGGCGTAGTCGTCGTGCGTCAGCCCAACGATGCGCGGCGTGGGGGAGGCCGCCATCAGCGCGCGCTCATAGGCGCTGTCGGCGCGATCGATGTCGATCTCCAGCAGATGCGCGATGCCGACGAGGCCCTTCAACGCGCGTGCCTGCGCCGCGAAGGTGGCGTCGTGCACCAGCATCTTCGGCCCGGCATCCTTCAGGATGTACTCGAGCTCGGCCACCGTGAGCCGCCAGTTCAGCGGCAGCATGATCGCGCCGATCTTGCCGGCGGCGAATTGCAGCTCGAAGTACTCCGGGCAGTTCGGCGACAGAAGGGCCACGCGATCGCCGCGGCCGATACCGTTGGCCTGCAGATGCGCGGCCAGCCGGCGTGCGCGTTCGTCGAGCTGCGCGTAGCTGAGCTTGCGGCCGGTGTGCAGGTCGTGGATCGCCAAGGTCGCGGGGCGGCGGCCGGCGTGGTGGGCGATCCAGTCGAAATAGGGGATGGCGGTCATGGGGGCGGCCCGGACGTATTCCGTGTCCCGTAGACGCCGTGCTAGGCAGACGTCAAGACGCCCTCACGAGAGGCCCCCCATGCAGCGCCCGATCCCGCCGTTTCGCGCCGACCATGTCGGCTCCCTGCTGCGCAGCGCGCCGCTGAAGGAGGCGCGGGCGCAACGCGAGCGCGGCGAGATCGACGACGAGACCCTGCGTTCGGTCGAGGACATCGAGATCCAGAAGATCGTCGCCAAGCAGGAGTCGATCGGCCTGAAATCCGTGACCGACGGCGAGTACCGCCGCGCCTTCTGGCACTACGATTTTCTCGCCGGTCTCGATGGCGTGGAATGGACCGACGTCGAGACCGCCGTGCAGTTCAAGGGCGCGGCGCTCAAGCCCAAGGGCATCAAGGTCACCGGCAAGCTCGGCTTCTCCGACCATCCGATGCTCGATCACTACCGTTATCTCCGCTCGATCACCTCGGCGTCGGCGAAGATGACTATTCCGGCACCCAGCGCGCTGCATTATCGCGGCGGCCGGCCGATGATCGACATGGATCTCTACCCTGACATGGAGATGTTCTTCGCCGACCTGGCGCAGGCCTATCGCGGCGCGGTACGCGGCTTCGCCGATGCCGGCTGCCGCTACCTGCAGATGGACGAGGTCTACATCGCCTATCTCTGCGACGAGGAGCAGCGCGGCTATCTGCGCAACCGGGGCGACGATCCGGAGAAGCTGCTGGGCGTCTACGCTGGGCTGATCGACACGGCGGTGGCGGGGCGGCCGGCCGACATGATCGTCACCATGCATCTGTGCCGCGGCAATTTCCGCTCCACCTGGATGGCCAAGGGCGGCTACGACCGGGTCGCCGACGTGCTGTTCAACCAGATTGGCGTCAACGCCTACTTCATGGAATACGACACCGAGCGCGCCGGCGGTTTCGAGCCGCTGCGTTTCGTGCCGCCGGGCAAGCAGGTCGTGCTCGGTCTGGTCACCAGCAAGACCGGCACCTTGGAGTCCAAGGACGAGATCAAGCGCCGCCTCGATCAGGCCAGCAAGTTCGTGCCGCTCGACCAGATCTGCCTCAGTCCGCAATGCGGCTTCGCCAGCACCGAGGAGGGCAACACGCTGGCCGAGGCCGAGCAATGGGCCAAGCTACGCATGATCGTCGAACTGGCGGAAGAGGTGTGGGGGTGACGCACTCCGTCGTCCTGAGCGCAGCGAAGGACTGGGACCGCCGGCGTCCCGCCGGCTCATGATGCCGGCGGGACGCCGGCGGTCCCAGAAAGAGACCTTTCGCCGCGCCCAGGACTTCAATTCACCCGCTTCTCGAAGCCCTTCCAGAACGGCTCGCGCAGGTCGCGCTTCAGCACCTTGCCGGCGCCGGAGAGCGGCAGGGGCTGGTCGCGGAACTGCACGCTGCGCGGTAGCTTGTAGCCGGCGATCTGCGTACGGCAGTGCTCGATCACGGCTTCGGCCGTCAAGTTGGCGCCGGCGCGCGGCACGATGATGGCGTGGATGGTCTCGCCCCAGCGCGCGTCGGGAATGCCGATCACCGCGACCTCGGCGACGCCCGGCATCAGCGAGATCGCGTTCTCGACC
>CAYTFW010000070.1:0-29644 GCA_964437145.1 uncultured Rhizobiaceae bacterium
ATCACACGCGCTTTCCCGAATATGTGCTCGCGCGCATGTTGTTTCCGCTGGCCTGGACCTACGCCATCATGCGGCGGTTCCACGCGCCCTCGCGCGCCATCATGGTCTCGACCGAAACCATCCGCGTCGATCTGGCGGCGCGCGGCTTCTCCAACATCGTCGCCTGGACGCGCGGCGTCGATCTCGATCTTTTCACGCCCCGCGCGCCGGGGCCGACGCCCGACGACAACAAGCGACCCATCTTTCTCTATGTGGGCCGCGTCGCTGTCGAGAAGAACATCAAGGCCTTCCTGAAGCTCGATCTTCCCGGCGAGAAATGGGTCGTGGGCGGCGGGCCGATGCTCGACAAGCTGAAGGCGCGCCATCCCGATGTCCGGTTCACCGGCCACAAGCACGGCGCGGAACTCGCCGCGCTCTATCGCGCCGCCGACGTCTTCGTCTTTCCCAGCCGTACCGACACGTTCGGCCTCGTGCTGCTCGAGGCGCTGGCTTCCGGCCTGCCGGTCGCGGCCTATCCGGTGCCCGGTCCGCTCGACGTGCTGGGCGGCACGCCGGTTGGCGCGCTCGATACCGATCTGCGCGCCGCCGCGTTGAGCGCGCTCACACTCGACCGCGGCCAGTGTCGCGCGCACGCCACGCGTTACTCCTGGCGCCGTACCGCCGAGATGTTCTTCAGTAACTTGGCCCCCATCGTCCGCGCGGCGGAATAGGGCTCAGCCGTCCTCCGGCTCTCCCGCGTCGACCCATTTCTGGTACAGCGCCTTGTTCTCGTCGTTGGGCGGGTAGAGGCCGGGAATGGTGTGGCCCTGCTTCACCCGCATGGCGACGAACTTCTCCAACCGCTCCTGCTCGAAGGAGTCGCGCGCCACCTCGGCCGCCATGTGGCGCGGGATCACCACCACGCCGTCGGCGTCCGAGACGATGATATCGTTGGGATAGACGGGCACGCCGCCGCAACCGATCGGTACCTGCACGTCGACCGGATGCAGCGTGGTCATGCTGGGCGGCGCGGCGGCGCAGGCCGAAAACACCGGCAGCTTCATCTTCGAGACCACCGGCACATCGCGCATCGCGCCGTCGGAGACGATGCCGGCAAGGCCGCGCACCTGCATGCGCGCCACCAGGATGTCGCCGAAGGTGCCGGAGCGCAGCTCCGGTCCGGTCGACACCACCAGAACGCTGCCCGGCGGCGCGTTCTCGACCGCGTGCTTCTGCGCGTTCTCGGGATCGGTCGGCTTGGGTGGCAGGTCGATATCCTCGCGCGCGGGGATGTAGCGCAGCGTGTAGGCGGGGCCTACCATGCGCGTGGCCGAGGGGTTCACCGGCCTGAGGTTGATCGCCATGGTGCGCAACCCGCGCTTCATCAGCTGCATGGTCACCGTCGCCGTGCTGGCGTACATCAGCTGTTGGATGGTCTCGGTGCCGAGCTGCAGGAACTTCACCGCGGTCATGTCGATTCCTCCGCTTCGAACGTATCCATAGCCTCGCGTGACGGCGCCGCCCGATCAACCATTTCGGCTTTGGGCCTTGACCTTTCCCGCCGCCGATCCACAGGATCGAATTGTGGTCGGGGGGCCAGGACCTCCCGCTGTCAAGAATCAAGCACGACCGCGATGCGCGACGATGCGTGGGGCGGCGATCCAGGAGGGACGAACATGACGGAGTTCCGCAGGCGTACGGTCGTTTCAGCATCGGTACTGGCCTTCGCGGGCGCCTTCGGCGCCGCGCGCACCGGTTTTGCCCAGGCCAAGGATCTGAGCATGGGCAACGTCAACCCGCCGCGCCACGGCACGTCGCAGGCCTCGCAGCAATTCATCGACAAGCTCTCCGAGTTGAGCGGCGGCAAGCTCAAGGTCGCGCATCACCATTCCGGCGCGCTGGGCGGCGAACGCGAGGTGGCACAGCAGATCCAGCTCGGCGCCGTCGATATGGGGCCGATCACCACCGCGCCGCTGTCGACGCTGATCCCCGAAATGTCGGTGTTCCAGCTACCGTACATCTTCCGCGACTACGCCCACCTGTTCAAATCGCTGGACGGCGCCGACACGCTGACCAAGTACTACGATGGGGTGCTCGACAAGAAGGGGCTGAAGTTGATCGGCTTCATCGCCGCCGGCTACCGCGGCATCTACGGCCACAATCCCATCAACAAGCTCGAGGACGTCAAGGGCAAGAAGGTGCGCGTGCAGGAGGACAAGATCCTGGTCGCGACCTTCAAGGCGCTGGGCATGATCTCGACGCCGATCGCTTTCCCCGAGGTCGCCACGGCGCTGCAGACCAAGGTGATCGATTTCGCCGAGGGCGGCGTCAACACCTTCTACCACAACAAGTTCTACGACATCGTGAAGTATGTCGCCGACGTGCGGCACACGCACCAGGCGGTGGCGCTGATCATGGCGAAGGCGTCCTGGGCCAAGCAGGACGACGCTGGCAAGAAGGCGATCATGGACGCCTGGGCGCATGCCCGTGCCTTCAATCGCAAGTTCATCCTCGACGAGGATAAGAGCATCCAGGATCAGGTGCGCGAGAAGGGCGTCACCATCACCAAGCCCGATCCGGCGCCGTTCCTCAAGGCGACCGAGAGCGTCTATGCCGAGTTCTACGCCACCGCCGCCGGGAAGGACGCGAAGAAGATGGTCGACTACATCCAGGGCGTGAAGTAGCCGGCCGCCGGATCGGCCAATGGCCACGCCACCGGGGGAGACGCAAGAGGGCGCGGCAAAGGCGCCCTCGGCGGGCGCGCGGCTCTACGATCTGCTGGGCTATGTCGGCGGCGTGATTCTCGCCGCGATGACCGCCGCGGTCTTCGCCCAGGTCATCCTGCGCTACCTGGGCCTCACCGGCATCGACGGCATCGAGGAGATCCCGCGCTATCTCTTCGTGTGGCTGGTGATGATCGGCGGCGCCGCCGCGATGTGGCGCAACGAGCACACGACGCTCGATTACTTCCAGAATCTGCTGCCGGCGGCGGCGCGCGCGATTCTGGTGGCGTTGGTCAACGCTGCCGGCATTGTGCTGTTCGGCTACCTGATCCACCTCAGCATCGCGCTGGTGCCCAACGCCGGCTATCAGACCAGCTCCGGCCTCGGGCTGACGCTCGACTACGTCTTCGCGGCGATCCCCTTCGGCGCCGCCCTGATGATTCCGCCCATGCTCCGCAACGTCTACTTCGCCCTGAGGACGCTATGGCGGAAACCCTCTTGATCGTGTTCGTCATCTGCATCGTCGCCGGCGTGCCGATCGGCCCGGCGCTGGGCGTGGCGGCGTTGGCCACCGCGATGATGGTGCCGGCGCTCAACCCGATTATCATCCCCACCCGCTTCGTCGGCTTGCTCTCGGACTCCTATCTGTTGCTGTCAGCGCCGTTGTTCATCCTCGCCGGCAACATCGCGGCGCGCGGCGGCGTGGCGCGGGTGATCATCGACTTCGCGACGGCGCTGGTCGGTCGCTTCCGCGGCGGGCTGGCCTACGTCAACGTCGTCGACAGCATGGTGTTCGGCGGCATCTCGGGCTCGGCGGTGGCCGACGTCTCGGCGCTGGGCTCCTTCCTGATCCCGCAGATGGAGCGCAAGGGCTACGACCGCGACTTCGCGACCGCGCTCACCATCTCCACGGCGGTGGTGGCACCGATCATCCCGCCCTCGATCATCGCCGTGATCTTCGCCTGGATGGCTGACGAATCGGTGGCGGCGATGTTCGCCGCCGGCATCGTGCCCGGCCTGCTGATCGGGCTCGGCATGGCGGTGCCGGTCTTCGTCATCGCCCGCAAGCGCAACTATCCCAAGGAGACGCCGCCGACGCTGCCGGAGTTCGGCCGCGCCTTCGTGCGCGCGCTGCCGGCGCTGATCATCCCGGTGATCATCATGGGCGGCATCATGTTCGGCGTCTTCACGCCGACCGAGGCTGCCGCCGTCGCCGTGGTCTACGCGCTGGTCGTGCCGCCGATCTTCTATCGCGAGCCGGCGCTGCGCGAGATCCCGAAGATCTTCGCCGACAGCGCGCGCCTGTCGGGCGTGATCGGCATGATCATCGGCTTCGTCGGTGCCTTCGGCTGGGTGCTGTCCTACTCCAAGTTCCCCTTCGTCGTCGCCGCCGCGATCGCCGCCATCCACCCTGCGTGGTGGATGTTCATCATCCTGGTGATCATCCTCTACCTCATCCTCGGCACGTTCCTGACGCCCTCGGAGATCATCCTGGTGACGGTGCCGGTGCTGCTGCCGGTGGCGCAGGAGATCGGCATACATCCCATCCATTTCGGCATGGTCTGCGTCATCGCCTCGGCGATCGGCCACATCACGCCGCCGGTCGGACTGTGCCTATTCGTCGGCATGGCGATCAGCGGCCTGCCGATGGAGAAGCTGGTCAAGCCGTTGCTGCCGTTCCTGGCGGCGATCGTGGCGACCCTGCTGATCATCGCCTTTTTGCCCGGCATCATCCTGTTCCTGCCGCGGATGTTGGGCTTCACGCAGTAGCGATCAGAACAGATCGCCCTGCGTGCCGCCGCGCTTCGCGGCGGGCTTCGTCGCCCGCGGCGCGGCCGGCCTCGTTTCCCCGTCGATGACTGCACCGACCTTGCCATCGCCGAACTCGATGCTCACCGCGGCGCCGGGCGTCGCGGTCGCGGCGCTGAGCACCGGCGTGCCGGCCGCGTCGCGCACCAGCGCGAAGCCGCGCGCCAGCGTGCCCTTGAAGGAATAGCTGTCGAGCAGCTTGCCCAGCGAGTCGAGGCGCGTCGTGCGTTGCTCGGCCAGGCCGGTCATGGCGCGCGACAGGCGTTCGCCCAGCGCAGTCACGCGATCCGTCAGCCGCTCGCCGGTCTGGCGGGTCTCGCCGGCGTAACGGCGCAAGCCGCCCAGCAGCACGCGCCATTCCTCGGCCAGCTCGCGCGTCTTGCGGTCGATGACCTCGTGCGGGGTGCGCAGCCGGCCGCTCAGGCCATCGAAGCCCGAGCGTTTCAGCGCCACGAGGTTGATCGTGGCCTTGGCCAGGCGCTCGCCCGATTCGTCGACGCGTTGCGCGCGCTCCTCGATCAGCCGGCGTGGGTCGGGCAGGCCGCGCGCCAGGCCGGCCAGCTCGGTCTCCGCCTCGCGCAGGCGACGGGTGAGCGCGTTGAGCAACCGCCCGTCGTGCCCGCGCAGATCGCCCAGCAATTCGGCGCGTACCGGCACGGCCTTCTCGGCGGCGGCGCTGGGCGTGGGCGCGCGGTAGTCCGAGGCGAAGTCGATCAGCGTGGTGTCGGTCTCGTGGCCTACCGCGGAGATCAGCGGGATCGCCGAGGCCGCGGCGGCGCGCACCACGATCTCCTCGTTGAAGGCCCAGAGATCCTCCAGGCTGCCACCACCGCGCGCCACGATCAGCAGATCGGGTCGCGGCACCGCGCCGCCGGGCTTCAGGCGATTGAAGCCCTCGATGGCGGCGGCGACCTCGCCGGCGGCGCGCTCGCCCTGCACCGAGACCGGCCATAGCAGCACGTGGCGCGGGAAGCGGTCGGCCAGACGATGCAGGATGTCGCGGATCACCGCGCCGGTGGGCGAGGTGATGACGCCGATGACATCGGGCAGGAAGGGCAGGGCGCGCTTGCGCTCGGCGGCGAACAGGCCCTCGGCGGCGAGCTTCTTGCGCCGCTCCTCGAGCAGCTTCAGGAGCGCGCCCTGGCCCGCCAGCTCCAGCCGATCGACGATAATCTGGTATTTGGAGCTGCCGGGATAGGTGGTGATGCGACCCGAGGCGACCACCTCCAGGCCGTCCTCGATCTTCATGCCCAGGCGCGGCAGGCTGCCTTTCCAGCACACCGCCTCGAGCACCGCGTCGACGTCCTTGAGCCGGAAGTAGCAGTGGCCGGAGCGTGGCGTCATGGGCTGCGAGATCTCGCCGCGCACCCGCACGCGCGGAAACGCCTGCTCGACCTCGCGCTTGAGCGCGAAGGCCAGCTCCGAGACGGTGAACTCCGGCGAATTGTGGCCGGTGGCTTCGGCGGCGGCGTCGGTCATATTCGGAGTCGGTCTGTCATCGACGGGCGTCGATGCGCTTCAACGGCCCATCCCAACGCAGAATAGCAGCATCCGCGGTCATGAGAGTCGCGTCGTGGCGCAGCGCGGCCGCCACGATCAGGCGGTCGAGAGGATCGCTGTGGAAGTCCACAAGGCCACCCGCATCAATGGCTGTCAACGCGTCGAGCGGGAACTCGACGATGCCCAGTTGCAGCACGCTTTGACGCCATTGGACGGGTGTCGGCTCCAACGCCACGCGGCGCTTGCGGTGCTCGTTCATCAGCTCGTAGAACGAGATCGCCGATACGCCGACGCTATCCGCTCTGAGTGCGTGGTCGCACGCGGCGTGCGCCTGCCTTCCGAGCTGTGGATGCTCCCGCACGAGCCACAGCAGGACGTGGCTGTCCAGGATCATCGTCATACGGCTGCCCCGAGATGATCTTCCATTCGCGATCCTCGTCCCAATCGACCTCCAGCGGTTGCGTGAGGTCGGCGAAGATCTTGGTGGAACCTTTCAGCGCCCCGTAGAGCGTCTTCGGCTTCTCGATCACGCGCACGATCTGGGCGACCGCCTTGCCATGCTTCGTCACCGTCACCGGCTCGCCGGTCGCGGCGACCTCGTCGAGCACGGCGAGCAACTTCGCCTTGCACTCCGATGCCTTCATGACTTTAGTCATGGCGGCACCTCCTTTGTGACTATGGTCATGACCATGGTCATATTGGACTTGAGAGGTCCGGTTTTCAAGCCTCGGGAGCGGCTGAATGCGCATCATGGTGGTGGGAAACGGTGGCCGCGAGCACGCGCTGTGCTGGGCCATTTCGGCCTCGCCGCTGTGCGACCGGCTGATCTGCGCCCCGGGCAATGCCGGCATCGCCGAGGTCGCCGAATGCGTCACGGTGGGGCAGGAGGATATCGCCGGCCTCGTTGATCTGGCCCAGCGCGAGGCGATCGACTTCGTCGTCATCGGCCCCGAGATGCCGCTGGTCGCCGGCTTGGCGGACCGGCTCGCCGAGGCGGGGATCAAGGTATTCGGACCGTCGGCCGCGGCGGCGCGGCTGGAGGGCTCGAAGGGCTTCACCAAGGATCTCTGCCGCAAGTACGGCATTCCCACCGCGATGTATGAGCGCTTTACTGACGTCGGCGCGGCCGAGGCCTATATCCGCCGCCAGGGCAATGTGTGGAAGGGCGCGCCGATCGTGGTCAAGGCCGACGGGCTGGCGGCCGGCAAGGGCGTGATCATCGCCAAGGATGAGAACGAGGCGATCGCCGCGACAAACGACATGCTGGCTGGCAACCGCTTCGGCGCCGCCGGCAGCACGGTCGTGATCGAAGAATTCATGGAGGGCGAAGAGGCGAGCTTCTTCGCCCTTGTCGACGGCGAGAACGTGCTGCCGCTGGTCGCGGCGCAGGACCACAAGCGCGTCGGCGACGGCGATGTCGGGCCGAACACCGGCGGCATGGGCGCCTATTCGCCGGCGCCCTGCGTGACGCCCGAGATCGCGCGGCGGGTGATGGACGAGATCATCCTGCCGACCGTGCGGGCGATGAAAGCGGAGGGCGCACCGTTTCGCGGCGTGCTGTTCGCCGGCTTGATGCTCACCAAGAGCGGGCCGAAGCTGATCGAATATAATTGCCGCTTCGGCGATCCCGAGTGTCAGGTGCTGATGATGCGCCTGAAGTCGGACATCGTGCCGGCGCTGCTGGCCTGCGCCGATGGCGCCTTGGCGCATTTTGACCTGCGTTGGCACGACGAAACGGCGCTCTCGGTCGTGATGGCGGCCAAGGGCTATCCGGACAATCCGATGCGTGGCACCGAGATCCGCGGCCTCGACGCGGCGGGCAAGGTCGAGGGTGTCACCATCTTCCACGCCGGCACCAAACGCGACGGCGCGCGCGTCTTGGCCAATGGCGGGCGGGTCCTCAACATCACGGCCATGGCGCCCTCGGTCGAGGAGGCGCGGCGGCGGGCCTACGCCGCGGTCGACGCCATCGACTGGCCGGAAGGCTTCTGCCGCCGCGATATCGCATGGCGGGCACTCGCGCCCCGGGGGTGACAGAGCGGGGGGCGGTGCGTAGGTTGCTGCATCGCACCATAAACGCACATTCACCCGGACTGGATTGATGCCCGACCATATCGAACACGCCCAGCGGTTGCTGGCGCAGCTACGCTTTCCCTGTGGCGACGCGCCGCCCTCGGGCGAGCTCAAGCAGGTGGCGCCAGGCATCCACTGGCTGCGCATGCCGCTGCCGTTCCAGCTCAACCATATCAATCTCTATCTGCTGGAAGAGGCCGATGGCTGGACGATCGTCGATTGCGGCATGCAGCTCGACGAGACCAAGGCGCATTGGGAGCGCATCTTCGCCACGCATCTGAAGGGCAAGCCGGTCAAGGCGGTGCTCGCCACGCATATGCACCCCGACCATGTCGGCCTGGCCGGCTGGCTGTGCGCGCGCTGGAAGGCGCCGCTCTACATGTCGCTGGGCGACTACATGAGCGCGCAGTCGATCCGCAACGGCCTGGTCGACGACAACGAATCGCGCGCCGCGCATCTGCGGCGCGGCGGCGTGCCGGAGGAGAAGGTCGCGACCTTCCACCTGCATCGCGGCGGCTACTCCAAGGGCGTCGGGCCGCTGCCGGCCGCCTTCAACCGCATCATGCACGGCGATCGCGTGTCGCTGGGCGGCCATCGCTGGCAGGTGATCGTCGGCCGCGGGCACGCGCCGGAGCATGTCTCGCTGTGGTGCGCCGACCTCAACGTGCTGATCTCCGGCGACCAGGTATTGCCCAAGATCAGCACCAATATCGGCGTGTGGCCCAACGAGCCGACGGCCGACGCGCTGACCTGGTTCCTCACCGGCTTCGTGCGCTTCCGCCGCCTGCCGGCCGACGCGCTGGTGCTGCCGAGCCACGGCTTCCCCTTCGTCGGCCTGCACACAAGGCTCGATCAGCTCGTGGCGCATCACGAGGCGCGGCTGGCGGAGATGCTGGCGGCCATCGTCGGTTACGGCGACAAGGGCGCCACCTGCTGGCAGATGGTGCCGGTGCTGTTCGCGCGCCATCTCGACAATAACCAGGTGGTCTTCGCCTTCGGTGAGACGCTCGCGCATCTGCACTGCCTGGAGACGCGCGGCCTGGTGCGCCGCATGACGACGACGGAGGGCGTCCATCGCTTCGTGGCCGTGCCGCTCACCGACACGGTCGCCCCCGCCGAGGACGCGGTCGAGGTGATGGATGTCGTCTAAGGCTTGAGCAACGACGGATCGCGCAGCGTGGTGTCCTGGCCGCGCACCGGATCGTTGATCGCGTCGGCGAAGCTGCGCGCGCCTTTCCATTCCTCGGCCGGTCGGGCGCGGCCATCGCTGCCGATCTGGTCGAGACCCCAGTAAATCTCCAGCCGATGGCCATCGGGGTCGCGGAACTCGACCGCGATCTGCACCCCGGCACGGCGCCGGCCTTCGAAATCGATCTGGGCGCCCGCCGCCCGGAGTCGCTTGGCCGCCAACAACACCTCGTCGAGCGAGCCGACCTCGAAGGCGAGGTGATGCAGCTCGGTGCCGGTCGATTCGCCTTCGAGGGCGCCGACCAGCGCGATGCCGTGGTGATCGCCGTTGAAGCGCAGGAAGACCATCCCGCCCGGCATCATGCTCTGGGGATAGACGTCGGAAATCTCCAGGCCCAGCACCTCGGTGTAAAAGCGCGCCGAGCGTTCGAGGTCGGCGACGTTCAGCACCACGTGGCCGATCTTGGTGATGCGAAACGGCATGCCCGGCGGCCGGCCCATGGCCGCGATCCGCTTTGGATCGTAGTCGCTGCCCATACGCGCCCTCCCTGTAGAGCGCGCCAAGATCAGCATGTCGGGCGGCGCGCGTCAGCCCCTATTCGCCATCGCCGCGAACTGCGCCGCGATGGCGAAGCGCCACACCGCGCAGGATTTCTCGAAGTCGTAGCCGCAGATCCAGCGCAGATGCGCCCAGCCCTCGTGATCGGTGATCGTCGTCACGGCGTCGGTCAGTAGGCGCTGGTCCTGCGGCGACAGCCGGGCGAACTCCGGCTCGAACAGGATGCGCATGCGCATGCGCAGGCCGTCGACGGCGGCCTCGATGCGCGCGCGATAGGCGTTGTCGCGGCGCGCGAAGCGCAGCCCGACGCGCCATAGCGGCAGCCAGTCCTCGCAGATACGCGCGCGCCGCTCGACGAAGCCATGGATGCGCGCCTCGAGAGAGCCGGCGGACGACAGCTCGGGCAGGCTGGCGAAGGCGGTAGCCAGGAAGTGGTCGAAGGTGGCGCCATAGAGGGCCGCCGAATCGGGGAAGTGCTGGTAGAGCGTGCGCGGCACGACGCCGGCGCGCTGGGCGATCTGCGCCACGGTCGGCATCTCGTCGCGTTCGCGCATCAACGCGCCGGCGGCTTCGAACAGGCGTTGGTGGGTGCGATCGCCGCGTCGTCGCCGGCCATCGGGATTTTCGCCTGGCAGTGGCGGGGGTACTTGGGTCTTTCTCCGTGGCATCGTACTCGAACCGACCGGGACCGGAAGACGCGGCCACGCCGGAAACCCGCTCCCCCCCTGAAACGGGTTCCAACCCGATGCTACACGACATTTGTCAGGAAATGAACAAATGCTCAGGTTTCTTCCAGGGCGGTGCAAATAGCTGCGGTGACGGCGGCCGTTCCCGCCGTGCCACCAAGGTCGCGGGTCAACGTCTTGCGCTCGGCCGTGACGCGTTCGATCGCCCGCATCAGCCGGGCCGCCGCGTCCGATTCGCCCAGATGCTCCAGCATCATAACCGCCGACCAGAAGGTGCCGATGGGGTTGGCGAGGCCCTTGCCCATGATATCGAAGGCCGAGCCGTGGATCGGCTCGAACATCGAGGGGAATTTGCGTTCGGGGTTCACATTTCCCGTCGGCGCGATGCCGATGCTGCCTGCCAAGGCCGCGGCGAGGTCGCTCAGGATATCGGCGTGCAGATTGGTGGCGACGATGGTGTCGAGGCTGTCCGGCCGGTTGACCATGCGCACCGTGGCGGCGTCGACCAGCTCCTTGTCGACCGCGACGTCGGGGAAGTCGCGACCCACCTCGGCGGCGATCTCGTCCCATAGCACCATGCCGTGACGCTGCGCGTTGGACTTGGTGATCACCGTGAGCTTCCTGCGCGGCCGCGCGCGCGCCAGCTCGAAGGCGAAGCGCATGATGCGGCGCACGCCCGCGCGGGTGAAGATCGAGACCTCTGTAGCGATCTCCTCGGGATGGCCGCGATGCGAGCGGCCGCCCTGGCCGGCGTACTCGCCTTCGCTGTTCTCGCGCACGATCACCCAGTCGAGCCTGCCCGGCGGGCAGTCGGCGAGCGGGCTCTTCAGCCCGGGCAGCACGCGCGTGGGCCGCACATTGGCGTATTGATCGAAGCCCTGGCAGATCTTCAGCCGCAAGCCCCACAAGGTGACGTGGTCGGGCACGTGTGGATCGCCCACCGCGCCGAAATAGATCGCGTCGAAGGGCTTGAGCGTCTCCAGCCCATCCTCGGGCATCAACGCGCCGGTCGAGCGATAGAAATCCGAGCCCCAGGGGAACTCGGTGAAGTCGAGCCGGAAGTCGTTGGTCATCCGCGACAGCTTGGTCAGCACCTCGACGCCGGCCGGGATGACTTCCTTGCCGATGCCGTCGCCGGGGATGGCGGCGATCCTGTATGCGCGCACGATGTCTGACCCTCGTTGATGCCCGCGGCGTTTGTACCCCCGATGTCGCCCCGGGCGAAGGCCGAGGATCGCTCGGCGGTGTGAACGACGCGACGCATTGTTGTGACCGCGATACCGCCGGGTCCGCGAGAGTCTCTCGCCAAGCTCCACCGCCTCGCGTATAAGCCCGCGCGCCCGTCGGCCTGTGTCGCCGGAGAGGGCTGGAGGATCGGATATGTCCAACATCTCACGCGGGATGGCGCTGGCCATCGTCGCCATGGTCGTCGTCGTCGCGGCCTCGAACTACACCGTGCAGTTCCCGGTCAACGCCTGGCTCACCTGGGGCGCGTTGATCTATCCGGTGACGTTCCTCGTCACCGACCTCGCCAATCGCGCCTTCGGCTCGGAGCGCGCGCGGCAGGTCGTCTATGTCGGCTTTGTCGCCGGCGTGCTGCTGTCGGGCGTGCTGGCGCCGTGGCGCATCGCCGTGGCTTCGGGTATCGCCTTCCTGGTGGGCCAGCTCCTCGACATCCATGTCTTCGACCGCCTGCGCCGCGCCAGCTGGTGGAAGGCGCCGTTCATAGGCTCGGCGCTGGGCTCGGTGATCGACACCGCGCTGTTCTTCGGCATCGCCTTCATCGGCGTCATGCCGTTCCTGCCGCAGGCGCAGGGCCCGTCGGTGGTGACCTTGTCGGTAGGCGATCTCGCGGTGAAGCTGGTGCTGGCGCTGGTCTTCCTGGCGCCGTTCCGCGCGCTGATGAACGTCGTCGTGCCCAGGACCGCCTGAGCGCGATGCGCGTCGAGCTGTTCGACTTCGAGCTGCCGGCCGAGCGCATCGCGCAACGGCCGGCCGAGCCGCGCGATTCGGCGCGGCTGCTCGAGATCGGCGCCGACGCGCCCGTCGACCGGATCGTGCGCGACCTGCCCGCGCTGCTGCGCGAGGGCGACTTGCTGGTGTTCAACGACACGCGCGTGATCCCGGCGCGCCTGCGGGGCGTCAGGCCGGGCGATGGCTGCGACGGGCCCGAGGCGCGCCGAGACGTCGACTTCGAGGCGCTGCTGGTGCGCCGCCTCGCCGACGGCGCCTGGCGTGCGTTCTGCCGGCCGGGCAAGCGGCTGAAGCAGGGCGACACGCTGCGCTTCGGCGACGATCTCACCGCCATCGTGCGCGGCAAGACGGGCGACGGCGCGCTCGACATCGTCTTCGACGCCGACGCCACGAGCCTGCCGCGTTTGCTCGACGCGCACGGCGCCGTGCCGCTACCGCCTTACATCCGCGGCGGCATCGGCGACGAACGCGACCGCGCCGACTACCAGACCGTCTATGCCGCGCGCGACGGCGCCGTGGCGGCGCCGACCGCCGGGTTGCACTTCACGCCCGAGCTCCTTGCCGCCCTGCGCGACAAAGGGGTCGAGACGACCATGGTCACGCTGCATGTCGGCGCCGGGACCTTCCAGCCGGTGCGCGTGGCCGACACCGAGGCGCATGTCATGCATGCGGAATGGGGCGAGGTCGGCGCCGAGGCCGTTGATGCGATCGCGGCGGCGCGCGCGCGTGGTGGCCGCGTCGTGTCGGTCGGCACGACGCCGCTACGCCTGCTCGAAAGCGTGGCGGCGGAGCGCGACGGCCGGGTCGAGCCCTGGTCGGGCGAGACCTCGATCTTCATCACGCCGGGATTCGACTTCCGTGTCGTCGATCTGCTGCTGACCAACTTCCATCTGCCGCGCTCGACCCTGTTCATGCTGGTCAGCGCCTTCGCCGGGCTCGAGCGTATGCGGGCGGCCTACGCCCACGCCGTCGCGCGAGGCTACCGCTTCTACTCCTACGGCGACGCCACCCTGCTGCATCGGGACAAGTCCGCATGAGCGTGGGCTACGAGGTCATCGCGCGCGACGGCGCGGCGCGGCGCGGGCGGCTGACGACGGCGCACGGCACGGTCGAGACGCCGGCCTTCATGCCGGTTGGCACGGCGGCGACGGTCAAGGCGATGCTGCCGGACTCGGTGGCGGCGACCGGCGCCGAGATCGTGCTGGGCAACACCTACCACCTGATGCTGCGCCCCGGCGCCGAGCGCGTCGAGCGGCTGGGCGGACTGCACCGCTTCATGAACTGGCAGGGGCCGATCCTCACCGATTCCGGCGGCTTCCAGGTGATGTCGCTCAGCAAGCTGCGCCAGCTCGACGCCGAGGGCGTGACCTTCCGCTCGCATATCGACGGCTCGTCGCATCGTCTGACGCCGGACATCTCGCTCGACATCCAGCGCCGGCTCGGCGCCGACATCACCATGTCGTTCGACGAGTGCACGAGTTGGCCGGTGACCGAGGAGGAGGCCGCGACATCGATGCGGCTTTCCATGCGCTGGGCCGAGCGCGGCCGGCGCGTCTTCGTCGAGCGCGACGGCCACGGCCTGTTCGGCATCGTGCAGGGCAGCGTCTTTCCGGAGCTGCGCCTGGAATCGGCCAAGGCGCTCACCGATATCGGCTTCGACGGCTACGCCGTCGGCGGGTTGGCGGTGGGCGAGGGGCAGGACGCGATGTTCGCCGCGCTCGACGTCACCGTGCCGGCGCTGCCGGCCGATCGGCCGCGCTATCTCATGGGCGTCGGCCGACCCGCCGACATCGTCGGCGCCGTCGCGCGCGGCATCGACATGTTCGACTGCGTGATGCCGACGCGCGCCGGCCGCACGGCGCAGGCCTTCACCTGGCGCGGCGAGCTCAACCTGCGCAACGCGCGCCACCGCGACGATCCCCGGCCACTGGTCGAGGGCTGCGCCTGCCCGGCCTGCACCGGCTACAGCCGCGCCTATCTGCACCACCTGATTCGCGGCGACGAGATTCTCGGCGCCATGCTGCTGACCTGGCATAACCTGCATTTTTACCAGGACGTCATGCGCGGGCTGCGCGCGGCGATCGAGACGGGTACGCTTGAGGACTGGAGTGCGCGTTTCTTCGCGCAGCTGTCATCACCTGATGTCCAGATCACCTAGTTGGAAAGTGCAGCATCTCTAGCGGAATGCAGCACAGGCCCCATGAGTACCTAGGCCAACAAGCAAGTTCCGCCGGGTCTTATCCTTGAACTTTAAATCGAAGCATGGCTGCTGCTCGCTCATCCGAAGCAGGACGTCGGCATATGTCGATCCGGAATAGTCACCCTTTGGAATCAAAACCTTCTTCGCCCAAGGCGCCGGCTCACCGGGCGGCACAGGTGCGTTTTCGTCAACAAAGGGGAGACCGGTGTCCTTGTGATATCTGTCCATCGGCCTCTCGCTAAAAAACAAGTCTTGGAGAATTGATCCGATGGCCTTCGGAGTCGCTAGTTCGATTCGCTTCGGGCCCCTGGTTCGAATCACGCGCAAGTCCGCGGCGAGATTGGTTCGTAGCCACTGGTGAACAAAATCGCTCGCGTCGGAGACTTTGGGCAGGTCAGTGTGTTTCTTGGAGATCGCCTGCGAGGGAGCGGAGCAGCGTGTCTTGGCATACAGCTGCGCCACGACGACAATGCCAGTCGCTTGGAATTCCTTCTCCATTTCTGTCTCGTAGGAGCAGTAAATCTTCGGCAGCGGCGTGCCATACCCTCTGTTGCCGCTCTCCGGCGAGGCTTCCATCCTGACGATGAATCGCTCCCACGATGCCTCTGTAGAAGAAAGAAAAGTGTTCAGGCGGTCTGAATCGCTTGCCCTCAGTTCCTCGACCAGATTGAAGTTTTGTCCTCCCTCGCCGATTGCTCGTGCCAGATACTCGAGCATGAATTTCTTGGTTGCGACGTTCGCAAGGGGTGCGCCATTGGAAGGCACTCCAAGAAGAAACACGCCAACCACTCGTCGGCCCATGGATGACTTGGTACTGTCGGCAAGCTGGAGAAGGGCGCGCTTGACAACCAGTCCGCCCAGACTGTGTGCAACAATCCAGATATGGTTGTAATCGCGGAAGAGGCCATTGCTCTCCATCAGGACCAAAATTTGCTGACCCAATTCATCGATCGTCACTCGCGATCCGCTACGAAAAGCTCCCGAGTAGTCGAACGCAAAGAGGTCAAAATCTCCGAGAGTCTCCGCACCGAACAGGAGCGTGCTATCAGTGGCGATTATGTCCCGCCACTGACTGGTGTGGGTCGCGAACGATCTGTTCGCACTGCCCGCCAAGCCATGGACAAACAAGATGGCCTTGTCTGTCGGTTGCTTCCGCCATTCGACAATCTGCTGGGCACTGACAGGTGTCGCCCAGGCGATGATGCTGGCCAGAAGGGAGAGAAGTCGAAGAAGCATGATGACTCCTCAGTTAGCAAGGCGCCTCTGGGAATGCGAAAGGTGCTTTGACGACGTACCGGTGATTGGACGGAAACACAGCAACAAGGCAGCCCCTGCCTCCGGATATCCTCGCGTCGAAATTGCCCTTGAGGACCCCCTGCACGCCTGGACTTGATGAGATGAGTGCGTTCATGAACGCGTTTGGCTCTGAATAGGCTGTGGCTATCACCCTGCCCAGTTGGTCACCTTGCTTGCTCACTCCGTCCAGAATGAGGGAACCCAGGCTGATCCAGAAGCTGTCATAGATGAGTTCCTTGGCCAGCCGGTGATCTGGAGAAAGTTGCTCCGGGAGATAGACTTCCCCTTTCTCCGCCTTCGCCGAGTTGAGAAGCATCGCGGCGAGTCGGCTCGGATACAGCATGCGCCACTGCTCCTGCTTCTCACGAAGTGTCGCGAACGCAGAAAACGGCGGACGGGACAGACTCTTCACCCTGTTGCTGAAATCGCGAAATTCTGCCGGGAGGTCCTCACTCGGTGACAACCGTGACGCCGCCAACAAGAGAACCGATGACGGCGCAGGATCTCTCGGATCGAGACCGCCTCCGCTGGGAATTCTGTGTTGTGTCGAGACGGACTTCGCTGAGGCTGCGTTCCAAGTCATCTTGCATGATTGGCCGCCATCCTCCTTCAGTACGCACGTTCCGTCGGCTTCCGACGTGGCGTTCATGCCGCTGCACTTGCAGGTATTGGCCGTCACTGGGGCGGCTAGGATGGCCGACCCGAGAATAGCTCCAACAAGGAGTGTGCTCCGCCACATGTCCGTCCCCCCATCGGTGGCATTGGGCGCGATTGATATACATTGGGATTAGTAGCGCATAGAATATGCTACTCTCAGAGGTGCCCCTAGACCAGCGCTTCATTGCTGTGGGCCGGTGACAAAGTACTTAGGTCATGGCGCTCACAGCAATGCGTCGGGCTAGCCGCCTTGAGCGCGTCGTTAAGGTCAATAGACACAAGGCATTAGATGACTATTGCGAACGACGATCGGCTGCTGGCCGAACTGACCGAGATCCTCTCGGCGGTGCCCGGCGTCCGCGCCATCGCGCTGGGTGGGTCACGCGCACGCGGCACGGCAACGCCGCATTCCGACTACGATATCGGCCTGTACTACGATGGTGCCGCGCCGATCGATGTGGTGGCGTTGAGCCGTGTCGCAGCCGAGATCGACGATCGTGGCGATGAAGCTGCCGTGACGCCGATCGGAGGCTGGGGGTCGTGGATCGACGGCGGTGGCTGGCTGGTGATCGAGGAAATGCGCGTCGATCTGCTCTACCGCGATCTTGCGCGCGTTAGCCGCGTGATCGACGACTGCCACGCCGGCCGTGTCGAGATCGCCTACCAGCCGGGCCACCCGCACGCCTTCGTCTCATCGATCTACATGGGCGAGGTGGCGCTGTGCAAAACGCAGCATGACCCCGACGGCGCGCTGGCCGCCTTGCGTGCGCGTACGACGCCATATCCTGAGGCCCTGAAGGCGACGCTGCGCCAGCGCTTCGACTGGGAGGCGCGTTTCTCGCTGGAGAACGCCGAGAAATCGACGGCGCGGGGCGACACGATCTATATCGCGGGCTGCGTCTTCCGCTCGGTCGCCTGCCTGTGCCAAAGCCTGCACGCGATCAACGGCGTCTATCTGCTGAACGAGAAGGGCGCTGTCGCCGCCGTCACGCGCCTGGCGCGCAAGCCCACCGCCTTTGCCGAGCGGGTGACCATGATCCTGCGCGACGTCTCGGAGCGCTCCTACGCCTCCGGTCTCGAGCGCCTCGACGAGCTGATCGTCGAAGCGCTCGCTATCGCCGCCTGACGCGCCTCAGCGGCCGCGCGAGAGCGTCGCGGCGCGCGAGCAGCCGCCGGATTCCTTGAGCGTGATGGAGGTCGCCGCGGCGCGGCCGCTCCAGCTCGCGTTTTGCCGCTCACGCTCCTTCATGGAGCGCAGCCCGGCGAGCTTGAGTGTGCCATCAGCTTGTACGCGGCCGTGCAATTGCCACAGCGCGGGTGGCGGCGGCAGGGTCTCGCCCCGCTTGCCGGTCACCGCCGCTCGCTGTCGCTCGGGCTCCGACGCCGTGCCATCGACGGCGCCACCCTCGATGATGAGCCGGATGTCGAGCGCGGCGCACGAACCAGCCGCCGCGGCCGTCCCTGCCCATGTGCCATCGAACGGCGTGGCCACGATACGGTCAGTCGGCGCGGGTGCGCGGGTTTGCGCCAGAGCGGGATAGGCGGCGGCCAATAACGCGGCCGCGAACAGGAAACGCTTCATTCACCGTCGTCCGAACAGCCGCTCGATATCGGCCAGCTTGAGTTCGACATAGGTCGGGCGCCCGTGGTTGCACTGGCCGGAATGCGGCGTGGCTTCCATCTGGCGCAACAGCGCGTTCATCTCGTCGAGCGACAGGCGCCGACCGGCGCGCACCGATCCGTGGCAGGCCATGGTGCCGCAGACCTCCTCCAGCCGCTCCTTCAGCGAGAGGTGCTCGCCGAACTCCGCCAGCTCGTCGGCGAGATCCTTCACCAGCCCGGCGATGTCGGTGTCGCCGAGCAAGGCCGGGCTCTCGCGCACCGCCACCGCGCCATGGCCGAAGCCCTCGAGCACGAGACCCAATTCGGCGAGGTCGTCGGCGCGCGCCACAAGGCGGCGCACCGAGTCTTCGTCCAGCTCGACGATCTCCGGGATCAGCAGGCTCTGGCGTTTCACCCCGGACGCGGCGATCGAGTCCTTCATGCGCTCGTAGACCAGCCGCTCATGCGCGGCATGCTGATCGACGATCACCACGCCATCCTCGGTCTGCGCCACGATGTAGGTGCCGTGCACCTGCGCGCGCGCCGCGCCCAGCGGATAGGTGCGCAGGTCCTCGACGGGTGCGGCTTGCGCCGCGGCCGCCTGACCGCTCGGCGCCTGCGGCGCGAAGAACGCGGCGGCGGCTTCGGCGAGGCCGGGCGCGGGCCGCGCCGGCATCGCGCCGCCATACGAGCCCGACCAGCCGCCACCGATCGGCAGACCGCCGACCGGGCGCGCCGCGCCCAGAGCCGCCTGCGCAACCGTGGTGCTGGCGCGATGGCCGGCGCCGACCAGCGCGTGGCGGATGGCGCCGACGATCAGGCCGCGTACCACGCCGGCATCGCGGAAACGCACTTCCGTCTTCGCCGGGTGCACGTTGACGTCGACCATGCCCCGGGGCGCCTCGAGGAACAGCGCCACCAGTGGATGGCGATCGCGCGCCAGGAAATCCTGGTAGGCGCCGCGCACCGCGCCGGCCAGCAGCTTGTCGCGCACCGGCCGGCCGTTGACGAACAGGTACTGGTGCTGCGCCGTGCCACGGTTGAAGGTCGGCAGGCCGACATGGCCGGTCAGCACGAAACTCTCGCGCTCGGCGCGAATGGGCAGCGAGTTCTGCGCGAAGTCGCGGCCCATCACGGCGGCCAGGCGCTGCAGGCGCGCGCCGTCCTCGCCATCCTCGACCAGCGACGGCGCGATGGCCGGATAGGAGAAGACGGTGCGGCCTTCGTCCTCGAGGCTGAAGGCGACGCCGGGATGCGCCATCGCCAGCCGCTTGAGCGCGTCGGCGACCTGGGCCGCTTCGCTGCGCGGCTCCTTGAGGAACTTCAGCCGCGCCGGTACGGCGTAGAAGAGATCGCGCACCTCGACCCGCGTGCCGGGCGGATGGGCGGCGGGCACCGGCTCACTCTTGGCGCCGCCGTCGATGCGTAATGTCCAGGCGCTGTCGGCGCCTTTCGGGCGCGATGTCAAAGCGAAGCGACTGACCGAGGCGATCGACGGCAAGGCTTCGCCGCGGAAGCCCAGCGTACGGATATCGAGCAGGTCGTCGCCGTCGCTGAGCTTGGACGTGCAATGGCGCTCGACCGCCAGCGTCATCTCCTGGGCCGACATGCCCGAGCCGTCGTCGACCACGGTGATCAGCGCGCGGCCACCCTCGACCAGGCTCACCGCGATGCGCGTGGCACCGGCGTCGAGCGCGTTCTCGACCAGCTCTTTCACCGCCGAGGCCGGCCGCTCGACCACCTCGCCGGCGGCGATGCGGTTGACCAGCGTGGATGGCAGGCGGTGGATCATGTCTTCGTCTTCCTTCTCCCCGCGAAGGCGCTACGGGATGCACACATCTCGGAAATCGACCGATTCGCATCGCACTTGTTTCCCATCGCGGGGATTTTCGATTCCAATCGGAATCGGCCGTGCCGACGGTTTGAAAGATTTGAATCCGAATCGGAGATGTGTGCATCCCGTAGCGCGAAGGCCGGGAGAAGGTGCCGAGCGCAGCGAGGCGGATGAGGGGCTTCCTCGCGCAACATCCAATAGCGTCGATACTGAGCCTCCGCGAAGCCCCTCATCCGCCCTTCGGGCACCTTCTCCCCGCCTTCGCGGGGAGAAGGAAAGAGGCCTGTGGCCATCACGTGCGTCGGCCCAGATACTCGCGCGCCAGGACCTTGCCCTCCTCGACGGCGGGCTGGTCGAAGGCGTCGACGTTCCACAGATCGGCGGCGATGATGGTCTCGAGCATGTAGTGCATCAGCAGCGCACCCATGACGCGCTCATCGAGCTTGGCGAAGCGCAGGCGGCGCGTCGGTCGGCCGTTGCGTGCAAGCGTCACCGCGGTGGCCTCGGCCTCGGCCAGCAGCAGGTCGCCCAGCGAGTGCTCGCCGAGATAGTCGAGCGATTTATCGCCGGCCAGCGCCGCGCGCGGCACCTTGCGGCCTTCGCCGGCGGAGTCCTTCATCAGCACGGTGAACATCTTGTCGGCCTGGCCGCCGAGATAGAGCTGCAGCTGGCTGTGCTGGTCGACCGTGCCCATGGCGCGGATCGGCGTGGTGCCCATGCCGTTCTTGCCCAGGCTTTCGGCCCAGAGCTGGCGGTACCACAGGCCGAAATAGGCCAGGCGGTCGACATAGGGCATCAGCACCGTGGTGTGGATGCCGCGCTCGCGCCACAGGCCGACCGAAGCGGCGGCTCCGGCGGCGGCGGCGCTATCCTCCGGCGCATTGGCCTTGAGCGCCTGGTCGAGCACGCTGGCCGCGCCCTCGCGGATCGCCGCGACGTCGAGACCCGCGGCCATCGCCGGCAACAGGCCGACCAGCGACAGTACCGAGTAGCGACCGCCGACCTTGGGATCGTGCTCGAGGATCGGGCAGCCGATGCGCGTGGCGATGCGGCGTAGCGGATTGTCGGTGTTCTCAGTGATGGCGATCAGGTGCTGGGCGAGCTTGGCCTTGCCGATCTTTGCCTCCAGCGCCTCGAGCGCGGTGAAGAGCAGCAGCAGCGGTTCGGCCGTGCTGCCGGACTTCGAGATGGCGATGAAGGCGGTCTTGCTCAGGTCGAGGCGGGTCAACAATTCGTTGAACGTGTCTGGATCGATATTGTCCATGAACCACAGCTTGGGACCGCCGCGCGCCGGGCCGAAGCCGATATCGGTCATGGCCGCGAGCGTCTGGCCGCCGAGGCTGGAACCGCCCGTGCCGAGGATCACGGCGTGCTCGAACTGCCGCAGATGCGCCGCATGCGGTTTCAGCGCCGCGAGATCATCGCGCGCCGCCGGCAGGCGCAGCAGGGGCAGCGAGCCGTCGGCGTGGCGCTGGCGCAGCTTTTCCAGCGCCGGCACCGCGCGCTCCAGCTCGGCGGCATAGGCCGCGCGCGTGAGGCCGCGATCGCCGACGCGGTCGGCGAACAGATCGTCGAGTTCTTGACGGTAGTACATCGGGGGCTGCTTCCGTTTTCGGCAGAGTAGAGCAGGCGCCGGGCGGGAGGAAGGCCCGGCGGCCGGCTCTTTGCCTGTGGATTCCGGCGCAATCGCGGCGAAAGCCTAGCCTCGGAAGCCCCCCGAGAAGTCGACCCGGGCGGCCAGTTCGGGGTGGTCGATGAACGGGTTGCGGTTGCCCTGGACCTCGAAGATCGCCTGATTGCGGTGCTTCTCGTAGAGGTCGGGCGGCTCGGCGGCGTGCCAGCGCAGCAGGATCGCAACGCGCTCTTGGTTGAATTCGCGGTCCTCGATCTTGCCGGGGTATCGCAGCAGGAAGTATAGCGTGGCGCGCGCCACCGCGCCCTTGCCGGCCTCCGGCTCGAAGCCGTGGACGGCAGCGGCAGCGCCGCTTTCGCGCCGCCCGCATTCGTCCCTCAACGCCTCTTCAACCTCGGTGAAATCGAAGTAAGGCGTATTGCCGCGGAAGCTGTTGCAATTGGACTCGCACGCGAAGAGGTGATGCAGGTCGCCGCGCATCGGTTCTTTTTTGGTGAACCACGATTGCGGCACGACGTGTTCGCAGTTGAACGGTGCCTGCGCCTCCAGGAATGCGATCTCGCGCTCGAGCACGACGCGCTCGGCCGGCCGGGTCGACTCCTGCAGACTCCGCGCCTCGAGGGCCTCGACGCGGCTCTCCAGCATCAGCTCCTCGCGGATGACCTCAGCGGCGGCGAACTTGCGGCCGGAATAGATGCTCTTGACCATCGGCTCGTCGGTACCGGGGATCAGGTCGACCCACGGATAGAGCTCACGCGCCGGCTTGTATTTCGGCTTGGTCTTGTGGGTCGACGTCACCAGCGTTGCAAGGTCGTCGTAGAGCCTGCCAGGTGCCGCGGTCAACTCAAGCGACCGGTAGTAGTCAGCCTTGTCCGCATCGTCGGCGGCCTGATCGAAATACAGCCTGTCTCTGTTGCGTTCCAGCAAGGCCAGGGCCTCGCCGAGGCCGGGTATGGCGGTCGCCGGCGGAGCGGTCGCGGCAGCGGCCGGCTTGCCATCTGTCACCCCGGTTGTCGGCGCACCGACGGAGAGCGAGCGCGGCGCCAGCGGATCGCCCAAAGACACGGTGATGGTGAGCGGAATGGTGATCGATACCGCGCCGCCGCCGGGGGCTGGCGCGACAACGCCGCTGTGATTGGGCGGCGATACCGGCGCCGGCGGGCGGGCATGTGCCAGTTCGAGCAGATCCGGGGGGTGCGCGTTCAGCATCTCGTCGCGTAGCGCCTTCTGCTTGTCGGTCAGGGTCAGGGTGGTGATCGCCTGCACGATGCGGCTCACGCGGATGCCTTCATTGGCGACCCACTTGACGCGGCCCTGATCGTCGCGCACCGGATTGTCGTTGGCGTCGAGCTCGGGCACGCCGGCATGGTGCAGAGCGATCACTTCCCATTGGTCGTTGTAGGCCGGCGAGCCCGACGATCCCGGCTCAGTGTCGGTCTCATAGTGGATGAACGGTGTCTTGTCGGGTAATGCGACGACGCGATTGGAGCGGAGCACCAGCTGCTTGGGCTGGCCCAGCGGATGCTGGATGATATTGACCGGATCGTCCTTCACCGCCTTGCCTTCTTCGCCATACAGCTTGTTCCAGCCATAGGCGGAGAGCTTGCCGCCATCCGCGGCTGTTTCCGACACGGCGACCAGCGTGAAGTCGAGAGCCACATCCGTGGCGAAGAATTCCTCAGGCAGCAGAGTGAAGCGGCGAGTAGCCATCGGCGCACCCTGGCGATCGAGCTGGAAATCGAAGATCAGCTCGCTGCCCGCTGCGTCGGACTTGGATCCCAGGACGTGGTTGTTGGTCATCATCAGCCGCGGCGACACCATGAAACCGGTGCCCGAGCCGCCGCGTTCGATGCGTACGAAGGCCACGGTACGCGATACCGCCAGCGCGCGTTCGAGGAAGGCGATATCGGCAAAGTCGCGCCGGCCGATTACGCGTTCCAGGCTCATGCGTCGGACCAACTCGAGGGATGTTGGTCCGCTGTCTTCCGTAACTTTCTGCGACAGGCGCTCGACGCGTAGCTTCATGCGCCTCGCGGTATCGGGCGAGTTGCGCTCATCCCGCGTCGCGTGCCACAGGCGCCCCGCGGCCTTTGCGCGGATGTCGACCACGCTGCTGCCAAACACCGCCATGATCTCCTCCTGCGCATGCCCGCCGCTTGTGGAGAGCATGCAACTTCTGGTCGCAGATCGCGACTGGTATCGTCAGAAGGTTACAGTTTGAATGTCGACTCCCGCAGCGCGCATCGCGGTCTCCTGTACCGCTCGACCGCCATTGAGGTCGATGGCGGCGCAGGCATCCTCCACGACGGCGGTGGCGAAGCCCAGCCTCGCCGCGTCGAGCGCCGAATAGGCCACGCAGAAATCATAGGCGAGGCCGCACAGCAGCACGCGATCGACGCCGCGGCTGCGCAGCCAGCCGTCGAGGCCGGTGGCGGTGCGTCGGTCGTTCTCGAAAAAGGCGGAGTAGGAGTCGACGGCGGCGCGCATGCCCTTGCGCACGACGAGTGCGGCCGGCGTCGCGTTGAGCGCTGAATGGAACGCCGCACCCAGCGTGCCCTGCACACAGTGGTCGGGCCACAAGGTCTGCGGACCGTACGCGACGGTGATCGTTTCGAAGGGCTGGCGGCCAGCGTGGGACGAGGCGAAGGAGCCGTGCCCTCGCGGATGCCAGTCCTGTGTCAGCACGACGAGATCGGCTGTCGCGATCAGCCGGTTCACGGCGGGGATGATCGCGTCGCCCCGCGGCACGGCGAGCGCGCCGCCGGGGCAGAAATCGTTCTGCACGTCGATCACGATCAGCGCCGAACCGGGCGCGGTCCATTTGCTGTCCATGCTAGAAACTACTCCAACGAGGAAGCGCCATGAAGATAGCACGCGGGCTGGCCGATACCTTCGCCGGCCAGATCCATTATCGCACCGCCGGCGCGGGACCGGCGATCATGCTCACCCATATCAACCAGCAGAGCTCGGCGCTGATGCTCGAGCTGATCGCCGCGCTGGCGCCGAGATTCCGCGTCGTGGCGATCGACTATCCGAGCCACGGCATGTCGGATCACATCGACTGGCAGCCGACGATCGAGGATTACGCGCGCGCCGCGCTGGAGGTGATGGACGCGCTGAAGATCGAGCGTTTCCACGCCATGGGCGAGGCGGTCGGCGCCGCGACGTCGCTGGCGCTAGCCGCCAACCATGCGGCGCGCATCGACAAGGTCGTGCTGGTGAACACGCCGTACTTCACCGACGCGGCCAACGCCAGGACCGACATCGCCGACATCCAGCGCGTGCGGCCGACCGACGCCAGCGGCTTTCCGGCGCCACGCAGCATCGAGTATCTGCTGACCAACGATCCCGAGCACGCGCCGATGCGACCGACGCAGGACTGGATGGATCGCATCAACGTCGCGCAATTCCAGATCGGCCGCGACCGCTGGCAGGCCATGGGCGCGCTATCGAAGTTCGATACGCTGGGCACGGCGGCACGGGTGAAGCAACCGACGTTGATGCTCTATGGCGAGCACTTCATCTACGGCAAGCACCGCGCGTTGGTGAGTTCGAAGCTCGCCGATGCGCAGGTCGAGATCGTTCCCAGTGGGCGTTTCTGCATGACGTGGGAACGCGCGACGGATGTCGCCGCGGCGGCTACGTGTTTCCTGGAGTAGAGCATGAGCCAGTGGATCGAGCCCTATACCGGCCTGACCTTCGGCGATCGCGCGATGACGGTGGAGAGCGCCGTCGAGCATCGCGCGCTCAGCACCTGCGGTATCGATCCGGCGATCTATGGCCAGACGGTCGATCCTACGACCTTCATCTCGCGCGCCATCGCCGAAGGCGTGCGTAACGGCGTGCATGCCAACGGCACGGTCAACATGGCGCAGCGACTGGCGCAGCGCGCGCCACTGCGCCTCGACGAGGCGTTGACCGTCAGCGGCAAGATCCTCGATGTCAGCCCGGTGCCGCGCGGCAAGGTCGCGATCAGCGAGACCTGGTTCAAGGCGGAGGACGGCAAGCGCGCGGTGATGGCCGGACGCCGCTCGCTGCGGCCCGACCCCGACAAGGTGGGCGTACGTGGCGCGGGCGATGTGGCGCCGCCGGTGGTCAGCGACGTCGGCGCGCTGAGGATGTTACGCGACGTGACGCTCACGCCCGAGATGGTGAAGGGCTACGACTCGGAAGCCATCAACCCGATCCACTCGGTGCCCGAGGCGGCGATCAAGGCCGGCTTCCGCGCGCCGATCATCGGCGGTGGCATGGGCGTGCGCTATCTGATGGCGGAGATCTGGAAGCGCTTCGCGCCGCGTGCGCTGGACATCGAGGTCTATTTCCGCCGGCCGATCTTCTGGGACGACACGGTCACGATTCGCGTCGAGGAGAAGGGTGATATGTGGACGGCGATCTGCCTCGCCAAAGGCGACAAGGTCGCGACCGAGGCGCGCATAAACTCGGTCTCATGAGTCTTTGGGACCGCCGGCGTCCCGCCGGCTCATGGTCGTGTTGCGGCTCCGTCGATGTGAGCCGGCGGGACGCCGGCGGTCCCAGAAAACCTAACGGCGCTCCGAGAAGAACGACCGCAACAGCGCCGCCGCCTCGCTCTCGCCGATGCCCGAATAAACCTCGGGCCGATGATGGCAGCTCGACTGGGCGAAGATGCGCGCACCGTTGTCGACGCCGCCGCCTTTGGGGTCGGCGGCGCCATAATACAGGCGCCGGATGCGCGCGAAGCTGATCGCCTGGGCGCACATGGGGCAGGGCTCAAGCGTGACGTAGAGATCGCAATCGACCAGGCGCGGCGCGCCAAGCTTCGCCGCCGCGGCGCGGATCGCCAGCAACTCGGCATGCGCGGTGGGATCGCGCAGTTCCTCGGTGCGATTGCCCTCGGCCGCAAGCACCGTGCCATCAGGCGCGACGATCACCGCGCCGATCGGTACCTCGTGGCGCGCGCCAGCAAGTCGCGCCTGCTCCAGCGCGAGATCCATCGGCGAGGCTTTCATGCTCGTCAGCCGCGGCCGCGATAGGGCGGAACGCCCTGGTCGGGCAGCCACAGGCCCACGGGCGGCCGACCGGTCTGCCAGAACACGTCGATCGGCATGCCGCCGCGCGGATACCAGTAGCCGCCGATGCGCAACCAACGCGGCGCCATCGCCGCTTTCAGCCGCTTGCCGATCATCACCGTGCAATCCTCGTGGAAGGCACCGTGGTTGCGGAACGAGCCGAGGAACAGCTTCAGCGACTTGCTCTCGACCAGCCGCGCGCGCGGCACGTAGTCGATCACCAGATGGGCGAAGTCCGGCTGGCCGGTCATCGGGCAGAGCGAGGTGAATTCCGGCGCCGTGAAACGCACGAGATAGGTCTCGCGCGGTTGAGGATTGGGCACGGTCTCGAGACGCGCCTCCTCGGGCGAGGCCGGCAGGGCCGCCGTGGCGCCGAGCTGTGTGAGGTGGGAGTATTTTCCCTTGGCCATGACGTTACCCTAACATCACGGTGCCGCTCCGTAGCGGAAGAACAGCAGCTTGGCCTTGCCGTAGCGCCGCTCGTCGAGCGGCGTGAAGCCCTCGGGCGCGACGACGTCCTGCTTGTACGCCACCTCCAGGCTGCATATCGCGCCGGGCGCCAGCCAACCGGCGCGCGCCAGCGCGGCGAGCGCTTTGGGGCCGAGGTCGGAGAAATAGGGTGGGTCGAGGAACGCGAGGTCGCAGGCCGCCTGGGGTGGTGCGGTCGGCGGCTGCGTGGCGTCGGCGCGCATCACCTTGACGTTCTCGGTCTCCTTCAGGGTGCGCGCGTTGTCGCCGACGATGCGCACGGCCTCGGGCGCCTTGTCCATGAAGCTGGCATGCGCCGCCCCGCGCGACAGCGCCTCCAGCCCGAGGATGCCGGCGCCGGCGAAGGCATCGAGCACGCGCGCACCGGGCAGTGGCGAGGTGCCGCCGTCGCCCCAGCCGGCATGCAGCAGGATGTTGAATAGCGACTCGCGCACGCGCGACGCGGTAGGCCGTACCTCGCGGCCTTCGGGCACGTTGAGCGGTCGGCCGCGGTGGCGGCCGCCGGCGATGCGTGGCGCGCTCACTGTTTGTCGGCCAAGGTGCGCCGTGGTCGCGTCGGCCCTCGCCAGGCATCCGTCTTGCGCGGCGGCGGTGCCGGCGCGCCCTCCTTGGGCGGCTTGTGCCGGCCATAGGCGTGCGGCTTGGGGGCTGGGCGCGCCCAGCCGGGCTTGCGACCGTCTGCGTCGTAACCTTCGGCGCCCATCACCAGATCGACCTGCCGGGCGCTGGCCTCGACCACCTCGCCCTCGGGCAACGCCTCGAGGTTGAACGGGCCGTAGCCGATGCGGATCAGGCGGTTCACCACCAGCCCGAGATGCTCCATCACCCGGCGCACCTCGCGGTTCTTGCCCTCGCGCAAGGTGACGACGATCCAGTTGTTGCTGCGCTGCTGGCGTTCCAGCCGGGCGCGGATCGGCCCATACCGCACGCCGTCGACGGTGAGGCCCTCCGCCAGGCGATCGAGCATCGCCTGATCGACTCGGCCATGCGCGCGCACCCGATAGCGGCGATCGAAGCCGGTCGCCGGCAGCTCCATGCGCCGCGCCAGCGCGCCGTCATTGGTCAGCAGCAGCAGGCCTTCTGACGCGATGTCGAGGCGGCCGATCGAGACCACGCGGGGCATGTCGTGCGGCAGGTTGTCGAACACGGTGGGCCGGCCCTCGGGATCGCGGGCCGTCACCACCAGGCCGGGTGGCTTGTGGTACAGCCAGATGCGCGGGCGCTGCGGCGCGGCCACCGCTTGGCCGTCGACCTCGATGCGGCTGGCCGCGGTCACGAGCGTGGCCGCTGTCTGCAGGGTCACACCGTCGACCTTGACCCGGCCCTGCTCGATCAACCGCTCGGCGTCGCGGCGCGAGCATATGCCGGCGCGCGCCAGGCGCTTGGCGATGCGTTCGCCTGCTGTTGGGGAAGCCTGTTCCATGCGCGGACACATACGCCGCGCCGCCCACGAAAGCGAGCGCCGTCAGCCGCCGCAAGCCTCGATGAAGGCGCGGAAGATGCGCCGGTCGCCGTCGGAGATGTGGAACTCCGGATGCCACTGCACGCCGAGGCAGAAGCGGTAGGCCGGCGCCTCGATGCCCTCGATGACCCCGTCGGGCGAGCGGGCGTTGACCACGATCCCCTGGGGCTCGTCGCGCGCCGCCTGGTGGTGGGCGCTGTTCACCGCCAGGGTCTCGGTGCCGACGATGGCGTGCAGCTTTGTGCCCTTGGCCACGGCCACATCGTGGCCGGGCTCGTTGCGCGGGTTGGGCTGCTCGTGGGCGAGCGCGTCCTTGATCGCGTCGGGGATGTGCTGGATCAGCCTGCCGCCCAGCGCCACGTGCAGCAGTTGCTGGCCGCCGCAGATACCTAGCACCGGCATGTCACGCTCCAGCGCGCCGCGGGTCATCGCCATCTCGAAGGCGGTACGGCGGTCCTTGGTGACCACGGTGTCGTGCCGGTCGGCATCGCCGTAGAGCGAGGGATCGACGTCGAAGGCGCCGCCGGTCACCACCAGCCCGTCGATCGTGTCGAGATAGGCGGCGGCGTTCTCCGGCTCGTGCGGCAGGGCGATCGGCAGGCCACCGGCGGCGATCACCGCCTCGCAGTAGTTCTGGCGCAGCGCGTACCACGGGAACTTGGAGTAGCCGCCAGGCTTTTCGGCGTCGAGGGTGACGCCGATCAGGGGTCGTTTCATGCGACCGAGGATACGCTTGAGCGGCGCTTCAGTCATGGGCATCTAATGGGCATGGCCGCCACCCACCCCAAGCCCGGGCTGAAACGACGGGCGCCCACCGATCCGGCCCTGATCCGGGAGGAGATCCGGGCGGAGGCGCTGCGGGTGGGCTTCGCCGCCGTGGGCTTCGCCGCGGCCGCGGCACCTGTGTCGCAGCGGGAGCGGCTGGCGAGCTT
>CAYTFW010000071.1:0-29248 GCA_964437145.1 uncultured Rhizobiaceae bacterium
CCCATGCCGTCGCGGATCACCTTGCCGCCACCGAACTTCACCTCCTCGCCGTAGATCGTATGGTCCTTCTCGACCTCGATGATCAGGTCGGTATCGGCCAGCCGCACCTTGTCGCCCACGGTCGGGCCGAACATCTGCGCATAGCCCTGGCGCGAGATGCGCGCCGGCGCGTTGCCGCCGCTGGCGCTCGAGGCCGCCGCCGGCGCCAGCGCGCCAGAGACCTTGGCGTTGAAACCATAGACCACGCGATCGCCGCCAATGGCGACCAGGGTCACCTCGCGCGTCTGGCCCGGCTCGAAGCGCACCGCCGTGCCGGCGGCGATATTGAGGCGGAATCCCTTGGTCTTCTCGCGATCGAACTTCAGCGCTTCGTTGGTCTCGTAGAAATGATAGTGGCTGCCGACCTGCACCGGCCGGTCGCCGGTGTTGGAGACGCTGAGCGTCAAGGTCTCGCGGCCCGCGTTGAGGACGTGCTCGCCCGGAGCGGTGAAGATCTCACCCGGTTTCATGGCGGCGCCCTCTAGCGAATCGGGTTGTGCACGGTCACCAGCTTGGTGCCGTCGGGGAAGGTCGCCTCGACCTGGATCTCGTGGATCATGTCGGCGATGCCGTCCATGACCTGATCGCGCGTAACGACCGTGGCGCCATCGCGCATCAGCTCGGCCACGGTGCGCCCGTCGCGCGCGCCCTCGACGACATAGTCGGTGATCAGCGCCACCGCCTCGGGATGATTGAGCTTCACGCCCCGCTCGAGGCGACGACGGGCGACGATCGCGGCCATCGCCACGAGCAGCTTGTCCTTCTCGCGCGGTGTCAGGTTCACGACGTTTCCCCCTGCGTCATCGCCAGGCCAAATGCATCACACATGCCACACGCGCGGCAACCTTCGAGGTCCGCCCAGCGCGTCATGCCGCATGAAGGCCAGCCATTCCATCAGTCCACGCCGCACCAGCAGCGGCTCGCCCAGGAAGCGGGCCAACAGGACGCCGTTGATCACTGTCGCCCCCGCTCGCGCCGTAGCGGTCTCGACAACTGCGCGCGACGCCTCCAGCCAGCGCGCCGCGTCAGGTCCGGCGAAGATGCCGGTCGCCAGCGCTGTCGCCCCGGCGAAGCCGGCGATGTCGGGCGGCGCGCCGTCGAGCGCCAGCGCGTCGGCCCAGACCAGCCTGCTGCCGCGCCGCAGACGCCAGCCGTCATAGACGCCGCCCCGGGTAAAGCGTTCGCCACTGGCGCCACGGCCCAGCACGACCATCTCGCAGGCCAGCAGCCGCGCATCGCTGGCGAGATCGGCCTCGACCCGCCGCCGCAGCCGCGCGCCATCGAACACGATGGTCTCCTGCGGCAGCCATTCCAGGGTCGCGCCCGCGCCGACGCGCAGCGCGCTCTCGATGCGCGCGGGCTGATCGGCCGCGCGCGCCGCGCGATAGATCTTCTCCGCCGCCTGCGTCGTCGCGGTGGCGATGCCGTCGTCGACCTCGACATTGAGCCGCACGCGGTCGCCATCGGTCAGTCCGCCCGAGGTGGTGACGATGACGGCCTGGGGCGGCTCGTCGGCCTCGGCTCGCGGGAACAGCACGCGACAGGGATCGGACTGCCACAGATGGGCCAACGCCACGACGCCGTCGCCGCGTCGCGCGAAGCGCACCTCGACGCCGCCATCGCCGCGCTGCAGCCGCGCGGGCGCAATGATCTGGCTCGTGTCGGGCATGGCCGCACCATAGACGGCGCGCCGGCCTCTTGCTACGCGCCGCAACTGATCAATTCTTGTGCGATATGCCTGCTAGCCGGGCGATCAACGGTGCGGCGCCATGAAGCTCTGCACCAGCGGCGACCAGATCGGCACACCGTTGGCGGCGCCGAACAGGCCGTGGCCGTCGTTGCCGAAGGCCGGCAGCAGGCGGTAGTCGGCATTGCCGCCGGCGGCCGTGTAGGCGTTGGCCATGTCCTGGCTCAGCTTGGGGTCGAAGAACGTGTCGTTCTGGGTATAGATCCACAAGGTGGGCACACGCGCGGTGCGGCCGAACTTGCCGGCGGCGTCGATCAGGTTACGCGGCGCGCAGTTGTTGTGGGGCAGATTCATGTTCCGCCCGCCGCGGCCGCCGGCGAAATTCACCATGGCGGCCACGCCCGAGGGGTTGCGCGCGGAGTACGCCACCGCCGCCCAGCCACCGGCCGACTGACCGACGATCAGGGTGCGATCAGGCAACGCGAAGGGCTGCGTGCGCATGTACTGCACGGCGGCGTCGACGTCCTTCGCCGCCTCGATGCCGGCGCCATAAAAATCGCCGGCGTCGCAGGAGCCGTAGTTCTCGTTCCAGCGCCCGCCGGTCTCGCCATAGCCGCGCCGCAGCGGCGCCACGACGATATAGCCCTGCTGCACGAACCAGGGGGCCGCCGCGGCAAAGCGGGGGCGCTGCATCTGATCGCGGCCGCTAACCGGCGAGCCGTGATTGAGGATCGCCAGCGGCCTGCGCTGTTCGCCCGGCGGACGGTACACGGTGGTCAGCATCGGCCGGCTGGTGTCGGCGCTGGGGATCTTCCAGACCTGCTCGCGATGGTCGCCGATCTCACCGCCCTGCGGCCCCAAGCCCTGCGCGGACGCGCCACCCGCCAGCGTCACCATCGCCAACAGCGCCCACACCATTCCGCGCATCGAGAGCCTCCGCCTGTGCCGCGCGGCGCTTACCTTGCCCGGCCGCGCGCGCCGCTGCTAGCGTCGCCGCATGACCCTGACCGAAGAATTCGACGCCACGCTGACCGACGCCGAGCGCGCGATGATTGCCAAGGCGCGTTCCTTCGCCGAGCGCGTGGTGGCGCCCAACGCCAAGGCCTGGGAATACGCGCGCAAGCACCCCACCGATGCCATTCGTCAGGCCTGCGCCGAGGGCCTGCACCTGATCGAGCTGGAGAAGCGCTTCGGCGGCGAGGCGCTCAGCTTTTCCTGCAAGATGCGGGTCTGCGAGGAGGTCGCACGCCACGACTTCGCCTTCGCCTTCTCGCTGGTCAACGTGCACAACTCGATGGCGCGTTTCGCCCGCGACGCCCATCCCGCGATGGTCGAGCGCCTGCTGCCACGCATGATCAAGGGTGAGCTGATCGGCTCGCCCGGCCTGACCGAGCCCTGGGCGGGTAGCGACTTCGCCGCCATCCGCACCACGGCGACCAAGGTCGCGGGCGGCTGGGAGCTCAATGGCGCCAAAGCGTGGATCACCAACTCGGCCGTCTGCGGTCTGGCGCTGGTCTACGCCCAGACCGATGCGTCGAAGGGCTGGCGTGGCATCGCCGGATTCATGGTGGAGGCCGACCGGCCGGGCTTCCATCGCGAGGCGCCGTTCGAGCTGCATGGCGGCCACGCCATCGGCGCCGCCGGCTTCCGGCTGGAGAAGTACATCGCACCCGACGACGCGATGACCGCCAAGCCCGGCGAAGCGTTCAAGATGGCGCTGTCAGGCATCAACGGCGCGCGCACCTACGTCGCGGCGATGTGCTGCGGCATGCTGGAGTCGTCCATCGCGGTCGCGACGAAATACGGCGGCGAGCGCACGCTGTTCGGCGGCAACGTGATGGATCTGCAGGGCGTGCGCTGGAAGCTGGTCGACGCCGCCAACGATCTCGAGGCGATGCGCGCCCTGACCTACCGCGCCGCGCGCATCATCGACGCCAATGGCGACGCGCAGGAAGCCGCGGCGCACGCCAAGAAGTTCGCGGGTGACAAGACCGTCCAGCACATCGCCAATTGCATCCAGGCAATGGGCGCCAATGGTCTGCGCGCCGACTACCCGCTGGCGCGCCACATGAGCGGCGCCAAGATCGCCGCCTACACCGACGGCACGACCGAGATTCAGAACGAGCGACTAGGTCGGCTGCTGTCAGAAAGGTACGGCAAGTAATGCGCGGGGTATTCGCCATCGCAGCGGCGTTACTTTGCCAAGCATGTCAAACTCTCGAACCTTGTCCGGTCAGGCCGCTGGTTCACGGTGACCCGCCGATGCTGTTCTTCGCGTCCGGCAGCGCCACCGTGTCCCCTCATGCCCGTCGCGCTATCGGGCAAGCTGCGGCCATCGCCAAGAGCCTCGGGTCTGAAAGCACGATCACGGTGGAGGCGAATACTGACCTTGCGGGTTCGTCCGAGGCAAACTTGATTCTGTCACTGCGCCGTGGCGAAGCCATCCGGCAGGCATTGACCGCAGAGGGTGTGGATGCCAGCCGAATCCGCATACTACCAAGGGGCGATCAGTTTCCGATCGTTCAGACGGCACGGGGCGTCTCCGAACCGCAAAACCGGCGCGCAGTTCTGTATGTCCATGGCGGCTCGGACTGGGCCCAGTCGATGTACAGAGGCTGGCGCACTGAACGTTATCAATGCATTGAGACGAAGGAGCGCTTAGTTCCCGCGCAGTAGCTAGTGTCACAAATGCCCACTACGATCCGCACTATCGAAATGCACACGGGCGGCGAGCCAACGCGCATTGTCGTGGAGGGCTGGCCAGAGTTCACCGCGCCCACCTTGCTGGGCAAGCGGCGCGAGGCGCGGGAGCAGCACGATCATCTCCGACGCGCGCTGATGCATGAGCCGCGCGGGCATGCCGAGATGTACGGCGCGCTGCTGGTGAAGCCGGATCACCCCGGGGCCGATCTCGCGGTGCTGTTCCTGCATGGCGAGGGCTACAGCACCATGTGCGGGCACGCGACCATCGCGCTGGCGCGCTGGGCGGTCGACACCGGCCGCGTCGCGCGGGTAGAGCCCGAGACTGTCGTGCGCCTGCAGTGTCCGTGCGGTCTTGTTGTCGCCCACGTCGAGGTCAAGGACGGCAAGGCCGGCCGCGTGCGCTTCGACAGCGTACCGTCCTTCGCCTATCAGCTCGACGCCATCGTGCTGACCCAGACCTGGGGGCCGGTGCATGTCGATATCGGCTATGGCGGCGCGTTCTACGCCATCCTCGACGCCACGACGGTCGGACTCGACGTGCGGTCTTCGGCGCTACGCGACATCGTCGATGCCGGCGAGGCGATCGCCGAGGCGGCGAAGAAGACGCTGCGCCTGGAGCATCCCGACGAGCCCGATCTCGCCTATGTCTACGGCACCATCCTCACCGATGGCGGCATCGGCGCGGTCAACGATGGCGACTGGCCGGGCGCTAGCCGCAACATCTGCGTCTTCGCCGGCCGCCAGGTCGATCGCAGCCCCACCGGCAGCGGCGTCAGCGCGCGCATCGCCGTGCAGGTGGCCAGGCGGCAGAGCAAGATCGGCGACATCTGCGCCTATGAAAGCGTCACCGGCGCGCGCTTCACGGCCAAGGCGCTGTCGGAGACCCGCGCCGGCCGGCACCGCGCGGTGATCGTCGAGGTCGCGGGCGAAGCGCATTACACCGGCGAGAGTGTCTTCCGCTTCGAGGACGATGATCGGCTGAAGTGGGGATTCGATCTGCGTTAGCTGGGACCGCCGGCGTCTCGCCGGCACATCTTCATGATGCCGGCGGGACGCCGGCGCTCCCAGAAGACGCCGCTTCCAGCAGCTCGTGCAGGTGGCTCTCGCGCAGGCCCAGCGCATCGAGATGCGCCACCGTGTTGGCGACGTAGTCGAGGCAGCGGCCGCGCACGCCCACGCCTTGGCGCACCAGCGCCGCGGCTTCGGACAGCGGCAGCTTGCCGAGATAGCCGGGGTGCTCGCGGTTGGCGAGATAGAGCAGCGCCTCGACCGTGTTGCCATCGTCGAGCGTCAGCGGCCGCACGGTCTCGAAGTAGACGCCGTCGTTGAGGATCTCGCGATCCCACAGGTAGCGGCGGACGGCGTCGTAGTCGTCCTCGGGCAGGCGATGCGCCAGGCCGCGACAGGCCCCGCCGGGCAGCAGGCCGAGGATCAGGCCGGGCACCTCGGGCGTGCCGCGATAATGCTCGGACTTGATGCAGAAGGCGCGATGCCAGCCCGGGAGCCTCGCCGGCCGAGTCTCCTCGGGTTTGAAGCCGGGATCCCACATCAGCGAGCCATAGGCGAAGACCCATGCCGGCCGCGCCGCGATCGGCGTCACGCTGGAGTGCGGATAGCGCGGCCTCGCCATGCTCAGCTCCGGCTCGCCAGCGCCACGCCGGCCACTGTGACGCCCATGCCGATCAGCGCCACAACGCCGAACGTCTCGCCGAACAGCGGCAGCGCGATCAGCGCGGTGCAGGGCGGCACGAGATAGAAGAGGGCCGCGACTTTTGACGCAGCACCACGACGCATCAGCCAGAACAGCAGCATGTTGGCGCCGATGCTGAGCGCGAAGACCGCCCAGACCATCGCGCCCAGGAATTCCGCCGTCCAGCGCACCGCCATGGTCTCGAACAGCAGGGCGCAGACGGCAAAGACGATCGCGGCGTAGCCGTACTGCACCACCATGCCGGTGCGCAGGTCCATGCTGGGCAGGAACCGCTTCTGGTACAGCGTGCCCAGCGTGATGCCGAGCAGCGCGACGCCGGACAACGCCACCGACACGGTCGTGGCCTCGCCAATGCGTGCCTTTTCCCAGATCACCAGCGCCGCGCCGATGAGGCCGAGCAGCAGGCCGATCCATTGCCGGCGCGAGATCGCCTCACCGAGCAAAGGGCCGGCGAGGATGGCGGTCAGCAGCGGCTGCAGCGAGACCAGCAGCGCCGAGACGCCGGCCGGCATCTGCCGCTCGATGCTGGTGAAAACGCCGCCGATATAGCCGACATTGATCAGCACACCGACGACCAGCAGGTGCATCCAGGTATTGGCGCCACGCGGCCAGGGCGCGCGCACCGCCACGGCCAGTGCCGCCAGCAGCACCACGGCCGCGACATAGCGGATGGTCAGTAAGGTCGCGGTCTCGGCGTAAGGCAGCGCGCCGCGCGCGACGATGAAGCCGGTGCTCCAGATCAGCACGAAGATCGCCGGCGCGGCGAGCGCGGGCATGGTCGGGCCCTCAGGCCTGCTTCATGTCGATCAGCGCGCGGCGGATGTCGCGGGTGCGGGTGAAGAGGTCGAACAGCTTGTCGCCCTCGCCCCAGCGGATGGCGCGCTGCAGGGAGAAGAGGTCCTCCTGGAAGCGCCCGAGGATCTCCAGCACCGCCTCGCGGTTGTTGAGGAACACGTCGCGCCACATCGTCGGATCAGACGCGGCGATGCGCGTGAAGTCGCGGAAGCCGCCGGCGGCGAACTTGATCACCTCCGAGCGGCGCTCGCCCGCCATGTCGTCGGCGGTGCCGACGATGGTGTAGGCGATCAGATGCGGCAGATGCGAGACGATACCCAGCACCATGTCGTGCCAGTCCGGCGCCATGAACTCGACCATGCTGCCGCAGGCCGTCCAGAACGCCGCCAGCCGATCGACCGCGCTTTGGTCGGTGCCCTCGAGCGGCGTCAGAATGCACCAGCGGCCGTCGAACAGGGTCGGGAAGCCCGCCTCGGGACCAGAATGCTCGGTGCCGGCGATGGGATGCGCCGGCACGAAATGCACGCCAGCGGGAACATGCGGGCGCATGTCGCGGATCACCGCCTGCTTCACCGAGCCGACCTCGGAGACGATGGCGCCGGGTTTCATCGATGAGGCGATCGTCTTCATCGCCTCGCCGCAGGCGCCGACCGGTGTGCAAATGATCACGAGATCGGCGTCCTTCACCGCCGCCGCGAGATCGGTTCCGCAGTGATCGACCACACCGATGCGATTGGCGGTATCCGCCGTCTTCTGGCTGCGCGTGGCGGCGACGACGCTGCGCACCAGGCCGTCGCGCTTGGCGCGCAGCGCGATCGACGAGCCGATCAGGCCGATGCCGATCAGCGCCAGCTTATTGAACAGCGGCGCCGGCTTCGCGGTGTCGCTCATCGCTTGGCCGCGACGAACTTGGCCAGCGACTCGCGCACCGCTTTGACCTCGTCCTCGGTGCCGATGGTGATGCGCAGGAACTCGGCCAGGCCGTAGCCGGCGACCATGCGCGGGATCAGGCCGTCCTTCATCATCGCCTCGTTGGCCGCTGCCGCGCGCTCAGCCGCGCCGAAGCCCACCAGGATGAAGTTGCCGACGCTGGGCAGAACCTTGAGGCCCAGCCCGGTGAGCTCAGTCGACAGCCAGGGCAGCCACTTGTCGTTGTGCAGGCGCGACGCCTCGGTGTGCTCGGCATCCTCCAGCGCCGCGACGCCCGCGGCCTGGGCGGCGAGGTTGACGTTGAAGGGCTGGCGCAGGCGGGCCATCACGTCGATCACGTGCGGCGGGCCATACATCCAGCCCAGGCGCAGGCCACCGAGCCCGTAGATCTTCGAGAAGGTGCGCGTCATCACTACGTTCTCGCTGCGATCGACCAGCTCGACGCCGGCGTCGTAGTCGTTGCGAGACACGTATTCCGCGTAGGCCGCGTCGATGATCAGCAGCGTGCCCTTGGGCAGGCCGGCCTGCAGCTTCTTCACCTCGTCGCGGGTGATGTAGCTGCCCGTCGGATTGTTCGGGTTGGCCAGCGCGACGATACGCGTTTTGTCCGTCACCTTCGCCAGCATGGCGTCGACGTCGGTGCGGTAGTCCTTCTCCGGCGCGGCCACGGGCTTGGCGCCGACGCCCAGCGCGTTGATGGCGTACATCAGGAAGCCGTGCTTGCTGTAGACCAGCTCATCGCCCGGCCCGCAATACGAGCGCACCAGCAGGTTCAAGAGCTCGTCCGAGCCGGCGCCGCAGACAATGCGCGCCGGATCGAGGCCATAGCGCTTGCCGATGGCGGCGCGCAGCTTGTCCGAGCCGCCGTCGGGATAGCGATGCAGCTCGGCGGCGACGCGGGCGTAGGCGGCCATCGCCTTGGGGCTGGGGCCCAGCGCACCCTCGTTGGACGAGAGCTTGCTGACCTTGGCCACGCCCTCGACCGTGTCCTTGCCACCGACATAGGGCGCGATGTCCATGATGCCGGGACGCGGCTGCGGGATGGTCATCGTTTTTTCCTGCTTTGAACCTTTACCTTCCCCCGGAGGGGGAAGGTGGCACGACGCGCCGAGCGCGGCGTGACGGATGGGGGATGCCTCAACGCGCTCGGTGTCCGTCTTCGACATCCCCCATCCGCCCTTCGGGCACCTTCCCCCTCCGGGGGAAGGTATGTCGCATGCGTGTTCATGTGTCAGATCTTGGGCGGCACGGCCCAGGCGCCGAGCGACACCACGCGCGCATGCTCGACGCCCAAGGCTGTGCGCAGCGCCGGCATGCGCGGGTCCTGGTCGGCGACGAAGGTCGGCACCTCGACGAGGTCCCACCACGTACCGCTCTGCTCGACATCGATCACCGAGGTCGGCGACGGCAAGCCGGCCTTGGTCACAGCGCCGATCAGACGGCTGCGGCTGATCTCGACCGGCGATTCGATGGCGAGCAGCGCGCGGTCGTCGCCACTGGGCTCGGCGTCGAGCCGCGCCAGAACGAAGGCGTCGAGGTCGCGGCCGCGGCTGTTGGGCATGGCGACGAAGGGCAGGCGCTGGACGATGTTGGGCGTCGTCGCCTCGCCGCTGGTCAGGCGGATCCACCACGGCGAGATCTCGTCCTGGACCGGCGCCGGCACGACGCCGAGGACGTTGGGATCGAGCCGCATGGCGGCGATCACCTGGGCGGCGGTCTCATGCGCCTGGAACGGGATCTGGGCGCCGAAATGGTCGCGCGCCAGGTCCCAGAAGCCGGCCCAGTCGACCGGCCGGCAGACGGCGACGCGTACCGGCCCTTGCAGGAAGGTGAAGGCACCCATGATCTCGCGCCAAAGACGCACCAGAGCGGGCTTGGGGAACTTGCCCTCGTGGCGCGCCAGCAGGCGGCGCAGCACCTGGGCCTCGCGCCCCGGGCGCAGGGCCAGGCCGCCATTGCCGCCCTTGGCGGCGGCGATCCGGCCGACCAGCTCGGCACGGCGCATCAGCAGATCGTGGAGACCTTCGTCGATACCATCGATCTGGGCGCGCAAGTCGTCGAGGCTGGGAGCGTCCATGGCGGGGCTGGCGTGGCGGAAGGGCGATAGGTTTAGTCGGGCGTCGGGCCAAAGGCAAAGTAAACATTGACAGCCCAAACAGCCCTCCCCTAGCTACGGCACCCCGCGCCCGTGGCCGTTCGTCGCGCCGCCGCGGCCCCGAGTTTCTGCCCATGGACACCGCGGTTCCCCATTCCACCGACACGGCGCCCGGCGACCCGCTTTCGGGCCTGACGCCGGCGGCGCGCCGCGCGCTGGACGCCTCGCACAGCGTCTGGCTGGGACCGCTGAAGCTGGATTGCGGCATCGAGCTGGCGCGCCACCGCGTCGCCTATCGCACCTACGGCACGCTCAACGCCGAGCGCAACAACGCCGCGCTGATCTGCCATGCGCTGACCATGGACCAGTTCGTCGCCGACACGAACCCGGTGACCGGCAAGGAAGGCTGGTGGCTGAGCTTGGTCGGTCCCGGCCGGCCGCTCGACATCTCCAAGTACTTCGTGATCTGCGCCAACGTGCTGGGCGGCTGCATGGGCAGCACCGGTCCGCTCGACATCAACCCGGCGACCGGCGAGCGCTACAACCTGTCTTTCCCGATGGTCACCATCCGCGACATGGTGAACGCGCAGGCGCAGCTGCTCGATCATCTCGGCATCGAGAGCCTGTTCTGCGTCGTCGGCGGCTCGATGGGCGGCATGCAGGTGCTGCAATGGGCCGCGTCCTATCCCGACCGCGTCTTCTCGGCGCTGCCGATCGCGACGGCGGCGCGGCATTCGGCGCAGAACATCGCCTTCCACGAGGTCGGCCGCCAGGCGATCATGGCGGACCCGGGTTGGCATGGCGGCGACTACGGTGCGCATAGCGCCGTGCCCGCCCGCGGGCTGGCGGTCGCGCGCATGACCGCGCACATCACCTATCTCAGCGAGTCGGCGCTGCAGCGCAAGTTCGGCCGCAACCTGCAGGACCGCGCCGCCTTCGGCTACAGCTTCGACGCCGACTTCCAGGTCGAGAGCTACCTCCACTACCAGGGCAAGTCGTTCGTCGAGCGCTTCGACGCCAACGCCTATCTCTACATCACCCGCGCGATGGACTATTTCGACCTCGCGGCCGAGTACGGCGGCACGCTGGCCACGGCGTTTCGCGGCAGCAAGACGCGCTTCTGCGTCATGTCGTTCACTAGCGACTGGCTGTTTCCGACGCACGAGAACCGCGAGGTGGTGAAGGCGCTCAACGCCGTCGCGGCCAACGTCTCCTTCGTCGAGGTCGAGACCGACAAGGGCCACGACGCCTTCCTGCTCGACGAACCCGAGATGTTCCGCACCCTCGACGGCTTCATCCGTGGCGCCGCCAACGCGCGTGGCCTGAAATGAGTCCAGCGGAGCGCGGCAAGATCCGCCTCGACCTGCAGCTGATCGCCGACATGATCGAACCGGGCACTAGGGTGCTCGATGTCGGCTGCGGCGACGGCGCGCTGCTCGACTACCTGCAGCGCGAGAAGCGGGTCGACGGCCGCGGCATGGAGCTGAGCCAGGCCGGCGTCAACGCCTGCGTCGCCAGCGGCCTGTCGGTGATCCAGGGCGACGCCGACACCGACCTCGCGCACTATCCCGACAACGCCTTCGACTACGTCGTGCTCAGCCAGACCTTGCAGGCCACGCGCGAGCCGCGCCGCGTGCTCGAGCAAATGCTGCGGGTGGGCGAGCACGCGGTGGTGTCGTTCCCCAACTTCGCCCACTGGCAGGTGCGCGCCCGCCTGGTCTTCGGCGGCCGCATGCCCGAGACCGACGCGCTGCCGTACAAATGGTACGACACGCCCAACATCCATCTGTGCAGCATCGACGATTTCCGCGCGCTCTGCGCCGAGATGGGTGTCACGATCGAAAAAGCGCTGACGCTCAGCCGCCACGGCCGGCCACTGCCCAACCTGCCACTGCCCCTGGCCAACCTGCTGGGTGGCCAGGGATTGTTCCTGCTGCGGCGGCGCTAGGTCTCATTCTTGCAAGACCGCCGGCGACTCATCAGGCTGTCGCCAAACAGGAGGTCACGGATGATTCGTCGTTCCATGCTCGCTGCCGCCGGTGCGCTGGTGCTGTCTGCTGGCGCGGCCCTGGCCCAGGACTATCCCAACCGCCAGATCAACTGGGTGATCCCTTATCCGCCCGGCGGCACCACCGACACCATGGCGCGGCTCACCGCGGCCAAGGTCTCGGAGATCCTCAAGACGCCGATCATTCCGGTCAACAAGGCCGGCGCCTCGGGCACGGTGGGCAGCGACAGCGTGCGCACCTCGCCGGCCGACGGCTACACCATCCTGTTCAACGCCAGCCTGTTCGTCATCGGCAAGCAGCTGTTCAAGAGCCTGCCCTACGACCCGCAGGCCGACTTCCAGCCGCTGGGCCGCGTCGCCGGCGCGCCGCTGTTGTTGGTCGCGAATCCCGGCGTCAAGGCGACATCGCTGACCGAGCTGGTGGCCGCCGCGAAGGCCGACCCTAAGGCCTATAACTTCGCGATTTCCTCCCTGGGCGCCGCCGGCCATCTCGCGACCTTGGAGTTCCTGCGCCTGGCCAAGCTCGATCTGACCTTGGTGCCCTACAAGGGCACGGCGCCGGCGCTCAACGACGTGGTCGCTGGCACCGTGCAGCTGATGATCGACCCGATCGCGTCGACCGGCCCGCAGGTCAAGGGCGGCAAGCTCAAGGCCTTGGCGATCACCAGCGCCAAGCGCGCCGCCGTGGCGCCGGATGTGCCGACCGCCGCCGAGGCCGGCATGCCCGACCTCGTGATCGGCTCGTGGTACGGCGCCTGGGCACCGAAGGGCGTGCCAGCCGACGTCGTCGCCAAGCTCGCCAGAGCGCTTGAGCAGGCGGCCAACGATCCGGAGTTCAAGGCCAAGCTCGAGCAGCTCGGGCTGGAGCCGGCGTTCGACGGACCGGAGGCGTTCCGCAGGTTCATCGCCGCCGACGTCGAGAAGAGCGCGGCGCTCCTGAAGGCGGCGAACTACCAGCCGGAGTGATCAGGCCGCGATCGTCGCGACCTTGGGCGCGACGACGCGCAGCCACTCGACCGTATCGAGCTCCATCGAGCGGTCGAGCCGGCCGGCGTTGAAGAACAAGGTCTGGTTCGACAACAGCGCCTGATCGACGACGACGCTCAACGTGTCGTGCAGCGCGAAGGGCGGCACCGCGCCCATGACGCAGCCGGTGATCGCCTGCGCCGTCTCCGGCGAGGCGAAGCCGCATTTGCGCGCGCCGAACAGCGCGGCGACGGCGTTGAAATCGAGCTTGCGGCTGCCCGGCAGGATCGCCAGCACGTGACGCCGGCCGCCACCGCCGCCGCGCACATCGAGCACCATCGCCTTGGCCGCCTGCTCCGGCCGGTTGCCGCGAATGACGCTGATGCGTTCGGAGCGTCCCTCCGGCTCGTGCTCGATGATCCGGTAGCGCGCGCCTGACGCGTCGAGCAGCGCACAGACGCGCTCGAAGGGTGAAGGCAGCGGCCGTTCATAGAAGAAGTCCCACTCGCCCTCGCCGTAACGCGCGAAGCCGTGTCGTTCGTAGAGGTGGGCCGACTCGCTGCCCTTCACCACTTCCAGCCGCACGACGCGGCCCGAACGGTCCGCCTCGGCCAGCAGCGCGCGCAGGATCGAGCCGCCGAGGCCACTGCGGTGATAGCGTGGCTCGAGATAGAAGTATTCGAGCACCCAGTGCTCGTCCTCGCGCCTGAAGCAGACGCAGCCGGCGATCGCGCCATCCACGAGGATCACGCGCATCCAGTTCAGGTCGAATCCTTCACCGAAATACTGCCGCGCGCGATCGGGATCGAAGCGGCCGATGCGTTCGAGGGCCGGGCGCATGACCCTCAGCCGCAAATCGAGCAGCGGTTCGAAATCCGCCTGGGTGGCGGCGCGGAACAACCAGTCGGCCGGCATGGCGTTCAGCCGAAGACCTTGTCGGTCAGCACCGCTAGGGTCTCGTCCAACGACCGCACCTTGCCGTCGGCGGGCACGGCGCCGGCCTCGACTGTGCGATGCAGCGCCTTGTAGGTCGTCTCGCTCATCAGCGGCGGCACGCCGGTCTCGCGCAGCATCTGCGCCACCAGCACCATCTCGTCGCTGCGCCGCCCCGCGTGCACCAGATGGGTCTCGACCATGCGTGCGAGGAACTGGCCGAAGCCTTCGTGGTCGACGTCGCCCAGGCAGCCCATCACCTCGTCGAGCAGGCCCTGCCGCCTGGCCGCGACGAAGCTTTCGATGGCCAGTGCCTCGACGCCCTTGATCAGCACGCTGCGCAGCACCTTCACCGCCGAGGCGCTGCCGGGCTTCGGGCCCAGCACCTTCACGTCGAAGCCATTGGCGTTCATCCAGTCGGCGGCGATCGGCGCATTCGGGCCGGCGAGCAGCATCGGCGCCTTTTGCCCGCGGCCGAAGAACGAGCCCATCACCGCGACATCGACATAACGCCCGCCAGCCCCTTCGACGACGCCGCGATCGGTCTCGGCCATCGCGCCGGTGACGGTGCAGAGGTCGAGATAGAACGCGCCCCTCTTCAGAAGCGGCGCGGCGGATTGCGCGACATCGAGGGCGAACTCTCCGGGCACGGCGCTGATGATCAGGTCCGCCTCGCTCAGCGCCGTCGTGTAGGCGCGCTCGATCGCGACATCGAGCCGGCGCGCTTCCGCTCCCAGCTTGCAGCCGCGCTCGTCGAGATCGAGCGCGGTGTCGATGGCGATCAGCCGGCGCGGGCGGTTGTCACCGGGGCGCGCCTGGCCGCGCCAGTTCTCGGCGAGGCCGCGGCCGATGGCCGTGCCGGCTTCGCCAAAGCCGATCAACGCTATGGTCAGCGGTTCGAGAGACATGATGAAGGGAACGCCAGGTTACGTGCTGGACGGCGTCGGTTCGCCATCGCTCGCCGCTTCGCGCGCGTCGCGCGAATAGGCGACCTTCAACGGAGGACGCGCCACCAGCACCGGGCGCTGCTCGCGCACGCCGGTGGCGGCATAGATCTGCTTGCCGGCCTCGACGATGGTGACGCCGGCGAAGCGGCCGAGCAGGCGCTCGCCCAACCGCTCGATGGTCGGCGCGGCGCGCAGCAGCAGGCGCGAGCGCACCGGCGGCAGATATAGCGCGCGCGACTCGCGCATGGGCGTGAACATGTTGGCGCGTAGCAGCGCGGCGAGCTGGCGGCCCGAATACGGCTCGCCGAACGAGAAGGGCGAGCGCTCGAGCTGCGACCACAGCCCGGTGCGGTTGGGCGCCACGACCAGCAGCCGGCCGCCATCGGCCATGACGCGCCAGACCTCGCGCAGCAACGGGCGCACCTGCTCGGCGCATTCCAGCGCGTGCACCAGCACCATGCGGTCGATCGAGCGGTCGGCCAGCGGCAGGTCGAGCTCGTCGACCAGGGCGGCGAGATTGCCGCCCTCGCGCGGCCAGCGCAGCACGCCCTGCGCCGCCGGCATCAGCGCGAAGACGCGCTCGGCCTCGTCGACGAACGGGCGCAGGAACGGCACAGCGTAGCCCAGCCCGGCCACGCGCATGCCCCGTACGTCGGGCCACATCCCGCGCAGCCGCGCGCGCAGCAGGCGCTGGGTCACCTGGCCCAGGCTTTCGCTGTAGAAATCGCGCAGATCGACGATGTCGTTGAACATGCCGGCAGTATAGCGCTTCGGACCGCTGGCGTCTTCCCGACTCGGATCCTCACCCTCCGATGAGAAAATCGCGACGGTGACGGTCCCCGGGGTTATGGTATCGGACTACCAGTTCGCATCCCCGGGGAAAGGATCGATCGTGGCCAAGATGAAGCTGCTCTACGCGCCATCGTCGCCCTACGTGCGCAAGGCCATGGTGCTGGCCCTGGAGACCGGGCTCGACCGCAGGATCGAGACGGTGCCGGTCACCACGACACCGATCGCGCCGGCGGCCGAGGTCACCGCCCGCAACCCGGTGTCCAAGATTCCGGCCCTGATCGACGGCACCCTGACGCTCTACGACTCGCCGGTGATCTGCGAGTACCTCGACAGCAAGCATCGCAAGAAGAAGCTCTTCCCGGCCAAGGGCAAGGCGCGCTGGGTGGCGCTGCGCCAGCAGGCGCTGGGCGACGGCCTGCTCGATGCCGCGCTGCTGGCGCGCTACGAGAGCTTCCTGCGCCCCGCCGACAAGCGCTGGCCAGAATGGTCCGAGGGCCAGATGGCCAAGATCAACGGCGCGCTCGACGCGATGGAGAAGGAGGCCGGCTCGCTCAAGGGCGCCCTGACCATCGGCCACGTCACGATCGCCTGCGCCCTGGGCTATCTCGACTTCCGTTTCAGCGACCTCGGCTGGCGCGACAAGCGCAAGAAGCTGGCGGCCTGGTACACCAAGTTCGCCAAGCGGCCATCGATGAAGGCGACGATGCCGCCGGGCTGATCCGGTGGATGCCGACACGCTGATCGCCGCGCTCGGTCTGCGGCCGCACCCCGAGGGCGGCCACTACCGCGAGACCTATCGTACTCCGCCCGCGCCCGGCCAGTCGCGCGGCGCCACGACGGCGATCTTCTTCCTGTTACGCAGGGGCGAACGCTCCCACTGGCACCGCGTCGACGCGGTCGAGATCTGGCACTGGTACGCCGGCGCGCCACTTATACTGGAGATCGCCGAACCGGGCGCGTCTCGCCGCACGATCACGCTGGGCACAGACTTCACGGCGGGTCAGACGCCCCAAGGCGTCGTGCCCGCACACGCCTGGCAAGCTGCGCGATCGCTCGGCGACTGGACGCTCGTCGGCTGCACCGTTTCGCCCGCCTTCGAGTTCAGCGGTTTCGAGTTAGCGCCACCCGGTTGGCAGCCGCCCTTTTAGGCCTTCTTGCCACCCCACAGATCGCGCGCCGCCAGCACGGCGCCGGCGACAACCAGCGCGGTCGCCAGCAGCAACGCCCTGCTCGCCTGCGCGTAGCCGACGACGATCAGGGCCAGGGTCGAGAGAATCGGCGTCAGGTAGCTGAGCGCGCCCAGCGCGCGGATGTCGCCGCGCTTGACCGCGATGTCCCAGAGATAGAAGGCGGCGCCGACCGGACCGAAGCCCAGAGCGGCCAGCGCCAGCCAGGTCGTGGTGCCGGTGGGCCACACCGTGGGCTCGAAGACCAGATGCAGCAGCACCGCCAGCAGTGCGGTCACGACGCAGAAGCCGGCGACCGCGTCGGTCGGCACCTCGCCGAAGCGTCGGCTGAAGGTCGAGTACAGCGACCAAGCGAAGGCGCAGCCCAAAGCCGCGAGGTAGCCCGGCCAATAGTCGCCTTCGAAACCGAGGTCGCTGCGGCTGAGCGCCAGCACGACGATACCGGCCAGGCCGAGCCCGGCGCCGGCGAGATGCCACCAGCGCAGGCGTTCACCGGCCACCGGCGCGGCCAGCAATACGATCAGCAACGGCCAGAGATAGTTGATCAGGTTGGCCTCGGCCGCCGGTGCCCTGCTCAGAGCGACGAAGTAGAGCAGATGGTAGCCGAACAGGCCGGCGACACCGAGCAGCCAGACGCGCGGCGGCCAACGGAACGCGGCCAGCGGCGAACGCCCCGACAGGGTGATCCAAGCGAGACCCGCCAAGCCGCCGACGGCGAACGTCATGGCCACGAGCTGGAACGGCGGAATCTCGCCGGCAGAAACGGTGAGCAGCGCCAGCGCCGCCCACAGCAGGATCGCCGCCACGCCGCTGAGCGTGGCGCGACCGCGCGCCGGCGAAGGGTTCGTCATGACGCGCGACCCTACAGAGAGCGGCGTGCGGCTTCCAGCCGATATGCTAGGATTCGCGCATGCCGCTGCGCCGCGCCCCCAGTCCGGGCAAGCTGTTTCTCGCCCGCCTGGCCTTCGCATTGGGCTGGCTGTCGGCGTTGGCGATCTTGTTGCTCGGTCCCGGCTATCGCTACGGCCATATCGACCTGGTGATGGTCCTGCGCGTGCTGACGATCGGCGCCTACTTCGCGATCGGCGCGGTCGTCCTGGGCCTGTCGGTCTCCCTGTTGCTGCCCACCGCCGGACCCGGACGCGGCATCGTCGCCGGCATATTCGACATCGGCCATCGCCTCGCGGCGACCTGCGCGCTGCTCGCTCTCATCGGGCTGGGGCTGGCCACCGCCGGCCAAACCTTCGCGCCCGACATCGCCGCGCGCGTCGAGCCGCCGCTCGCCATCGCCGTCGCCGCCATCGCCGCCGTGGCGGCGATCGTGCTGGGCATCCTCGCCTCGCTCGCGGCGCCGCGCGGCAGCGGCAAGCCCGGCGTGCTCTCCGCCCTGTTCGGCGTCGGCCTCGGCCTCGCCGCCGCCTACGTGCCGCTGTCGTGGAGGCTGGCGGCACAGAGCTTGCCGCCGATCAACGACGTGTCGACCGACACGCGCGATCCGCCCCGACTAGTTTCACTGCTGCCGATGCGCGGCGACGCGACGACCGCGGCCGAGCACGGCGGCGAGCGCGTCGCGCGCCTGCAGAAGGCGGGCTATCCCGATGTCGCCCCCGTGATGCTGCCGGCGGCGCCGGCCGAGGCGCTGGTCCGCGCCGAGCAGGCGGCGCGCGCGCTGGGCTGGAACGTCATCGCCGTCGAGCCGGAGGACGGGCGCATCGAGGCGATCGCGGTGACGCCGTGGTTCGGCTTTCACGACGACATCGTCATCCGCGTCAGGCCGGCGACCGAGGGCAGCCGTGTCGATATCCGTTCGAAGTCGCGCCATGGGCTGAGCGACCTCGGCGCCAACGCCAGGCGCATCCGCGCCTTCATCGCGCGGATGGCGTCATAGGCCCTACTCCTTCAGCGCCGCGTCGACGTCCTGGCCGTAGAAGGTCGCGTAGCTGTTGCCTTCGAGCGCCAGGCCGACGATCTCGACCATCTCGGCGAGCTGTTCCTCGGTAGCGCCCTTCTTCTTGGCCAGCGCGGTGTGCGAGGCGCTGCAGTAGTGACAGCCATTGGCGACGCTAACAGCGAGGTAAATCAGCTCCTTCGTCACCGCGTCGAGCGCGCCCGGCGCCATGGTCGTCTGCGCACGCTGCCAGAATCGCTTCATCACCGCGGGATGGCGCGCCATCGCCTTCCAGGCGTTGTTGACGTCAGGCACGCCGCGCGTGCGCTTGATGTCGTCCATCACCGCGCGCGCTTCGGGTGCCGCGTCGGCATAGTCAATGAGCTTGCCGTAGGCCATGGTCGCCTCCTGTAGGATAAGCTGCCCATCATAGACGGCTTCACGCCTTGGGTGGCCGCACGCCGAAGCTGGAGGCGACAAGACCGATGGCTCCTCGTCGAGGGCGCGAGACAGCTCGGCGATCTCGCCCATGTTGCCCCTCGAGCTCCTACCTTTGGTGTCGCGGCCCATCCGACGCGCGATGCACGCCTCGTGTCACGGCTTCGTGACACCGTTCCGCCACAGGATCGCGGTAAGCGGTCGCCAACGTCGTAGGGGAGTTCTGCGATGCAGCGACGAGCATTCCTCGGCACGGCAGCGATCATAGCGGCCTCGCTGTCCGCACCGGCCCACGCCCAGAGCGCACCCGTCACCTTCGTGCTGGTCCATGGCGCTTGGCACGGCGGCTGGTGCTGGCAATTGCTGACGCCATTGCTCGAGGCGCGCGGTCACGAGGTGATCGCGCCGACCCTGGCCGGATTGGGCGAGCGTGCCAGCGAGCTCAGCGCCGACATCACGCTCGATACCCATATCGACGAGGTCGTCGATCTGCTCGACCGACGGCGCGTGCAGAACGCGGTGCTGGTCGGCCACAGCTACGCCGGTGCGGTGATCAGCGGCGTCGCCGACCGCGTGCCGCATCGTTTGCGTCGCCTGGTCTTCCTCGACGCGGTGATCGTCGAGAACGGCCAGACGCTGGGCGGCGCCAGGATGACCGGCACCGCCGCCGCCCTGCCGCCAATGCCCGCATCGGCCTTCGGCGTGGTCGACGCCGTCGAACGCGCCTGGGTCGAGAGCAACCTGACGCCGCACCCCGCCAATACCTTCGCCACGCCCTTGCGCTTGGCCAACCCGCTGGGCAACGGGTTGCGCTGCATCTACGTCGCGTGCACGCGGCCGGCCATGGCGTCGGTCGGCCGGTACCTCCAATTCGCGCGTTCGCGGCTGGGTTGGTACATCGAGGAATTGGCCACTGGCCACGACGCGATGGTTACAGCGCCGGCGCCGCTAGCCAATCTGCTGGTCCGCCTTGCGGTCTAGTCCGTCGCGGCGCGCGGGACGGCGGTACGGCTGGGCCACCCCTCTCTCATCAGGCGTATCCGAGGATGCGCGAGATCATGCGGCCGGGCACCAACGCGCCGGCGCCGGCGCCCAGGATCGCGCCGACATAAAGGCCTATGACGAAGCGTCGATGGGCGCGGATATTGCCCGCGCGCGCCGTCCAGATCGCCGCCGTGACCATCAACAGCACGATCACCGACAGGCCGTGAATGACGCCAAAGGAGCCGATGACGGGGTCCTTGGTCACGATAAAGAACGAGCTCAGGGCCGCCACGACCATCGAGGCCATGTACGTCCGGCCGGTGGCGCGGTGCGCCGGCGTGCCCTTGGGCCCCACGAACATCCCGGCGCCGAGCACGGCGGCGATCAGCACGGACACGAGATGGATCTTGGTCGCGATCGGCGCGACGGCGAAGGGCTCGAGGGTCATCGGACGCTCCCCGGCCCGGACCGCAGTTGCCGCCGCGTCGCCAGGCCGCTAAGTTGTCATTGCCAACATAGGCATCCTTGGAAAGTTGTCAATGCCAACTTCGCGCGCCCGCTCAAAACCCGCCGACCGCTACCATCACGGCGATCTGCGCGCCGCGTTGCTGCGCGAGGCCGGCCGCGTGCTGGCCACGTCGGGGCCCGAGGCGCTCAGCCTGCGCGAGCTGGCGCGCGCGCTGGGCGTATCGCACAACGCGCCCTACAAGCACTTCGCGACCCGCGACGCATTGCTCGCGGCGCTGGCGACCGAGGGCTTTCGCGAGCTCACCGCCGACGGACACGAAGCGGCGGCCAACGCGCCGCCGGATGAGGTGATGCGGGCGCGGGCGCTGGCCTATATCCGCTTCGCGCTGCGTCGCCCGGCGATCTTCAAGCTGATGTTCTCGCGCGACGTCAGCGGTCGCGCCAACGCCGAGTTGGGTGACGCGGCGCGCACCGGCTTCTTCGCCCTGCGCCAGGCCCTGACCGGCGGCGGCACCGACCGAGCCGCCAACGACGCAGCGCTAGCCGCTTGGGCCTTCGTGCATGGCATCGCCCATCTGCTGATCGACAGCCAGATCCCCGAGATCCTGATCGCCGGCCGCCCGCCCGAGGAACTGGCGCGCGACATGATGCGCGCCTTCAGCCGGCCGCGACGCGAAAGCTGACGTGGATGTGACATGGACGGCCACGCAACTGTCCCGCAGAGTACGTCCCTGTCCGGCGCAGACCGAACACCCAGGGAGAAGACCGAGTCATGCCCACCCATCAGTACAGCCGCCGCCGCGCCATCGCGTTGGGCGCGGCCAGCCTCGTCGCCGCCCCCACCATCGTGACCGCGCAGGCGGTGTGGAGGCCCGACCGGCCGATCACCGTCTACAACCCGCTGGCCGCCGGCGGTGTCACCGACGTGCATCTGCGCTTCCTCGGCGAGCGCGTCTCGAAGCTGCTCGGCCAGCAGGTGATCGTCGACGTCAAGGCCGGCGCCGCCGCGACCTTGGCGGCCGCGCAGATGCTGAACGCCAAGCCCGACGGCCACACGATCGCCTGCATGACGATCAACAGCCTGCGCTATCCGCACTACCAGCAGACCAACTGGCATCCGCTGCGCGACTTCGCCTACATCATGGGTCTGTCAGCCTACACCTTCGGTGTCGTCTGCAAGGCGGACGCGCCGTGGAAGACGATCGATGACCTTGTCGCCGCTGGCAAGAAGGAGCCGGAGAAGTACAACTACGGCACCTCGGGCATCGGCGGCACCGGCCACCTGCTGATGATCGAGACCGAGCAGGCGACCGGCGCCAAGTTCACCCATGTGCCCTACAAGGGCGGCGCCGAATGGATGCAGGCGCTGCTGGGCGGCCATATCCATTTCGTGCCCGACGGCGCGCAGTGGGCGCCCTTCGTCGACAATGGCCAGGTCCGCGTGCTGGCGATGGCGACCGAGAAGCGCTTCCCGAAGTACCCCGACACGCCGACCTTGGTCGAGCGCGGCATCAACGCCGTGGCGCACAGCCCCTACGGCCTCGTCGGTCCCAAGGACCTGCCGGCGGGAATCGTTGGCGTGCTGCACGACGCCTTCAAGCAGGCGATGGACGATCCCGCGCACCAGCCGCTGCTCGATCGCTACATCCAGGTGCCCTGGTACAAGAGCCCCGCCGAGTACCGCGCCTTCGCCGAGAAGTACTTCGTCGACGTCAAGCCAGTGCTGGTGAAGGCCGGCCTGGCGAAAGACTGACGCCGGCGACTTCCCGCCGCGACGCGCGCTATCATCCACGCGACAGAGCTGAGTGGAGTGGATGATGGCGGCTGCGTTGAAGCGACGGGACTACACGCCGGGAGCCAAGGCCCCGTTGGCCGGCGTGCGCGTGCTGGATCTGTCGCGGCTGGTGGCGGGCAACACGCTGACCCAGGTGCTGGGCGATTTCGGCGCCGAGGTGATCAAGGTCGAGCCGCCGGCCGGCGACACGCTGCGCGGCTGGAAGGTCAAGGACGTCGAGACCAACTGGAAGATCTACGCCCGCAACAAGAAGAGCCTCGGGCTGGAGCTGCGCAAGCCCGCCGCCCGCAAGCTGCTGCTCGATCTGGTGCCCTCGGCCCAGATGTTCGTTGAGAGCTTCCGTGTCGGCACCTTGGAGAAGATGGGGCTGGGCCCCGACGTGCTGCTGGCACGCAATCCCAAGCTGGTGATCGTGCGCATCTCGGGCTGGGGCCAGAGCGGCCCCTATGCCAAGCGTCCCGGCTTCGGCACCTTGGTCGAGGGCATGTCGGGCTTCGCCTCGTTCAACGGCTTCGGCGATCGCGAGCCGGTGCTGCCGCCGATCTACCTCGCCGATACCATCGCCGGACTCTACGGCGCCTCGGGCGCGATGATCGCCTTGCGCGAGGTCGAGATGAACGGTGGCAAGGGCCAGGTGATCGACCTGCCGCTGCTCGACCCGATCTTCGCCGTGCTGGGACCGCAAGCCGCCAACTACCGGCTGAACGGCAAGGTCAAGCCGCGCACCGGCAGCCGCTCGACCACTTCCGCGCCGCGCAACGCCTACAAGACCAAGGACGGTCTCTACGTCTGCCTGTCGGCCTCGACGCAGAAGATGGCCGAGCGCGTGCTGCGGTCGATCGGCCGCGACGATCTCAACCACGATCCGCGCTACAGGACCAACGCCCAGCGCGTGCAGCACGCCGAGGACCTCGACGCCATCATCGGCGCCTTCGTCGCCGAGCGCACGCAGGCGGAGAATGTCGCCTTCTTCGAGAAAGCCGAGGTCACCATCGGCCCGATCTACGACGTGCGCCAGATCCTCGAGGATCCGCACATTCTCGAGCGCGAGCTGGTTGCCGACTATCCCGACCCCGAGATGGGCCAGTTCCCCATGCACCACGTCGTGCCGCGGCTGGGCGGCACGCCGGCCTCGATCCGCACGCCGGCGCCGCGCATCGGCCAGCACAACCGCACGCTGCTGAAAGAGCTGGGCGTCGACGATGCGGCCTATGCGGCGCTGAAGGCGGAAGGTGCAGTGACCGAAGGCGGCGCTGCGGGCGGCGACGAAGAATAGGTCTCGACCACCGCCGTCGGCTGGCGCACGCTTTGGGCCGGCCGGAATTGCAGGATCGCAGGTGCACGATGGCTGGTCTCGAATTCCGTCTTATCAGCACCAAAGTGGGCATGAACCTGAAGCTGCCCAAGCCAAACGACCGCGCCGTCAAACCTGACGAGGACATCGCAAAGGTCTTTCAGGAGATCGCACGAAATGCCGGTGGCTCGAAGATCGGGCGGCTGCTTCTGGTCTGTCATGCCTATCAGGACGGCGGCGAATTCAACGTCTTCCTTGGTTCCGTCGGGGGTAAGCCGGGCATTCGGATCGCCGACGCCGGCGTCTTTGGGCCACTATCCGGCAAGTTCGAGAGCAAGTTGCGCGGAATCGAGATCCAGGGTTGCAATGTCGCCGAGAACAAGGGCACCAGTCCGCAGGAAATGCCGACGGTCGGCAGCGGTGCGGCGCTCTGTCAGGCGATCGCGAACAAGGCGCGCACGGGAGTCCTCGCATCCACCGAAGAGCAGCCGACCGAATGCCAGGAGGAGATAAGCTCTGTCACCGTGCGCAACGCGCGCGGCCTGCCGGAAACCCGCGAGGTCGGTCGTCGGGTGTTCGACTGCGCAGACGCCTGGTCCGGCAATCTCTGGCTCTTCACGCCAGGGCGGAGTGGAGCGAGCAAGGAACCCTGAGGGCGGCGGCGCGCTCGGATCGGCGCCGCCGTCCACTCAATACATGTGCTGACCGCCGTTGATGCTGAGCGTCGAGCCGGTGATAAAGCCGGCGTCGTCGGCGACCAGGAACAGCACGCCGCGGGCGATCTCGTCAGCCTTGCCGAGCCGGCCGACGGGGATTTTTGCGACAATTTTCTCCAGCACGTTGGCCGGCACGGCCGAGACCATGTCGGTGTCGGTGTAGCCCGGCGCGATGGCGTTGACGGTGATGCCCTTGGCGGCGCCTTCCTGGGCCAGCGCCTTGGTGAAGCCGTGAATGCCCGACTTGGCGGCGGCGTAGTTCACCTGGCCGTACTGGCCGCCCTGGCCGTTGATCGAGCCGATATTGACGATGCGGCCAAAGCCACGCGTGTTCATGCCGTCCCACACCGCCTTGCAGACGTTGAAGCAGGAGCCGAGGTTGGTGTTCATCACCTGGTCCCAGTTCTCGCGCGTCAGCCGGCGCATGGTGGCGTCGCGGGTAATGCCGGCGTTGTTGACCACCACGTCGATCGGCCCGAGGTCCTTCTCGATCTGGGCCACGGCCGCGGTCACGGCGGCGAAGTCGCCGACGTCGAACTTGTAGACCGGGATGCCGGTCTCTTCCTTGAACTGGGTCGCCGCGACGTCGTTACCGGCATAGTTCGCCGCCACGACGTAGCCGCGCAGCTTCAGCATCCTGGAGATCGCCGCGCCGATGCCGCGGGTGCCGCCTGTGACCAATGCAACGCGAGCCATGGTTTTCCTCCCCATCTTGCCGTCTGCGCCAGTGTTCCCTGAAAGCGCCCGGGTTGCTAGTCGGCAATCGGCATGGCGACAATAGCCTAGGCGTTCGCGCGCTTACGTGTCGCGAATGAGCGTTCAGGCGCGGTGCTGGCGCCTGCGACAAACGTCGAAAGCGCGCTCGACACGAAGGCGTCACGCCGGCGGATGAACACGGTGCGCACCATCGCCTCGGTCGGCGGCAGCGGATGCACGGCCACACGATCGGCATTCCAAACGCTGCCGGCAAGCTGGCGCGGCAGTAGGGTGATGCCGATGCCGGCTGAGACACAGTTGAAGATGGCTTCCAGGGTGCCGAACTCCAGCAGCCGCGTGGAGACTACGCCACGCCGCGCCAGCACGTGCTCCAAGCGCTGGCGATAAGAACAGCCAGCGCGCAGCACGATCAGCTTCAGGTCGCGCCGCCCCGCGAGCTCGTCGAGCGAGGCCAGGTCGCGGCCGCTGAAGACTGCTAGTTCCTCCCGGAACACCGGCTCCTCGCGCAACTCCGGATGGTCGACCGGACCGGCGACGAAGGCGCCCTCGACGCGGCGCGCCAGCACCATATCGATCAGCTCCGCCGTGGTGCCGGTGCGCACGACGAGGTCGACGCCGGGCCAATCGCCGGCGAAGCGCGCCAACGGTTCAGCCAAGCGCAACGCGGCCGTCGTCTCCAGCGTCCCCACGGTCAGCGCCCCCGATGGCGAACCGTCGTCGCGCGCCGCGCGCGTCGCGTCATCGAGCAGATGTTGCACCCTGGCCGCGTAAGGCAGCAGCCGCTGACCGGCCGCCGTCAGCGCCACGCCGCGGCTGTGGCGATCGAAGAGCGGCGCGCCCAGCTCGGCCTCCAGCGCCCGGACGCGCGCGGTGACGTTGGACTGCACGGTGTTGAGCGCCTGGGCGGCGCGATTCATGCCACCTAGGCGGGCCACCGCCTCGAATACGCGTAGATCGGACGCGTCCATGACAGGCTCCAAGAGATATCTGGTCAAACGATAGCATTGATCCAATCAAATCGCTTCCGGTAATGTGTCGAGGCGCCTACCTTAGGGGCCGACCCGTCGTTCCGGAGATGCCCATGTGGCCCGACCGCCGCTTTCTCGATCTCGTCGGCATCGAGCACCCGATCCTGCTCTCGCCCATGGCCGGCTCCGGCACGCCTGACCTGGGCGCGGCGGTAAGCGAGGCGGGCGGCCTGGGTTCGCTGGCGTGCGCCATGCTGACGACGGACCAGATCCGCGCCGGCGTCGGTGTGATCCGCCAGCGCACCGACAAGCCGTTGAACGTGAACTTTTTCGTCCATAAGCCGCCGGTCCCCGACGCGGCGCGCGAGGCCGCGTGGCGCAACTCGCTCGGCGCCTACTACGCCGAGTTCGGCATCGACCCGTCGACAATCCCCGAAGGCCCCGGCCGTTTACCGTTCGACGAAGCTGCCTGCGACCTGATGGTCGAGCTCAAGCCCAAGGTGGTGAGCTTCCATTTCGGCCTGCCGGAGAAGCGGCTGTTCGAGCGCGTGAAGGCGGCGGGCTGTGTGACCATGAGTTCCGCGACCACGGTCGAGGAGGCGCGCTGGCTCGAGGATCATGGCGTCGACGCGATCATCGCCCAGGGCAGCGAGGCCGGCGGTCATCGCGGCATGTTCCTCACCGATGACATCGCCGCCCAGCCCGGCACCTTCGCGCTGGTACCGCAGGTCGTCGACGCGGTGAAGGTTCCGGTAATCGCCGCCGGCGGCATCGCCGACGCGCGCGGCGTGGTCGCGGCCCTGGCGCTCGGCGCAAGCGCGGCGCAGATCGGCACCGCCTATCTGCTCTGCGACGAGACCGGCGTCAGCGCCATCCATCGGGCGGCACTGAAGGCGGCGCGCGCCGACCAGACGTCGCTGACCAATGTCTTCACCGGCCGGCCGGCGCGCGGCGTGCTCAATCGCGTGATGCGCGAGCATGGGCCGATCAGCCCGTACGCACCGGCCTTCCCGTTGGCGGCATCAGCTATCCAGCCGCTGCGCAACGCCGCCGAGGCCAAGGGCTCGGGCGACTTCTCGCCGTTGTGGTCAGGTCAGGCGGCGGCACTGGGCCAGGGTGGCCCGGCTGCCGCGTTCACCCGCGCGCTGGTCGCAGGCGCGCGCGAACGCATGAAGACGCTCGCGCGCTGAGTTCTCTTTGGGACCGCCGGCGTCCCGCCGGCTCACCATGATGCCGGCGGGACGCCGGCGGTCCCAATGAGCAAAGCCCTCCGGATCGGGACCGACCGGCTAAGTGTGAGAGGGTTCCGCCTCGGCGTCGCGACCGTCCGGGCCGATCCGTGCGGCGGGATAGCCGGGGAAGCGATCGCCGAGACCGCCATGCAGCGCGATCATGCGCGCGCGCCAGTTCCGGATCGCCGGCGCCCCGCCTGTCGGCAGCACGTCATGCGGCGAGGCGATGCGCGCCCACTGGAACACCGAGAAGACGACGTGGTCGACGTAGGCCGGCTTCGCGCCGGCGAGGAAGGGTTGCTCGCCGAGGGTCTGTTCCAACGGCGTACAAGCCTCCGCGAATTCTGCCACCCAACGCTCTCGATCGGCGCAGGCTGCCTCCAGCGTCGTGCCGAACTGCGCCTCGCGCGTCCGGCGGAAATGCGCGCGGTCGCCGGGGTCGAGGCACCAGATGAAGTCGGCGAAGATCAGCCGCCGCAGTGGCGGATGCAGGGTCGCATCGGACCACAGGTTCACGAGCCGCGCAGAGCCGCGTCCGATGGCACCGCCGAACAGCGAAGGCCGATCGGGGAAAGCATCCTCCAAATGGCAGGCGATCGCCCAGCTGTCATGCACGACCCTGCCGCCGTGCTCGAGGATCGGCACGAGGTCCTGTCCGCTCAGCGCGCGGATGCGCCCGACATCCGCGAAGCGCGTCGGCACGATTTCGGGCTCGAGCCCCTTGTGGGCGAGAGCATAGCGCACCCGCCACGAGAACGGGCTGATGCGCCGGTCATCGAGACCGACGCGCTCGTGAAAAACCAGGCGATCCATGCCCGCTCCTCAAACGGAGGGGCGATGGTGCGCTACGCCCGCTCCACGCACATGGCGATGCCCATGCCGCCGCCGATGCACAGCGTCGCGAGGCCCTTCTTGGCGTCGCGCTTCTGCATCTCGTAGAGCAGCGTGGTCAGCACGCGCGCGCCCGAGGCGCCGATCGGATGGCCGAGCGCGATGGCGCCGCCATTGACGTTGAGCTTGGCCGGATCGAGGCCCAGCTCCTTGCCGACCGCGACGGCCTGCGCCGCGAAGGCTTCGTTGGCTTCGACCAGGTCGAGATCCTTCACCGTCCAGCCGGCCTTCTTCAGCGCCGCGTTCGAAGCGGTCACCGGGCCGATGCCCATGACGGCCGGATCGACGCCGGTGGTCGCCCACGACACGATCTTGGCCAGCGGCTTCACGCCACGCTTCTTGGCTTCCTCGGCGCTCATCAGCACCAGCGCGGCGGCGCCGTCATTGATGCCCGAGGCGTTACCAGCCGTGACCGAGCCGCCCTCCTTGGTGAAGGCCGGCCGCAGCTTGGCCAGCGCTTCGGCCGTGGTGCCGTGGCGCGGGAACTCGTCAGTGTCGATCACCACGTCGCCCTTGCGGGTCTTCACGGTGACCGGGACGATCTCGTCCTTGAACTTGCCGGCCTTCTGCGCCGCCTCGGCCTTGTTCTGCGACGACGCCGCGAAGGCGTCCTGCTCGGCCCGGGTGATCTGGTAGCGCTGGGCGACGTTCTCCGCCGTGTTGCCCATGTGATAGCCGTGGAACGCGTCCCACAGGCCGTCCTTGAGCATGGTGTCGGTCATCTTGAGCTCGCCCATCTTGGTGCCGTCGCGCATATGCGCGGCGTGCGGCGCCTGGCTCATGCTCTCCTGGCCGCCGACGACCATGATGTTAGCGTCGCCGTTGCGGATCGCCTGCCAGCCGAACGCCACCGCGCGCAGGCCCGAGCCGCAGAGCTGATTGATGCCCAACGCCGTCTTCTCGACCGGGATGCCGGCATTGACCGCCGCCTGGCGCGCCGGGTTCTGGCCCTGACCCGCGCTCAGGATCTGGCCCATGATGACCTCGTCGACCTCCTCCGGCTTCACCTTGGCGCGCTCCAGCGCGCCCTTGATCGCGATCTTGCCGAGGTCGTGCGCCGGCAC